>DASUEN010000277.1:0-34948 GCA_036275055.1 Thermoanaerobaculia bacterium
TGACGTCTCAACATGACAAACCCCTCCAGAATTGAATTGGACGGCACCCCTCCAAGCTCCTCAGACGGAGACGACGCGAGCTCCCGTGCCTCGGCTTTGCCCCTAATGGCAGAGGCTGGAATTGCGTTTCTCAATGGAATAGGCGAGGGCCGTCCCGGCACCTGATCCGGGCGGCCATCGTGGTCCCTGCGTCAGCCAGTGTGCCCCCGGCGACTCGAAGTGCGAGCTCGCCTGCACCGTCCGCCTCAACTCCTGCGAGCGGACCTGCATTTCAGGCTGCTGAGAGGATTGGATGTCTGCCCGCCCAGGGCTCACGGCCTGGGCTACGAGTCTGCCGCCCTACGGGCTCGGTAAGCCGCCTGCAATTTGGATCGAGATTTTCGGCGTTTGGAGTCCATCCACGGCGGTTTGGACTCGATCCGCCGGCGTTTGGAGTCCATCTGCCGGCCTTGGAGGCGATCACCGGGCGTTTGGAGCCTATCTACCGGCGTTTGGGCGCGAGCATCCGGCGTTTGGAGCCCATCTCCTGCCGTTTGGGGTCCATCCACGGCGATTTGGGCTCCATCTCCCGGCGTTTGGGCAGTGTCCTAGTTTGAAATCCAGCCCTGGAACCGCCCCATTCCCGCCCGCAGTGCGTTACCTTCCCCCGTAGGGGGAGGGACAAGCCCTTCCCCGCCCAAACCAAGCGGCCCGGCAGAGCGCTGTGACCCGCTCCACCGGACCTAGCCCAGCACAGGAGAGTCCCCCATGCTGAACCTGTTCAAGTCTACCCCGTCCACGGCCCCACCGCCCCCATCACCGCCCGGCCGCGCCGTCTCCCCGCCGGTCATTGATCCGGAACGATTCGAGGACTTCCCCTGCTTCCGCGAGACGTTCTGCGTCTACTTCCCGGACGCCACCGCCAACGCCCGGCTCCGGGGGTTCGGTCACCTCCTTTTCGAGATGGTGCTCGAAACGTGGGGCCAGTGGCCGGACCATCCGGAGGGGATCTTCCCCAACGAGCTGCGCGCCGCCGTCGCGGACATGCGGCACCTCCAGGGCGCCATGTCGTCATGGTGCGGCCCGGCTTTCAGTCCTTCCAGCGAGTACGAAAGCCGCGTTGCCGGCGTCGGAGCCGAGATAGCGCTGGCGATCGGCGAGCTTGCGGACCGCCTGGAAGTCGAGCTGGATTCTTGGCTCGGGAAGGTGTCGTGATGGGGTGGGACTCCAAGCTTTCCTATCCTCCGGACGCGAACCGGACCGTCACCCTCAAGGCGACGGGGCGCCAGAAGGCCCGCTGGGAACAGGCTGCGAAGCTTCGCGGCTTGGCGACGGCGGGCGCCTTCCTCGCGTGGGCCGGGGACGTGCACCTTGCCCTGCAACGGGCCTTTGAGGACACGAGCCACGAGCACTATGAGGCCCTACACCCGGTAGGCCCGGCAGAGGAGGCCCAACGGCGGGAGAAGTGGGCACGGGAGCGGTGGGAACGGGAGGGAGGCCGGTGAAGACGGCCTCATTCACCGTCCACGCGACCGCAGAGCAGTCGATCCGCTGGAAGCGGGCAGCGGAAGGTGAGGGACACCGGTCCGCCGGCACGTGGCTCGCGGCGGCGGCAGACGCCTACCTGCGCGTCCGGGCCAAGGCGGGGCACCCTCTCCCCTTGGCATGGCACCTGGGGGCCTTCACGGCTCGCATGATGGACGGCCGCGAGGTCGGGGTGCGCGGCGTCGTCTCGCCCCCGTTCGGCGTCTACCAGGGCACCTGCCACGGCCCGGATGGGAACCATCTCCGCACCCTGGTGCATCTCCCCACCTATCGCGTCATCGCCACGCTCAAAAGCTCCCGGCAGTGCCGGGCCTTGGCGGCGGAGCTGGCGCCCATCCTTTTGCGCGGCGAGCTGCCCGACCCCGGCCCGGTAGTCGAGCGGCACGTCCGCGAGTCTGTCTAACCCTGCGGGCGGCGCCTGTCCGGGCCGCCCGTGCTACTTTAGGAGTATGGTCATGCGTCCCAAGAGACCCCGCGATCCGTTCCAGCTCGCCCGCCAAGTCTTCCAAGAGGCCAGCGGGGAAGCACCACAGCAGCCGCTCCCGGAGAACGATCCCGCCACCATCGCCAAGCGCAAGGGCGGCGCCAAGGGCGGGGCGAGCCGCGCCAGCACCCTCACCCCCGAGCGGCGCCGTGAGATCGCCCAGAAGGCCGCCGCGAAGCGCTGGAACAAGCCCTCCCCGTAGCTCCCTCCTGTAGAATCCAAGCTGTAAGGCGCGGCTAGGAAGTCGCGAGCCGAAAGCCGGCCCCCCACGGCCGGCCCGCCGCGCCGCCTTTTGGCTTACTCGTGGGGAGCGCCGTGGGGGGTGCAATGCCGTTAAATATAGGCATACTTCACAAGCCTACCTTCAAAGAGCTTTTTGATCAGACGGGCAATATGCATCATGCCGTGATGGCCATCGGTGCAAGTCCTGAGAACCCGCCAGAATGGGCCATTGAAGCATGCAGGGCCTACCACTTCCAACGCCAGATAGAGGTTGAATCGACAGGAGGCGGACGCCCGCCAAAGGACAGCGTTGAAGACGGATTGCTGCTAGACGAAGTTGCCACCCTCATTGTTGAAGACAACTTATCTCTAACTGCGGCTGTGAGAAAAATCACGGGGGAAGATAGCGAGGGCACTGCCTTTCGCCGCCTCATGCGAACCTGGAAACGCCATCTCAAAACGCCACCTCTAACGGTCCTAGGCAATAAACTCGAAAAGACGAACAAATGGCTGGAGGCAGCTCGCCAACGGCATCATGATCGCTATAACCAAGAGTGCTTCGATCAAGCACTGGCCGAAATTAAAGCCGGAGACCTCAACGTCGAAATTGATCCGTCCGAAGAAGCAGAGCGGCTACGGTTGGCTAAGTGGATCACCTTCCAAAGCACCACCGACCCGAAGCAAAGCGCTCAAATTAAGATAGCTCCCACGTCAAGAGAGCGGCATGTAATCGCTATCAAGCGGCTCCTCCTGGAACGCATGAAGAAGAGGGATGACAAAAGCTCGTGACTTTTGTCACTGACAGAAGTCCAGCCCTTTTGTCACTGACAGAAGCCGGTTAGTTTTGTCATTTGACGGCCTCTCCAGATCACCCCAAAATGGAAATCGCCAAGGGATTACGGCCCTTGGCGATCTCAAGAGGCCCAGACGCGAGCGGTCCAGGACTCCGGCAGGGGAAGTGTATCTCCCTCCCGCCCGCGTCGCAAGCCCGGAAAGGGAACGCGATGCACCGTCATCCAAGCAAGAGCTGGCGAATGATGTGGCCCTACCTGGCTCGAAAGGGGTAGCGACGCCCGGACGGCGCCGGGGGAGCCTCCGGCGCCGTGATTTTTCTTTGAACTTACCCTACTCTACCTATTGACTTTGAAGGCGGTGTCAAGCATAATGTCTAGTATGGCAAACGTACTCAACACCGAGAAGCGAGTCCAGATCATCTCCGCCCTCGTGGAAGGCGTTAGCGTGAGGGCAACCGCCCGCATGTGCGACGTGTCCAAGGACACCGTCATGAGGTTGGGCGTCGAGATGGGCAAGGCGTGCGCCGGCTACCAGGACGAAGCGTTCCGGAATCTCACCTGCAAGCGGTTACAAATTGACGAAATCTGGAATTTCGTGTACGCGAAAGCAAAGAACGTTCCGGCGGCCAAGGTCGGGCAGTTTGGCTACGGCGATGTTTGGACGTTCACCTGCGTCGACGCGGACACGAAGCTGATGCCGGCCTTTCTCGTGGGCTCGCGGGACGCCGGCTGTGCGACGGAGTTCCTTCAGGACGTGGCGGGCCGGCTCGCGAACCGAGTCCAGCTCACCACAGACGGGCACGCCATGTACCTCTCCGCGGTAGAGGACGCCTTCGGCGGGGCAATCGACTTCGCCCAGCTCGTGAAGATCTACGGCAACGCGCCCACCGGCCCCGAGACGCGCTACTCCCCGGCGGAGTGCATCGGCGCCCAGAAGCACGCCGTCACGGGTTGTCCCGATGCGAAGCACGTCTCTACCAGCTACGTAGAGCGCGCCAACCTCACAATCCGCATGAGCGTGCGCCGGTTCACCCGTCTGACCAACGCCTTCTCAAAGAAGGTGGAGAACCATATCGCCGCCCTGGGGCTCTTCCACGCGCACTACAACCTGTGCCGGATTCACAAGACCCTGCGCGTCACCCCCGCCATGGCGGCCGGTGTCGAGTCCCGGGTGTGGGAAATCGCGGATCTCGTGGCGCTCCTGCCGCCCACGGTCGCGGCGAAGCGGGGACCGTACAAGAAGCGGACGGCATGAGCCGGGTTCTTAGGGCTCATTGTCGGTCAGCTCGCGTTCGTGCTGAACGACGGCGCTTACCACCTTCAAGAGCCGGCTTTGCCAATGGGGATAGGCCCCGCCTGATGCAAACCAGCTTCGTAGTATAGCCGTGAAAAAGTCCCTGAAGATAAGAAGCTCATCGGCGTTCGAAAAATTACCGGCGAGTATTTCCGCTTCCAACTTTTCGAATAGAGCAATGGCTGATTCTAAGCGAGCCTGAGAGCCGGGGGAAGAAGGACCAAAACGCATATCCAAATCCGCCATAATGGCGGTCTGGCGATCATGTTGGCGGCGTTCCCTGAGTTGCCCTTTAAGATTCTCTCTATCGGTTCGTAAATCGTTCCATGCGAGAAATTGCGCGACCGTCACCCCCAGCAACGCGAGGAGAATAACTGCCCACTGAGGGAGATGATTCCAGAAGTGTTGAATCTTATGCGGTTCATCTGGAAAGCCAAGAGCCAGAATCGTATAGACGGCGATCGGCAGGGACCCAGTCACGAGCGCCGCCCAGTGCCGGCGAACCGCCAGCAGATATTCCAAGATCGGAGACACCGGACGGAGCCTACCAACGGCCCATGGCGCCCGTCTACGTTATCGCCGCCGCTGCATGGGAGCGCGCCGGAGAGGTCGGGCGCCTTCAAGGCCCACCCCGTAGCGCCTGCGCAAGAAGGCCGACAGCCGCCCCGGATTTCAAAATAGGACACTACCGGCGTTTGGAGTCCATCTTTTCGGAGTTGGGCCTCATCTCCCGCCGTTTGGATCCAACTCGTCGTGAAGCGAGCCCAATCGCCCAGCGTCGCTCCAACGTTCGACCGATAGAGTCCAACCGGTGAGCCGTGGACTCAAATCATCGGCCGTTTGGGGTCCATCTTCGAGATCGAGAGGCCGATCGGCGATTCGCAGGCTCCAAACGAGCAGAGAGACCGTCCATCCTAGCGGAGCTGTACCTTCGCCCTGCGCGGGTCCTCCAGCCAGCGACGACGTGCCCGTAGAGACGACCCAGCCCGTCCACGATATCCCTCGCAGGCTATGACGGCGGGTCGTCTCTACGGACACGGTGTCGGTTATTCGGGTATCCGCAGCTCCACATAAGGCGGCGCCGGCTGGAGAGCCGAGAAGTCGTTCTCCATCACGGAGACCTCCCCCGCCTTCTCCACTTCCCGGAACCCTGCGAAGCGGTAGGTGATGAGCATCTGGCGGTTGCGGTCGGTGGAGACGAATTCGGCGCGCAGGCGCACGCCGGCCTCTTTCGCCCGGCGCAAGAGGTGATGAAGGAGGATCATCCCCACGCCTTTCGACATGACGCGGCAGGACATCAGAAGCAGCTTCACCGTCCACACCTCGTCTCCTTTCTCGATCAGCGATAGGCCGATCTTGCCGTAGGCGCCGTGCCGGTCCTCCAAGCTGGCGATGAGCAGCTCGTGGCGAGGTGACCGGCGCAGCTCGTCCAGCTCTTCGTAGGAGTAGGTGTAGCCGGTGGTGTTGAGCTGGTGGGTGCGCACCGTCAGCTCTTCGGCGCGCTTCAGGTCCTCGTCGCGGCAGGGCGCGATGGTGAACACCATGCCGAGGGTGGCGAGGAACTCCTCTTTCGGCCCCACGTACTCGGCCTCTTCACGGTTGCGCCGGACGTCGGCTTGATACATCCGCCGCCGCAGGCGCGAGTCCTCGGTGACGAAGCGGGGATTGAGCTCAGGACGGTCGAGCACGCCTTCGAGGTGCGCCGAGTCGAGGCAGAGCACGCCGGGGTGGCTGAAGGCCACTTCCTCGCGCTCGAAGGGCTGGTCGTCCACGAAGGCGAAAGCGTCCAGGGCGAGGTTCAGGTCCTTGGCAACCTGGGCGATCGAGGCGGCCTTGGAGCCCCAGTTGATCTGGGGGTAGAGGAAGTAGTCGTCGAGCCCGAATTCGCGCAGCCTCGCCATGGCGAGGCCGGGATCGTTGCGGCTGGCGATCGAATGCAGGATGCCCCGCTCGTCCAGCGTCTTCAGGATGTGAGGCATGTGCGGGCGCAGGCGCACCTCGGGGTCTTCGAGCAGGATGCCGTCCCACACGGTGTCGTCCAAGTCCCAGACGACGCATTTCACGGCCATCGATCAGAGCTCCTGGAAGTCGAAAAGGGAGAGGGTGATCTGCTGGATCTGGGTGCTCCCCTCGATGATCTCGGTCACCTTGGCGTCGCGCAGGTAGCGGCCGACGGGGAAGTCGTCGCTCATGCCGTTGGCGCCGTGGACCTGCACGGCGTCATTGGCGGCGCGCACCGCCATGGTGGAGGCGAAGTACTTGGCCGCCATGACCTCCATGAAGGCCCCGGGATCGCGCTGATCGCGCAGCCAGCCGGCGCGCAGGCAGAGGAGGCGGGCAGCGCGGACGTTGACGATCATGTCGGTGAGCAGGCGGCGGATGAGCTGATGATCGGCGAGCGCCGCTCCCCCCTGGCGCCGCCCGGCCGTGTAGGTGCGGCAGGCATCGAGGCACGCCTGGCCGATCCCCACCGCGCCCCAGGCCACGCTGTAGCGGCCGTGCTCCAGGGCCGCGGCCACCACGTGGGAGAGGCCGAAGCCGAGCCGCCCGAGGAGACTCTCTTTCGGGACGCGGCAGCCGTCGAAGGTCAGCTCGGCGAGGAGCGAGGCGCGGGTGCCCCACACGCCGTGGAGCGGCTCGACGGCGAGGCCGGGGCTCTCCCGCTCCACGAGGAAGGCGGCGAGCGCTTCGCCGCAGCGGGCGAGGACGAGGAAGAGGCCCGCGAGCTGGCCGAAGGTGGTCCATTTCTTGTGGCCCGTGAGCACCCAACCGTCGCCGTCCTCGACCGCCGTGGTCTCCACGCTCTTGGCGTCGCTGCCGGCGTTGGGCTCGGAGAGGGCGAGGGCCGCCAGCACCTCGCCCCGCGCCAGGAGGGGCAGCCAGCGTTCCCGCTGCGCCGGGCTCCCCCAGCGCTGAATGGCGTGGGCCACCATGTCGTGCACGGTCAGGAGCGAGCGCACGGAGGAGCAGCCACGGGCGATCTCTTCGGTCAAGAGGCCGTAGGTGATCATGTCCCGCCCCACCCCGCCGTGCTCCGGCAGGACGTTCGAGCCGAGGTAGCGTTGCTCGCGCAGGGCCTCGATCGCCGAGCGGGGGATGGCCGCTTCGCGGTCCCAACGATCGGCGTGGGGGACGATCTCCGCTGCCGCGAAGGCGCGGAACTCGTCGCGGGCCGCGCACTGCGCGGCCGTCAGCTCCAAGCGCACGGTTTACACCGGCGCCGCCGCGCCCGTCTTGCGCGCGACGAGGCTCGAAATGGCCCGGATGGAGCGGAAGTTGTCGAGGTCGAGGTCGGCGTCCTCCACCTGGATGCCGAACTCCTTCTCGACGAAGGCGACGAGCTGCATGGCTAAAAGCGAGTTGACGAAGCCGAGCGCGAAGACATCCTCGTCCGGCTGCAAGTCGTGGCTCTTGAAGAACCGCGACAGGAATTCCTTGATCTTGACTTGTGTCTCGTCCATGGTGCGGTGAATCCTACAAAGCAGTTCCGTAGTCGTAGAAGCCCTTGCCGCTCTTGCGTCCCAAGAGGCCGGCGTCGACCATCTTGCGCAGCAGCGGCGAGGGGCGGTATTTCGAGTCGCCGTAGCTCTCGTGGAGGACCTCGATCGAGTACAGGATGGTGTCGAGGCCGATCAGGTCCGCGGTTTCCAGCGGTCCCATCTTGTGGCCGAAGCAGGTCTTGAAGAGCTGATCCACCTGCTCGGCGGTGGCGACGCCGTCCTGCAGCACGAAGACGGCCTCGTTGATGGTGAGCATCAGCACCCGGTTGGTGACGAAGCCTGGAAGGTCGCCGACGACGATGCACTCCTTCCCCATCTGGCGCAGGAGCTGGCGGGCGATCTCCAGGGTCTCGTCGCTGGTGTGATGGGCGCGGATGACCTCGACCATCGGCTTCAAGGGAACGGGGTTCATGAAGTGCATGCCGATGATCCGGTCCGGCCGCTGCGTGAGGCTCGCCACGCGGGTGATCGAGATGCAGGAGGTGTTGACGGCGAAGACGGCGCGCGGCGGGCAGATCTCGTCCAGGCGGGGATAGACCTCGCGCTTGAGCTCCCACTTCTCGGGGACGTTCTCGATGACGAAGTCTACGTCTGCGAGGGCCGCGAGGTCGGTGGTGAAGGCGATCCGTGCCAGAACGGCATCCGGATCCTCGCGGCGGGCGCCTTTCTGGAACATCCCCTGGAAGCGCACCCCCTGGCGAATCTCTCCGCGGGCACGCTCCAGCACGGCCGCGGAGACGTCCACCAGGCAGGCCTCGTGGCCCGTCTGCGCCAGGCTCTGCCCCAGCCCCACTCCCATGACTCCGGCGCCGACCACGCCGACCTTCTTAATCTCCATACCCTGCTCTCCCTCGAAGCCCGCCTCCAGACGGAGCGGCTCATCTTAGCCGATCCGCTCCACGGGAAACGCGCGTCCCCGCCCAAGCCCCTCATCACCCCGGCCCTCTTCTCCCATCGCCCTCCTCCCGACAGGGAGAAGAGGGAGAACAGCCTCTTGATACTGTGGCGTCTTCTCCCAGCCAGGCTTCCCCCACCCAAGACCCTCACCCCTGCCCCTCTCCCGCCCCCCGACATCCCCCTCCCCGGGAGAGGGGTACCCGGCTGGGGGTTCTTGCTGTTCGTCCTTGCTGTCCCTGCTGTCCCTTTCGTCCCTTCTTGCTGTTCTCCCTCTTCTCCCGGTCGGGGGGAGGGCGATGGGAGAAGAGGGCCGGGGTGATGAGGGGGCTTGGGCGGAGGCGCCCCTTGGCCCGAGGATTGCACAACACTCAGGCGGGTGGGGACGGCAACGGTCTGAGCCTGCCGCGCGGTGCCACGAGCGATCCTCCTGGCGCTTTGGCTCAGCCGAGCAGGTTCTCTAGCAGTGCTCCCTTAGCAGTTCCCGAGACGAGAATTAAGCTCCTCGCTGCTCCCTGCCCCTTCTCCCTCCTCATAGCCGATGCGATCGTTTCACTCCCGTTCGTGGAGGGTCATCCACAAGCCGCCTGCCGGCCGTAGCGAGAGCATGGCTGCAGGCTCCACCCTCCTCCCGGGGAGGGCGTGGAACGAGTAGCGTTGTAAAAGTGTCGCCAGCACCAGCGTCGCCTGCATCTCCGCCAGCCGGCCGCCGATGCACACCCGCGGGCCGCCGCCCAGGGGGTAATAGGCGAAGTGAGGGCGTTGCGCCACCTTCTCCGGCTCGAAACGCTCCGGGTCGAAGGCCTCCGGATTAGGCCAGAAATCCGGCCGCCGGTGGGTGACGTAGGGCGAGAAGAGCAGGATGGCGCCGGCCTGGATGAGGTGGCCGTTCACTTCGTCGTCCTCAATGGGCGTGCGGGTCAGCAGCCAGAAGGGGGGATAGAGCCGCAGGCTCTCCTTGAGCACCATGCCGAGGTAGGTGAGCTTCGGCAGGTCCTCGAAACCCGGCGTGCGGCCGCCGAGGACGTTCGCCAGCTCCTCCTCCACCCGACGGGCGGCCTGGGGGTAGCGGGAAAGCAGGTAGAGGGTCCAGGAGAGGGTGATGCCGGTCGATTCGTGGCCGGCGACCAGCATGGTCACCACTTCGTCGCGTACCATCTTCACCGGCATCCCCTGGCCGCTTTCGTCGCGCACGGAGAGGAGGGTCGACAGGACGTCGTCGCCCAGGGTCCCGCTCGCCTGGCGCTCGGCGATGATGCGATAGACCACCCGCTCCAGGCTGGCCACGGCGCGCTGGAAGCGGAGGTTCCCCGGCAGCGGTACCCACCAGGGGAAGGGAAGAGGGGAGAGGACCCGCTGATGGAGGATGGAGAAGGCGGTGCCCACCGCGTGGTCCACGGTCTCCGCGTCGCCGGCCACGGCGGTACCGAAAAGGGTCTGGACCGAGAAGCGGACGGCGAGGTTCATCATCTCGGCTTCGAGGTCGAAGGGGACGCCCGTTGGCAGGCGCTGCTGCCAGGCCGCGAGCAGCTCCTCGGCGGCGGCGGTGATGGTCCTCGCCATGGCCATCAGACGGGGCACGTGGAAGGCGGGCTGGAGAAGTCGCCTCTGGGTGTGCCAGGATTCCCCCTCGTTGAGGAACAGCCCGCTCCCGGCCAGCGGCCGCAGGAGCTGGAAGTTGGCGCCCTTGACGTACTTGCCATGGTGGGTCTTCCAGACGTGCTCGATATCGCGCGGGTGGGTGACGAGATAGAACTTCTGGGAGCCCACTCCTCCCAGGCAGACGACGTCGCCGTACTCCCGCACCATGCGGGAGAGGAACTGGAGCGGGTCTTTCCGTACCTGCGGCAGGGCGCCCAGGAAGGGAAGACCCGGCGGGCCTGGGACGGGGGCATGGAAAGCGTTGGCTGGAACGGTGACCGGAGACGAAATCATACAGTTCTCCCCCAGGGAAACGGACGAGCACAAGGATGTAAGGCGACAGTGCAGCCGCGTTTGCAAGAAAGGTGAGGAAAGTGGTGAAAACCGTGACGTTTACGCCGGTTGTTCGCGAAGGCTCGCTGCCGGGGTAGGCTGTGCACTTAGTTGGTAGGGTGACGATGGCGGAGGGGACGGAAAGATTCCGCTCCAGAGGCATTGACTTACGCTCTTGTTACGCCTAGACTGTCGAGTATGGAAAAGGTCGCCCAAGGAGCGAACCGACCGACGAAGACCTGAAGGGGTCTGAGGAGAACATACCGTGCGCACACCCATCATGAACGGACTCGGCCATGCGCTGCGCTGGCTGCGAGACCGGCGGGGTAGGAAGCAGTACCAGGTGGCCGAGGCCGCCGGCATCACCAAGGGGATGCTCTCGGCCTACGAGACGGGCCGGCAGCGGCCCTCGCTCGACACGCTGGAGAAGATCCTGAACACGCTGGGCTGCGATCTGAACGACCTGCACAACGCCATTCAGATCATCAACGGCAAACCGGAAGGGATGCGGCGCCGGGGCGAAGGCGTCGGCGCCGAGGACCAGGAAGCGCCCGCGGCCGGCGGAGAGCGGGTGGACGTCCAGCGCATCCTGGGCAAGCGCGAGCCGCTGCCGCCCGAGGAGGAGAAGGCGTTGACGGAGATGCTCGACGGCTTCCACCGTTTCCTCCGCTACCTCCATGAGACGCTGGCTCGGGCCCTGACTCCCGGCGGCAAGGACGAGGGATAGCAGAGACCAGGAAAGATTGGTGCAGGATGACCGGGGGCGCGGCGAGGCCGCGCCCCAAGCTTTTCCTTCGCCTCCTTCCCCGCTTCCCTGAACGGTCAGCCGGCCGTGAGGCGTCCTTCGAAGACGGTGACCGCCCGTCCTCCGAGGCGCACCCGCTCCCCCGCCACCCGGACGCGGATCACACCGCCGCGGGCCGAGGCCTGGTAAGCGAGAAGCTCCTGCTTGCCGAGCTTCGGCGCCCAGTGGGGGCCCAGGGTGCAGTGGGCGGAGCCGGTCACCGGGTCTTCGTCCACTCCCGAGCCGGGGGCGAAGAAGCGGGAGACGATGTCGTAGGGTCCTCCGTCCTCCCCACGGGCGGTGACGATGACGCCCCGCACCGGCAAGGCCGCGAGTTGGCGCGGGTCGGGCGAGGCGGCGCGCACCGCGGCCTCGTTCGGCAGCTCCAGCAGATAGTCGTAGCGGCTCTTCCCCACGAACACGGGCTCGGCGCCAAAGAGCGCGGTCAATCCCGCGGGCGGCTCCGCCTCCGGAGCGCTGCGGGCCGGGAAGTCGAGCTCGATCCACTCTCCCTGTTGCTCCGCCGTGAGCAGGCCGCTCAGGGTGTGGAAGCGCGCCGTCTCTCCGGCGCCGAGCCGTCCCGACTGCCACAGCACGTGGGCGCTCGCCAGGGTGGCATGGCCGCACAGCTCCACCTCAATGGCCGGGGTGAACCAGCGCAGCCCCCAGCCGCCGTCCTGGGGATGAAGGAAGGCGGTTTCCGACAGGTTCATCTCCCGCGCCACGTCCTGCATCCACGCCGCGTCGCGAGGCTCCGGCAAAAGGCAGACCGCCGCCGGATTGCCGGCGAAGGGGCGGTCGGTGAAGGCGTCCACCTGGTAGAGGGCGAGGGTCATGGGTTGGGGTCTCCTGAGGGGTTGAGGTCGAGTCCTAGCCTATAGCAGGCTGCGGCGAGGACCAGCGCCTGGGATTGAAATCCCTGGCTACCAACGGTAGTCCCTAGCGGGACCGCAAGGTCTTGGGACCCGCAGGGGACACCGAGGGTAGCCGGGGATTTCAATCCCAGGCGAGGCGGGCGTCAACTCTCCCCGTGGCCGGGGCGGGGGCTCCCTCTTCTCCCGGTGAGGGGGGCTGGGAGGGGGCGGGAGAAGAGGGCCGGGGTGATGAGGGTCTTGGGCGGGGGCACTCCGGTACCGCGAGGAACCTCTCCCCGAGGGCCTCGCTCCCGGCTTTGCATCGCAAAGTCCTTTCGCCTACAATCAGCGCCGTTCGGGCCGGCGTCTCTGCCGGAAAATTTTCGGGTATGCTTTGCAGATCACGAGCAAGCAGGTAAAAACACGGCATGGGACTATCGACCGAGGCACCCGCAACCGACCGGCCAACGGCGGTGCCTGAGAATTTCCACGACCTGCTCGGCGGCTTCCGCGCCCGGCTGGAGCGCGCCCTCGCCGCCTGGCTGGAGGGACGGCGCCAGGAGGCCGCGGCCGGCGAATCTCCTGAGATGCTGGAGCTGATCGAGGGCGTGGGGCAGCTCGCCACCCACGGCGGCTAGCGGCTGCGGCCGGCCCTCGTCTACTACACCTACAAGGCGCTGGGCGGCTCCTCCGAGGAGGAGGTCCTCCCCCTGGCCCTCGCCACCGAGCTGCTCCACACCTACCTGCTGATCCACGACGACATCATGGACCACGCCGAAACGCGCCGCGGCCTTCCCGCGGCGCACGTGCGCTTCCGCGACGTCCACCGCGCCCGCGGGCTGCGCGGGGACGCGGCCCACTTCGGCGTCTCCGTGGCCATCCTGCTCGGCGACCTCGCCCAGAGCTGGGCCGTGGAGCTGGCCGCTCCCGCCTTCCCCAAGGGGAACGGCGAGCTCGCCCGCTGCTTCTCCGCCATGTGCCAGGAGGTGGTGGGCGGGCAGTACCTGGAGATCCTGGTGGCCCAGCGGCGCGGCGCCACGGAAGAGGAGTTGCTGCGGGTGCTGCGGCTCAAGTCCGGACGCTACACCTGTGAGCGCCCCATCCAACTGGGGGCGATCCTCGCCGGCGCGCCCGCGGCGGCCCTCGCCGAGCTCTCCCGCTACGGGGCGGCGGTGGGCGAAGCCTTCCAGCTCCAGGACGACCTGCTGGGGATGTTCGGTGATCCGGGCACCGTGGGCAAGCCCGTGGACGCCGACCTGCGGGAGGGGAAGTACACCTTCCTCATCCACCGCGCCCTGGAGGCGGCCACCCCCGGCCAGCGGCAGGCCCTGGAGGGCGCCCTTGGCAATTCGGACGCCTCCGCATCCCAGGTACAAGCGGCCCTGCGGGTGCTGGAGGAGACGGGAGCCCGCGCCGCCGTGACGGCCATGATCGCCGAGCGGCTGCGCGCCGCCCAGGCCGCTCTCGCCGGGCTGGCTCCCTTCGGCCTCGCGCCCGAGGGACGGCTGTTCCTCGCCGGACTGATCGACTACCTGCGGGAGCGCGAGCAGTGAGCGAGACCGCCGAGATGGCGCAGGCTCCCCCCGCCGAGCGCGACCGCAAGCTGGAGCACATCCGCCTGGCGCTCGAGGAGCGGATGCAGCTCGGGAAGAGCTTCTTCGACGACTATCACTTCGGCCACGCGGCGCTGCCCGAGATCGATCTCGCCCAGGTCGACACCGGCGTGAGCTTCCTCGGCCGCCGCCTCTCGCTCCCGCTCCTCATCTCCAGCATGACCGGCGGCACCGAGACGGCCGGCCGGATCAACCGCAACCTGGCGGCGGGAGCCGAGGAGACGGGCGTCGCCATCGGCGTGGGCTCGCAGCGCAAAGCGTTGGAAGATCCCTCGAAAGCTGATACCTTTCGCGTTCGCGAGGTCGCTCCCTCGGCCGTCCTGCTGGCCAACCTGGGCGCCGTGCAGCTCAACTACGGCATGGGCGTCCGGGAGTGCCGGGAGGCGGTGGAGATGATCGGGGCCGATGCCCTGATCCTCCACACCAACCCCCTGCAGGAGGCGATTCAGCCCGAAGGACAGTGTAATTTTGCGGGCCTGCTGCCCAAGATCGGCGGGGTGGTGCGGGAGCTGGGCGTGCCGGTGGTGGTGAAGGAGATCGGCTGCGGCATCTCCGAGGCCACGGCCCGCGCCCTGGCGGAGCAAGGGGTGCGGATCGTCGACACCGCCGGCGTGGGCGGCACGAGCTGGGCGCGCATCGAGGCGCAGCGGGCCGGGGACCTGCCGATCGGCGAGCTCTTTGCAGGGTGGGGCATCCCGACGCCGGAGTCGATCCGCCAGCTCCGCCAGGTCGAAGGATTGACCGTGATCGCGAGCGGCGGCGTGCGCAACGGTCTCGACGCCGCCAAGGCCATCGCGATGGGAGCCGGCCTGGTAGGGATGGCGTATCCCTTCCTGGCGCCGGCCACGGAATCTCCCGAGAAGGTGGCCGAGACTGTGCGGCGCATCGGCCGGGAGCTCAAGATCTGTATGTTCTGCCTCGGGGTGAAAACCATAGCGGAGCTGCAACGCGTGCCGCTCCAAAAAGGGTCGTGAGATGAGCAAAATCGCCAATCAAGCCTTCCCGGTTCCCCTCACCCGCGACGAGCTGGTGCGCTCGCTGGTGGACGGAGAGCGCCGGTTCCACGAGATTCCCAAAGACGTCTCTCCGGAAGAGGCGGCGGAGATCCGCCGTCACGCCCTGGAAGGGATGACGCGGACGGAGCTTTCCAACATCGGCCACCATTCGCTCGACGTCCAGCGGGCCTCGCGCCGCAACTGCGAGAACTTCATCGGCGTCGCCCAGATCCCGATGGGGGTCGTGGGTCCCCTGAAAGTGCGGGGCAAGCACGCGGACGGTGACTTCTACGTCCCCCTCGCCACCACCGAGGCCGCGCTGGTCGCGAGCACCAACCGTGGCTGCGCCGCCCTGCGCGAGGCCGGGGGCGCCGTGGTGCGGGTGGAGGACGTGGGGATGACCCGCGCGCCCGTCTTCCGCACCTCGGGGATCGTGCAGACCCAGCAGTTCCTGCAATGGATCCAGGAGCACGAGGCCGAGGTGCGCGAGCTCACCGAGTCCACCAGCCGCTACCTGCGGCTGCTGGAGGTGCGTCCCTACGCCTTCGGCACCACCGTCTTCCTCCGCTTCCGCTTCGACACGGGCGATGCCATGGGGATGAACATGGCGACCATCGCCTGCGACCGGGTGGTCAACGAGCTGATCGAGCCGGCCACCGGCGTGCCTTGCATCGGCCTCTCGGGCAACTACTGCGTGGACAAGAAACCTGCCCACGTCAACTTCCAGGAAGGGCGGGGCAAGCGCATCTATGCCGAGATCCTGCTCGATGCGCCCATCCTCCACCACATCCTGAAGACCGACGCCAGGAGCCTCGTCGAGGTGCAGTACCGCAAGAACCTCCTGGGCTCGATCGCCGCCGGCTCCATGGGCTTCAACGCTCATTACGCCAACGTGCTGGCGGCTTTCTTCATCGCCACCGGCCAGGACCCGGCGCACGTCGTCGAGGGCTCGATGGGGATCACCTGCATCGAGGCACGGGGGCCGGACTCGGTCTTCGCCTCGATCTTCATGCCCGACGTCCCCTTGGGGGCGGTGGGCGGCGGCACGGCCCTCGACACCCAGCGCGAGGCCCTCGCCGTCCTCGGCGTCTCGCCGGACCCGGAGCGCCGCGGCGAGGCCGTGATCCGTCTGGCGGAGATCCTCGGCGCCGTGGTGCTCGCCGGCGAGCTGTCGCTGATGGCCGCCTTCACCTCCAACGATCTGGCACGGGCCCACGAGACGCTCGGGCGCGGCGAGATGACCACCCTGCCCATCTGAGCGGCGAGGCCGGGCTGCTCCCTCGCACCCTCTCCTCCGACCCGGCCGCGGGGTCCGAGACGGCGAAGCCCGCCGCCGTCTCCGCCCCCGGCAAGCTGATCCTGCTGGGCGAGCACGCGGTGGTCTATGGCCGCCCAGCCCTGGTCGCAGCCCTCGACCTGCGCCTCACCGTCCGCGTCACGCCCCGTGCGGGGAACAATGTCCTCCTCGACCTCCCCGGGCTCGGCCACGCCGAGGAGACCTCCTGGGACGCCGTGCTCGCCTACGCCCGCGCCGCCCGCGAAAGCTGGGACGCCTACTCCCGCGAGCCCGGTCCCGAGAGTTTCCGCGCCGTGCGGGGCGAGGACCCGGGGCATGTGGTGAAGGTGGCCCTGGGGGAGGCGGCGGGGGGCGGAGGCCTCCCCGGCCTTTCCCTGCACGTCGGCTCCCAGCTCCCCATCGGCTCGGGCTTCGGCAGCTCGGCGGCTACGGCCGTGGGGGTGATCGCCGGCTACCTGGCGTTCCGCGGCGAGCTGCTCGACCTCCTCCGCATCGAAGGGCTGGCCCTGGAAGTGGAGCGCCGGCAGCACGGCCTCCCCTCGGGAGTGGACAGCGCCACCGTGCTCTTCGGCGGCCTCCTCTGGGCGCGCAAGCTGCCGGCGGGCGGGCTGGAAACGGAGCGGCTCGCCGCCGTCTCCCCCCTTCTTCGGCGCCTTCGGGTCGTCCACACGGGGACGCCGCCGGAGCCCACCGGCGCCGTGGTGGCCGCCGTCCGCGCCCGCCGCGACCAAGATCCCGCCGGCCACGAGCGCCTGCTGGACCGCATCGAAGCCGCCACCCGCGCCTTCCGCGCCCAGCTCGAACAGCCGGCGGAGGATACGGCCCTCATCCTGGAGCTGATCCGCGAGGGCGAGGCCTGCCTGGAGGAGCTGGGAGTGGTGCCCGAGCCCGTCCGTTCCCTGGTGCGCCGCGTCGAGGCGGCGGGCGGCGCGGCCAAGGTCTCCGGTGCCGGTTCTCTCGCGGGGCCTGGGGCGGGGTCGCTTTTGATCTATCATCCTGATCCGGAACAGGTCGCCCACTGGCCGTTCCTGCGGTCTTTTCCTTTTCACCCTGTGCAGCTTGGAGCCGAAGGGCTCCGCCTGGAGACCGACGCATGAGCAAAGCCACGGTGTCCGCGCCGGCCAACATCGCCTTCATCAAGTATTGGGGAGCCCGCGACCTCGCCCGCGCGCTTCCCCTCAACTCGTCGATCTCCATGACTCTCGACAGTTGCGTCACCCTCTGCACCGTCGAGACCCTGGGGCACGAAGGGCCGGACGAGGTCTGGCTGGCCGAGCCCGATGGCGGCTTCGGCAGCCTGGAGCCCGAGTTCGACCGCCGCGTCCGCGAGCACCTGGACCGCATCCGCCAGTGGGCCGGCCGCAACGAGGCGGTGCGGGTCGCCACCCGCAACACCTTCCCCACTGCCGGCGGCCTCGCCTCCTCCGCCTCCGGCTTCGCGGCCCTGACCCTCGCCACCGCCGGCGCCTTCGAGAAGAAAGCCTCGGACAAGGAGCTCTCCCTCCTCGCCCGCCGCAGCGGCTCGGGCTCCGCCAGCCGTTCCGTCTTCGGCGGCTTCGTCGAGTGGACCGCTCCCAAGGAGGACGGCAAGGGGGACGATGACAGCTACGCCAAGCCCCTCTTCGACGCCGACCACTGGGAGCTGCGGGACGTCATCGCCGTGGTGGAGATCGGTCCCAAGACCGTCTCCTCCCTGGAAGGGCACCGCCGCGCCCTGACCAGCCCCTACTATGCCAAGCGCCAGGAGCTTCTCCCCGAGCGGCTCGAAAAGGTGCGCCGCGCCCTGCGCAAGCGCGACCTCGCGGAGCTGGGGCCGGTGCTGGAGGAGGAAGCCGTCGACCTCCACCTGATCGCCATGTCCTCCCATCCGCCGGTCTTCTACTGGAGCCCGGGGACGATCGCCGTGTTGCGTGCCGTCCGCGAGCTGCGCCAGGAGGGGCTCGCCGCCTGGGCCACGATGGACGCGGGCGCCAACGTCCACGTCATCTGCGACCCGGACGCCGAGGACGACGTCGCCGACCGCCTGGAGGACCTCCCTGCCGTGGGCTTCGTGATCCGCGACGGCGTGGGGGACGGGCCGGACCGGGAAACGGAGCACCTGTTCTAGGGATGGATCTCGTCCTCCTCAAGCTCGGCGGCAGCCTGATCACCGAGAAGGCCCGGGAGGAGACCCCACGCCGCGAGGTCATCGATCGCCTGGCCAGCGAGATCGCGCGGGCGACAGCCGGCGCCTCCTGCCGCCTCGTGGTGGCTCACGGCAGCGGCTCCTTCGGCCACGTCGCCGCTCGCCGGCACGGCATCGGCAAAGGTCCCCTCGACCCGGATCAGCTCGCCGGAGCCTGCCGTACCCAGGAACGGGCAGCCGCCCTGCACCAGATCGTCATCGCGGCCCTGCTGGAAGCTGGCGCCCGCCCCTTCTCCCTCGCACCTTCGAGCTGCGTGGTGGCCGCCGCCGGCCAGCCCGTGGAGATCGCCAGCGCCCCCCTCCTCCTCGCCCTGGAGCGCGGGCTCCTCCCCGTGCTCTATGGCGACGTGGTGCTCGATAGGGACTGGGGAGCCTCGATCTGCTCCACCGAGCGCCTCTTCACGCTCCTCGCCCGCACCCTCCCGGGCCGCGGGCTTTCGATCCGCAGATCCATCTGGCTGGGAGAGACGGACGGCCTTTGGGACGCGGCGGGATGCACCGTGGCCCGGGTCACTCGCGACACCTTCGCCGCGGCTCTACAGGCGATCGGCGCTCCCGCCGGCACCGACGTCACGGGCGGCATGCGCCACCGCCTGGAGACGGCACTGGACCTCGCGGCCCTCGGCATTCCCTCGCTCCTCGCCAACGGCCTCACCCCGGGGCTCCTCGAGCGCGCCCTCCGCGGCGAAGCCGTGACCGGCACCGAAGTCCTTTAGCGACGCTTTCGAGCGGTGCTATCCTCTGCGGGTGCAGCCCGAGACCGAACAGAGGAGATGGCGCGAGCCCGATCTGGAGCAGCTCCTGATCGCCAGCAGCCGCACGTTCGCCCTCGCCATCCCCCTGCTCCCGGAGCCCACGCGGCGCGAGGTGACGATCTCCTATCTCCTCTTCCGCATCGCCGACACCTTCGAGGACGCGGCCGCCTGGCCGCGGGCGCTGCGCATCGCCGCCCTGGAGGAATTCATCCAGCTCCTCGAAAATCCGGACCGCGCCCGCATCGCGGCTGCCGCCCAAGTCTGGGCTGAAGAGGTACCGGTCGAGCAGCCCGGTTATCGCGACCTGCTGGAGGACGTTCCCTTCGTCTTCGACTCCTTCCTGGCCCTCGCTCCCGAAGCCCGAATCTTGATTCGCGACCACACCGTGCGCACCGCCCACGGCATGGCGGGCTTCGTGGACCGCACGGACGACGATGGCGAGCTGCGCCTGCGTGACGTCGCGGACCTCCAGGCTTATTGCTACATCGTGGCGGGGATCGTGGGAGAGCTGCTGACCGAGCTCTTCGTCCTCGGCCGGCCGGCCGTGGCCGCCGTCGCCCCCCGCCTGCGCGAGCGCGCTCGGGCCTTCGGCGAAGGGCTGCAGCTCGTCAACATCCTCAAGGACTCGGCGTCGGACCTGACCGAAGGGAGGCGCTACCTCCCCGAAGGCGTCGACCGCGCCGAAGTGATGGACCTCGCCCGCCGCGACCTCCAGGTGGCCGGCGAATACGTGCTCCTCTTACAGACTGCCGGAGCCGAGCGGGGCCTGGTGGCCTTCAACGCCCTCCCCGTCCGCCTCGCCACGGCCACCCTCGAACGCCTGGAGCAAGCCGGCCCCGGCTCGAAGATCTCCCGCTCGCAGGTCTACGCCATCGTACAGAGCATGAATCGCGCCCTGGACCAGGGCGAGCCGGCGGTGGAGGTGGGGAAGGCGATTCCGGTGTAGATCCCGCCAATGACACCCAAGACGCGCTCACAAATCCGAGTCGACCAGACGCGGCGGGAGCTCGACCGCACGCGCGCGGATGTCCGCGCCTGGTGTGAAAAGTGGCGGCGGCGCGACAAGGCGCGGCAATTCGAAACGCCGCGGCTTCTCCTCGAAGGGGTTCTGGAGCGGTCGCTCTCGCTATTGCAAGCGCGGCTCGGCGACCTGCCAGGTGCCCTTGCAACCGGCAACGTCTATCGGGAGTGTGCTCGCTTCGATCAGCGCCTGGTCTGGGTGCGGCGGCTTTGGCAATACTATGCGTCCAAGCTCGACCAGCGCGAAAACGGCCAGCTTGCCCCCGTGCTCTCGGCGGCCGACGAGGTGGTGTGGAGCTGTTACGCCGAGGTGTTCCAAAACGCCCGCGGCGGCGCTGCGCGCGGGCCGTCCCCGCTGCCTTACGTCGAGCCGCTTTATTCCGCGCAGGCCATGCCGCGCGTGGACGTCCCGCCGGACCTGCGCTTGGACATGGACCGCGATTTCTTCACCGCCTGCCTCGAGCAGTTGCCCATCTCGCTGGTGGCGCTGCCGTCGCTCTGCGTGGACGCGCCATGGTGGCTGATCTTTCTTGGCCATGAGGTCGGCCACCACGTACAGTTCGACCTCCTTCCTCCGCGCGCCCTCTTTCTCGCCTTTGGCAAGTTTCTCGGCGCGGCCGCCGACCAGGGAGTCCCCGGCCAGGGGGAGCGCTGGAAACCGTGGAGCCCCGAGATTTTCGCCGACGCCTTCTCGGTGCATGCGCTGGGCCCATGGGCGGCGCGGGCGATCGCCGAGCTCGAAACGAAAGACGATCTCGGCATGCTTACCGAGACTTCCTCCGGAAGGTCCGCCTACCCCGCGCCGTGGGTACGGCTGAGCTTCCTCGCCGCGGTGGCGGCGGAGCTTGACCCGCAGGACGAAATCGCTCACAATTGTTTATTCCATGACAACCTTCCAGCGCCTCCGCCGGAGGCGCCGGATGGCGTCACGTTGCGGCACCAGGCTGAGCTTGCGATCGCGACCCTGCCCAAGGTCGTGGAGGCGGTAGTGAACGAATCGCTGGAAGGAATGGGCACTCTGAAGCAGCTCTGCGGCTGGCAACCCAGCTATTTCTCCCGCGGCGGGCTGGTCGATCGCTGGGCCGCCGCGCTGCAAGGCGATCCCGAGCTCCTGCTGCCGGAGCGATCTCTGCCCGCGCCGCGCCTCATCATCAGCGGCGCTCTCGCGGCCTGGACGCAGGTCAGCGCCATCGCGGATGACCGCGAGGCGGAGCGCGCCCGCGCGAACCTCGCCGCGAACCTGCTCTCGATCATTCCGCGCAGTGCCGAAGAGGGTGTTCGCGCCGCGGAGCACGAGGAACGGAAAGACCCGCAAGAATTTGCCGACGCCCTGACCGGGCTGCTCCTGGAGCGGCAGCCGCTCGCCGTATGAGAATTCTTCGATTTCTGTTCGAGATCGACGCCTCGTGGCAGGCCGTCGTCACCTGCCCAGCCGCCGGAGCGGAGTGGCGCGTCCCGCGGGGCTTACGCAGGCTCGTGCACTCCGACGGCCGCGCCTTTCCCTTCCCTCCCACGGACGAGATGCCGGCGCCCGGCGATCCCGAGGCGGCGATCTGCACCGACCAGGACCTGTTACGGCTCGACGAGACCTACCGGCGCATCGCGAACCGCAAGCCGCTCAACGTTCCGGCGAGCGACATCGAGCTCTTCGGCCGTTACCTTTTCCGCACGATTGTCGGGAAAGACTTGTGGCAAGCAATCCTGCAGGCAGCGGACCAGGAGCAGGCCGAATCCATCGAGCTGGCGCTTTCCTGGGCAGCCGGCGATCACGACCTGCACCGTCTCAATTGGGAGATGATGCACGGGCCGGCGGCTTTCCTGGCAGCCGGACGGCGCGAAGCGGGTAAAGTGGTGCCGGTCAACATCGTCCGCGTCGTCAGCGGTAGCGCCGAAATCCCGCGCCCCTTGAGCCTCCCGCCGCGCGTCCTCTTCGTCGTCTACAGCGACGTTGCCGACGAGAAGCTCCGCCCTGCCGCTGAGATCATGGGGCTCATCGATCGCCTGGAGCGCGAGGGCCGCGGCTTCCACCGCGAAGTTCTGCGCAACGCCAATGCAAGCCTCGTCAGCTCGCGAGTGAAGGCCTTCCGGCCCGATGTCGTCCATTTCATCTCCCATGGCGAGGTCGACAACGCCGGCCGCGGTTATCTGCTCTTCAAGGATCAGGACCATAAGCAGGACGAGCCGTTGTATGCAAACCAAATCCTCGGGCTGATCAGCGCCGCGGGCGAGACGCCTCCGATCGTCGTCCTCAGCGCGTGCAAGAGCGGCGGTGGAGATGGCCGCACGCTGCTGGGAGGGCACGCCGCCGTTCCCCTCGCCGCCGAGCTGGTGCAACTTGGGGTGCCGATCGTCGTCGGAATGGCTGGGCGCATTGCGGACACCGCATGCCGGCTTTTCACGCTCGGCTTTGGCGCAGGCTTGCTGAGCGGGATGCCGCTTTTGGCCGCGATTGCTACGGGACGGTGCGCCTCGTTTGCGGAGGGCGCGCCACCCCATAAGACCGGAGATTGGGCCTTCCCTGCCGTTTTCCTCTCGGCCGCAGTGCCACCCGATTACGTGGCCGCGCACATCTCGCCGGACGATCCGGCCCTGCGGCTGGCCGGATGGCTGCACAACCTCCAACTCGGGCGGCTGCCGGTGTTCTGCGACCGGGAAGAGTTCTTCGAGGCCTACGGCGCGCTGCTCGGCCGCGAGGAACGGAGAATCCGGCCCACGCAGCTAGCCATTCACGTGGCGAAGAACGAGCCTGGCTTCGGCCGCACTCGCCTGCTGCAGGAGCTTGCCGGACAAGCCTTGCGCGACGGCCATCTGCCGCTGCTGCTCGCTTATGAAAAGCAGGACGGGACTCAGCCGCAGACGTGCCTCGCACTCGCGCTCGAAGTGCTCGGCGCTGCCGACCGCGCGTGCAAGGTCCTGGAAATCCCCCCGGTCAACCCATCGCAAGTGCTGCTGCTGAAACGAGGCGAGAACGACGTCGCCAACCTGGCGCAAAATCCTGCGCTCGACGCCTGGGTGAGCCGTGAGCTGGAGACGGCGGGCGCAATCACCAATACCGTCGTGAAGCTGGCGCTGCAAGCCGATCTCGTTCAGCTCGCCTCGGCCTTCCGCCACAAATATCCGGCGCCAGCCGGCGGCACTGCGCGCGTGGTCGTCCTGCTGAACCGCATCGAGCTGTTCGGCGACAAGCTCACGACGGCCCTGCTCACCGAGTGGGCTGATACCAGCGGTTTAGGCACGCCGGCAGAACCGGTGCCGCTCGTCTTCTCTTTCGCGCGCGGCACGCCAGCGGACCACCTCTTCGGACAATGGATCGAAGACGCGCCATCGAATCCGTGGATTCTTGAACGCGCGCTCCAGCCCTTCGCACCTGGCGAGGACATGCTGGCCTACCAGCGTGTGTTCATGAATCCGTTTCACCCCAATCTCAAGCACGGCGTGTCTGACGTGCCTCTCGCGATTAGCGACGAGGTGAACCCAGAAACCGCGAGCATCTACGAGGAAATGTTCCGGGTTAACGGGCAAGGGATGCCAGGTGCCTTTGTGCAAGATAAGACTTTTGGGATCGCCGCGTCTGCGCTGAAGCACGGCTATCTCGTACGAATACAAGACTACAAATGGTTTGAGGACATCCTCGCACAGAAATGAGCGCTTCCCCTCTCCCCACGCGCGAAACGATCGCGAGCGAAATCCGCGAGACGCTGGCCGAGATCCGTAAGCAGCGCCAGGAAGCGGTCGACGATCGCACACTGGCGTGGCTCGCGCTGGTCCCACTCTGGACCGCACCGTTGGCGCAGGATTGCGGCTTCCTTCGGGACCACCAGCCACTCCAGAACTTTCTCGACAACGCCGAAGCCAGCGGGCTGCTCGTGCAGCAGGGCTTCGAGGCATCACTCAGCGAGCGGGTCGCGGAGTTGCTCCAGCGGAACACGGATCCTCAGTTCTGGATTCTCGAAGTAGAGAGAGCGCGCGTCCTCGCGGATCTGGCCGACCGGCGCGGCGCCAGCTTCCTGCTCAGCCAGGTGAAAGAGATCGCAAGCCGTCTGCCGCCTACCACGTCCGTTCCATCCCTTGATCAGTGGAGAGAGCTGGCGGCTCTAGTCGCCGATGGGGGCATAGGGTCTGCCGCCGACCGGTTGCGCGATCACGTACGCGACTTGCTTAAACAAGGTGAGACGGGTGCCGTGCTCGGCTGGCTGCGCACTGGCTCGCTGCTCGCTCAGGCGCTCGGCGGCCAGCTCGAGTCGGCGGTGATGCGCGGGCGGCACGAGGTGGAGATCGCCTTTCGCAACGCGCACGATCTCCGTTCCCTCGAAGGCTTCCTCGAACGGCAGGAACAGATCCGCGCCTTTGGCGAGCTCGTGAAGGGGCCGGACAGCGCCTGGGCACTGCACTTTCTCGGCACCGGCGGCGTCGGCAAGACGATGCTCATCCGGCACGTCACGGCGAAGCTCGCGGCCCAGCACGAGCGGATCACGGCGCGCGTGGACTTCGACTACATCAGCCCCAATTATCCGCTGCTGCGCCCCGAGCAGCTCCTCGTCGAGCTGGCCGATGAATTGCGTGCCTACAGCGCGCCGGAGGAATTCAATCGTTTCGAAGATCGGGTCCGGACGCTGCGGGACGCCATGAGCCGGCGATCAGAGGAGCCAGCGGCCAGCGATCCATTGAAGACATCGGAGTTCCAAGGTGTCCAACGCGCCTTCATCGACTGGCTCAGAAAGTTGCCGCGAAAAGTCGTGCTGATCCTCGACACCTGCGAGGAGCTGGCCAAGCTCCAGCCGGCGGGTGGGATGGCGCCAAGCATCCGCGCTACGTACCAGATCCTCGAAGACGTTCATGACGCCGTGCCCTCGCTGCGCGTCGTCCTCGCCGGCCGCCGGCCGCTCGCGCTGTCGGGAGCCGGCTGGCACCTGCGCACGGAGGCGCTGCCCGAGGGCCGGAGGCACCTGCCGCCAGAAAAGGAATACCTTTCTCTGCACGTCGTCCGTGGCTTCACGGCGAGCGAGGGGGATGAATACTTTAGCGGCCAGCGAGTCTCGCCATCGCGCGAGCTACGCGACGCCATCTTCGAGCGCAGCCGCGAAAGCGCCACGGTGCTCGATTTGTTCGACGACCAGGCCGGCGGTGGCGAGCCGCGCTTGAATCCGTTCGACCTTTCCCTCTACGTCCGGTGGCTGAAAGAGACTCCGGAGCTCAGCGCCGAGCTGATCCGTTCCGGGAGCACCGATCCCTACGTCGACCTGCGCATCGTGCGCCGCCTCGCCGACGGCGTCCGGGAGCTCTTACCGGCGGTGGCCTTCCTGGGGCGCTTCGACGAGGCGATGTTGCGCCCCGCCGCGCCGCTGGCGAGCGACGCCGCCTTTGCGGACGTCTACCGCGAGCTTGCCGAGCAGGAATGGATCGATTACCAGCACGACCTCGGCGCGACCTTCCTGCAAGTAGACCGCAATCTGCACCCGCGCCTCGTGGCCTATTACACGGCGAACGCCGAGCAGCGCCGCCTTTTCGACAAGGCCCGCCGCCAGCTCGGCCCCGCGCTGCAACGTCTCGTTCGTGAGCGCGCCGCCACCCTCCAGCCGCGGATCGAATCCGGCAAAGCCGGACAGCCGGAGCTCGGCTTCGATCTGGTCCATGCCGCCTTGCGCGCTCTCGACGCCGAAGACGCCGCGGAGCTTTGGGAAGACGTCGAAGCGCGGGTCGCCGGCGCCGGCCGGTGGGATTGGGCGGCGACGATGACAGGCCGATTGCTGGGTGAGGAAGACGCCGGCAGCATCGGCGATGAATTGCGCCCGGCGATCATGGCCACGCAGGCCTCCGCCCTGCTGCATTCCGGGCAGGAGACCGCCGCCGCACAAGCCTGGGCGGACGTGCTCGCCCTGGCTCCCCAGGCCCTCCCAGCTTGGCGCGCACGGGCCCTCGAGGAGCGGGCGTGGCTCGGAAACGTCGCGGCATCTCCTCACCCCGTGCTCGCCGAGGCCGATTCCGAGCGCCTCCGGCAGCTCTGGGAGGAGCTCGGAAAGGCGCGCGGACCGGGCGACCTCTACGGAGCCGAGCAGACTGCCGCCGCGCTCTTGGCAGCCACGGAGAAGGTCCTCGACAACCCGGAAAGCGAAAGGACACTCCGGTTCTTCGAGACTCCCGGCGTCTCGGCTCTGCCAGGAGAGCAGATCTCGCGCGAGCTACGCGTCTTCGCCCTGATTCTGGCCGGCCGTTTCCACCGCGCCCGTGGGGACGCCGCGAAATCAGGGGAGCTGCTCGCAGAAGCGATGGAGATTTCCGTTGTGAAGGACAGCGCTGAGCCGCAGCGCTGGGCTGCCTGGAGAGCGCCCGGCTCGCTCGTAGACTTCGTGCAGCTCGAACGGTTGGTGCACGCCCGCTGGTTCGACGAAACCAAAGCATTGCCGTTGACAAGGACGTGGCCCAAGGCGATGAGCCGTCTGCACCTTGTCGAATCGGAGCGTCTCGTCTCGCTCCATCTGGAGCTTCGGCTCGGCGCAGGCGTGGTCAAGCCCCACGATCTCGAAAGGCTGGAAAAGGGTGACTCTTACAACGGGCCCCGGCAGCCCAGACGCGCCGAGCACCGGACCGTGCCACCGCTCTTCGTGAACGTTGCCCTCGGCTGGCTCGCGCTCGGCGACGCGGAGCGCGCGCTCGCCTTGCTCGACGCACGCATTCAGGCCGCGAAGACCGCCGGGCCGGACCCCGATACGATCCTGCACGCCGAGCAGGCAAAGCTCCGCGTCGTATCCCGCATGCGCCTGCACCGCCGCGGCGAATCGTTGATGGAACGATCACTGCGCGCGCCGGAGCTGGCGCCTCTCGGCTGGCCGGCAAGGGCGCTCAATGGCTTTGCGGTCCCCGAGCTCCCCGAGGACTCCGGCTTGCCACTCTCCAGTGAGCTCGTCCATGCTTGGAGGCGCAGCCGCGTCGCCCCGGAGGAGCATCAGAAGAAGGCTACCCAAGCCTCGATCAGCGCTCTTCAAAGGAACGACCATGCGCCAATTGGTGCTGCGCTGGCGGCTGATCTTGCCGAAGCAAGTTGGCTCGCCCCCGGCGGGGAGGCGTTCGAGCTGCATCCTGATTTGGACAAAGCTATCGACGAGTTGCGATCTCATAATGCCGTTGCGTGCAATGAGCTCGTCCGGCTGGAGTGCCGGGCTGCCGCGCTACGCCAGGATCAGTCTGTGCCAGACGCAAACAGAATCGGCCGGCGGCGCCTGGCCGAGATCGCGCTGGAGGAAGGCGAAGTCCTTGCCCTCCGTATCCCTGCGTTGGCGCTGCCGATTCTCGACCAGGCGTACGCCTCCTTCGTCGCCGCAAACGATCAGGCTGGAGCCCTGATCGCCGCGATCTGCTGGGCCTCCGCCGCGCTACGAAGCGATCGAGCCAAAACTGTGAGGTTCTTGCACCTGACGACGAAAGTTCAGCCTTCCTACGAGAGCTTTGCAAAGAGCATCGCCACTCTCCCCCCGTGGAGCGAGTTGCTCCGCCGTGCCAATGATCCGAGCGCGGATTTGTCCTCGCTCAATCACCCCTCCTGGGGCGGCTGGTTGCATCGCCTTTTCCGCTGCCTGCTAGCGCTCGAATCTGAAAAGGCCGACAAGCAGACTACCTGGCTTATACAATACTATGGCGAAAACGTTCCGGTGGAGCTCGGCTTTTCACCGAAGCAGAGAGAGCTCGCCCGCAAGCTTTTACCCGGCGATGAAGACCGTCTCATCAACGCCGTTCTCCGCTGGTCGCCCCTTCTGCTCATACTGGGCACCGTCTCAGCGCTTGTTCCTCCTTTAGGATGTCTTTCATCAACTGCGGCTCTCGCTTTCTACTTGCTCTTGCTATTCGCAGGGTTGGGCAAAAGCGTGTCGGCCGTCTTCACTGCCCGCCGAGGTCTCAGCGTGATACTGAGCAGCGGCGAAGCCAGCCCAGGCTCCGACGTGACCGCAGTACGTCCCATTTCGATGCACGTCCAGGAGACCAGGCTTCGCTTGCAAACGAGTGCCGGAAACCCCATCCGAGTCTCCACTCTTACACCGGGCCTGAGAGAGTATCGCGAGGCGGCAGTCGATCAGCCGTCCGTGGTCATAGAATTTTTGGAGAAGACCCGCCGCAAGTTGATCGGCAACTGCTGGTGGAACCGGATGGCCATCCTGATCGCCGTGCCCCCCATCGAGCCGCCGGTCGTTTTGTCGCCCCCCTGGGAGGCCATCCTCACCATGGCGCTTCCTGTTCCGGCGGCCAAAACCCGGTGGCGCCGTTTTCTGGAAACCGGGGGCCGTGTCATGGTGCCCCTTATTGCTCTGTTCGGTTTTGTCGCTTCTTTCTGGAACATGTCGGCTGACGAGGCAGGTTTTACAGTCGCCATCGCCTTGGCACTTCTCGGCCTGGCCCTAGGTGTACTTGGCTCGTGGCGGTCCCGCGGAAACGAGTTGCACTTTTTCCGCTCCGGCGAAATTCGCTGGGATGAAACGCAACGACCGAGAACGTGGCATAGCAAGTGGCTCCAGATCACGTGCAGCCGAAAATGGCGCCTCCTCGCCGAGCAGGGATGGGCGCCCCTTGCCAAGAAAGGCTTTGAGGTCAGCGCTGGGCTCCGAGAGGGTTCGCTCCGGCCGGGCGAGGGGAAAGGCCATGCCGTTCTCCACGCCATGGGGCGCGTCCTGGCGTCCACGGCGGGGTTTCAGTTGGAGATCGGGGACGACGAATCCTTCTCGGATCTGGATGGAGCCGTTGGCGGGAAGCGCTTCCTGGGAGTCGAGGATTTGCGGGGCAGCAACTCGGTGCTCGTCGTCGTTCAAGGAGAGCCACTGAACGAGGTTAGCGAGCGCGGGCCGTCCGAGCGGGAGAGTGCGGCGCTGCTGCGCGCCTTCGCCGCCGAGCTATTCGCCGCCGGCGCCGAGGCCGTCCTGGTGCTCCCTTCGCTCCATGCCCCTCTGGCGGAGCAGGTGCTGCAGGTCCTTGCACGCAAGATTGCCGACCGCAAGCCGCCGAGCCTGCACCGGCTTCTCGACGCTGTCGCCGACACCCGTAAGATCATCCGCAATTGGCAGTTGGCCGGCACGCCGCTCGCAGTGAGCGAGCATGACAAAGAGTCGTTTCGCTACGATCAGCTCGAAGCCTCGCTCGACGTCTGTCTCTTTGCCCGCGTTCCCTTGGTTCCCGTGGTCGCGAGGTCATCGTCTCCCCCAGCCTGATTACGATCCTAGGAGCTCACCATGTCGATGTCCAGCCTTTGGCAGACCATTACCACCCGCTTCCGCGAGGACGCGCCGAAGCTCGTTTACGCACCGATCCCGAAATCGCGCACGGATGCCGGCTACGACGACCGGCCGCTCGTTCCTGGAGAGAGCTATTTCAAGATCTGGCTGACGGAGATGTTCCTCGCCCACAGCCGCGACTGGTTCGCGGAGTGGCAGCCGGCCGTGCACTGCTCGGTGAAGCTCACGTTCAACAACCAGCCCGCGGTCAACTTCAGCAGCGTGGCGCGCGCGGCCGAAGACGCCAAGGTCAACGGCGTGCTGCTGAACTACAAGCTCTCCGAGCTGATGCCGTTCAATGGCGGCGACGTGGAGATCGCCGCCGGGCTGCTCGCTCTCAAGGGCAAAAGCGATCTGCGATTCGCGGTGAATCTGCTGGCGAGCTTCTCCAGCCTCGTCGCGCCGCCGCTCGGGCAAGCCATCGCGATCGCCGACAAAGTGGCCGGCGGCGTCGAAACGCTCATTCAGGACACCCATGGCGAGATCCGCCTCCCCTTTCATCAGACGTTCACGAGCCAGGCCGGCGGTGGCAGCAACGGGCTGCGTCCCGGATACATCGCCGTCCTCAACGCCGACGCCCAGACTATCAAGCCGGACGATCTCTCCGTGCGCACCGACCGGTTGCACTATCGCGACCAGCCGCTCACCGGCGTCGACTACCTCCTCTTTCGCATCGAGGGCCGTGCGGAACGCGACGACTGGCGGTTTGCGTCCATCGCCGAGCCGCTCCAGCAAGCCAAGACGGCGATCGTGGGGCGTGACGAAACCAGGGCCGTGACGTTGCTGAACCAAGCGATCCTCGCCGCATACAACTCGCCGGACCTGGCCGAGGCCGATCGCATGCGTGTCATCAGCGCGATCAAGGCCGACTTCGAAAAAGCTCGCGGCATTGGCTACGGCGCGGCCGGCGCTCAGCAGACGGACCTGAACGAGATCATCAGGAACGGCGCCATCTCCCGGGAAGAGTCGCTCCTCCTCGGCAAGCCGCAGGTCGAGAGACTTTTCGTCAAATCGGAAGGAATCGCATAGATCTCCTGACTGGATTTTCCACTCCCCTCTGACTGTTCTCCCTCTCCGAGATGAACGCCACGAAGAAGCTCTACGCCACCCTCGCCCTGGCCCTCACACTCGCCGCCTGCTCCGGTACGCCGCAGCCGGTTACCCCCAAGACTCGCACTTCGGCTCCTGCGAAGGCGCCCGTGACAGCCCCCGCGCCGGCTCCGCCCGCTCCGGCGCCGGCAGCCCCGGTGAAGGTGGTGGCCGAGTCGGTCCAGGACCCGCACTCCTACTCCCATCCCCAGGAGGCGGCGGTCGAGCACTTGCAGCTCGACCTCAGCGTGGACTTTGCGGCCCGCCGCCTCACAGGGCGCGCCAGCCTGAAGGTGAAGAACAAGCTCGGCGTGGACCATCTCATCCTCGACACCCGCGACCTCGACGTCCGCCGCGTGACTCTCGACGACGGCAAGACCGAGGCGAAGTGGACCCTGGGAACCGCGGACAAGATCCTGGGCCAGGCCCTCGACGTCCAGATCGCGCCCGGCACAACCTGGGTGAACGTCGATTACTCGACGCGCCCCGAAGCCGCGGCCCTTCAGTGGCTCACTCCGGCTCAGGCCGGCAGCCCGTCGCCGCTCCTCTTCACCCAGTCGGAATCGATCCTCGCCCGTACCTGGGTCCCCTGCCAGGACTCCCCCGGCGTGCGCATGACCTACGAGGCCACCATTCACGCACCCCAGGGGCTCATGGCGGTGATGAGCGCCGAGAACCCCACGACGAAGAGCGCGGACGGCGTCTACCGCTTCCGCATGCCGCAGGCGATTCCCTCCTACCTGCTGGCCCTGGCCGTGGGCGATCTCGAATTCCGCTCGCTGGGAACGAATAGCGGCGTCTACGCCCTGCCCTCCGTGGTCGAAAAAGCCGCCTGGGAGCTGGCGGACACACCGAAGATGATCGCCGCCGCCGAAGCCCTTTACGGTCCTTATAAATGGGGGCGGTACGACATCCTCATCCTCCCCGCGAGCTACCCCTACGGCGGCATGGAGAACCCACGGCTGACCTTCGCCACCCCCACCATCCTGGCCGGCGACCGCTCGCTGGTTTCGCTCGTGGCCCACGAGCTCGCCCACTCCTGGTCGGGAAACCTGGTAACCAACGCCACGTGGGACGACTTCTGGCTCAACGAAGGCTTCACTACCTATTTCGAAGGACGTATCATGGAGGCCCTCTACGGCCGCCCCTACTTCGACATGCTGGCCGTGCTCGGCCGCCAGGACCTCGCGGACGCCTTCCAGGAGCTCGGCGCGACCAGCCCGGACACGCAGCTCCACCTCAACCTCGCCGGCCGCGATCCGGACGAAGGCACCGGGGACGTGGCCTACGAAAAGGGCGCCCTCTTCCTGCGGCTGCTGGAGCAGACTGTGGGGCGCGCCAAGTTCGACAACTTCCTGCGCACCTACTTCGGCACCTTCGCCTTCCAGTCCATGGACTCCGCTCGCTTCGTCCAGTACCTGAAGCAGAACCTTCTCGGCGGCGACGAAGCCCTGACCCAACAGCTCCAGATCGACGCCTGGGTCTACTCCACCGGCCTGCCGTCGAACGCCCCCGAGCCCCATTCCGAAGCCTTCGTCCCCGTCGATAAGGCCGCCAAATCCTTCGCGGATGGCGCGCCCGCGTCCCAGATCTCCACCACCGGCTGGACCACTCATCACTGGATTCACTTCCTGGAGACCCTGCCCGCGACGCTCGACAAGGCCAAGATGGCGGACCTGGATGCCGCCTTCCACTTGAGCGATTCGGGCAACGCCGAGATCCTCAGCGTCTGGCTGATCAAGGTCGTGCAGAACAAGTACGATCCCGCCTACCCCGCCCTGGAGCGCTTCCTCATCGCCGTGGGCCGGCGCAAGTACCTGAAGCCCCTCTACACCGAGTTGGCGAAGACTCCCGAAGGGGCGGAATTGGGATTGCGGATCTACGAGAAGGCCCGGCCGGGGTACCACTCCGTGTCGCAGGTGACGGTGGATCAGATCTTGGGGTGGCGGGGGTAAGCTCGAGGCCGTCTCACCGCTTTGGCGACGGCCCCAGCGCAGCCAGTTTCACCCGGTACCTGGAGGCTTCCTCCGGCCGGTTCGTCGCGTACAGCTCGATCAGATGTTCGAGGGTGTCGCGATTGCGGGCCGCGGCGTTGCGCCCGGCCGATGCGAGGATGGGCTCGCTATGGAGCAGCAGCGTTTCGGCCTCCGCGCGACGGCCCAGACTGAGCAGACAGCCTGCCAGGATGCTCTCGGCCGCGGCGATTCGCCAGTGCCCCACCGGGTGGACCTGCCGGAGGATCTCCAGGGCCTCCCGCGCCCGCGGCTCGGCAGCCGCGAAATCGCCGCGCGCGGCTTCGAGGTCCGCCAGGGCTGCCAGGGTCGTCCCGAGATTGGGGTGACGCGGGCCCGCGCTCTCGCGCAGGATCTCGACGGCCTCCTTGTACAGAGCCTCGGCCTCACGCAGGTCTCCCTGGTCCTTCCGCAGGCTCGCCAGGTTGTTGGCGGCGCGGGCCACTTCCAGGTGACGGTCGCCGAAAATCCTACGGTCATAGGCGAGCACCTGGCGGTAGAGCGGCTCGGCGGCTGCGTCATCGCCCAGGTCGTGCAGCACCAAACCCAGGTTGCCCAGAGTCTCGACGACCGTGGGATGCTGATCGCCGAACCGGGCCCGCTTCACCGCGAGCGCCGCCTCGTAGAGGGAGCGGGCTTCCGCGAGCTCCCCTTTGCTCCATAGGACTGCAGCCAGGTTGTTCTCGCTTTCGCCCACGTCGGGATGGCCGTCGCCCAGGAGCTTTCTACGGATCTTCAAAGCCTCGCGATGCAGTGGCTCCGCGCGCCCGAGGTCGCCCTGCACATGGAGGACGTTGGCAAGGTTATTGAGGCTGGTGGCGACGTCTTCGTGCTCGTCGCCGAGCTGCCGGCGGCGCAGCTCCAGCACCCGGCGATAGAGCGGCTCGGCCGCGGCATATTCGCCTTTCGCCCAGTGGACGTTCGCCAGATTGTTGAGGCTCGTCGCCACGGCGAGGCTCTCGCCGCCGAACAGGCGGCGGCGGATCTCCAGGCTTTGGCCATAGGCCGCCGCCGCCGCATCGGTCTCGCCGCGATCGAGCCGCACGGCTGCCAGCTCGTCGAGGCTCTGCGCCACGTCTTCATGCTCCTCGCCCAGCAACCGGCGGCGCGTCGCCAGGGAGGATTCCAGGAGAGGAATCGCGCGCTCATGGAGCGCGAGCCGCCGGTAGATCCCGCCGATCGTCATTTGCAAAGCGGCCCGGGCTCTCGGCTGGTCCTGCAACTCCGTGGTGACCTTGGCGGCTCCGAGGTCGAGGATCTCGCGCGCCGTCACGGTGTCGCCGGCCTTCTGCAAGGGATCGGAGATTTCGAAGATCCCGGTGAGGAAAGCCGTCACCTGCTCGGCCCGCTGCCGCTCCTGCTCGGCACGGTCCCTCTCGCGCGCCAGCCGCGCCGCCAGCACGCCCATGCCGACGCTGGAGCCGAGGATAGCCAGGAAGAGCACGGCCGCGACGGCCGCCCCGATCCGGTGGCGCTGCAGGAGCTTCGACGTCCGGTAAGCCAACGTCCCGGGACGGGCCAGCACGGGGCGCCCCGTGAGGTGGCGGCGCACGTCCTCCGCGAGCTGCTCCACCGAGGCATAGCGCCGGTTCGGCTCTTTCCGCAACGCCTTGAGGATGACGTTGTCGAGGTCGCCCGTGAGCTGGCGGGAGAATCGTTCGCCTGTCGCCACGGCGAGGCTCGGCTTCGGCGGCTCTTCCTCGGTGACCAGCCGCCGCATCTCGGCGGGGCTCGAAGCCCGCGCGCGGTAGGGGTGGCGGCCGGTGAGCAGCTCATAGAGAAGGACGCCCAGGGAGTAGACGTCGCTCGCCGTGGTGATGTGCTCGCCGCGCACCTGCTCGGGGCTCGCGTAGTCGGGAGTCATCGGCTGCCCGGCCGTGGCGCCCAGGGTGAGGGCCGAAAGCTCCGGATTGAGCAGCTTGGCGATGCCGAAGTCGAGCAGCTTCGGCGTGCCCTCCGCCGTTACCAGGATGTTGCCCGGCTTGAGGTCGCGATGGACTACCAGGTTGCGGTGCGCGAGCTCGACGGCCGAGCAGATGGTGAGGAACAGCTCTAACCTTTGGCGCAGAGAGAGCCCCTGCGCTTCGCAATAGGCGTCGACGGGCTGCCCTTCCACGTATTCCATGACGAAATAGGGGAGCCCCCGCTCCGTGGTGCCCACGTCGAGCAGGCGGGCGATGTTGGGATGCTCCAGCGCCGCCAGGATCTGGCGTTCGGTACGGAAGCGCCGGACCGCCTCCTCCGAGTCGAGGCCGGGCCTGAGCACCTTGAGAGCCACCCGGCGCCGGAGCTCGCCGTCGGCGCGCAAGGCGAGGTAGACCACCCCCATGCCGCCGGCGCCGAGCCTTCGCACCACCTGGTAGGGACCGATCCGCTCTCCGGCGAGGGAAGCCGCCGGCTCCCC
>DASUEN010000278.1:0-8628 GCA_036275055.1 Thermoanaerobaculia bacterium
GCCGGCCACCAGACGGCCCGCGTTCACGGTGGGGCCGCCGTTTTTCCGCGACAGCCGCTCCGCTTCCAGGGCGAAGCGGGCGGCGGCGGTCAAGGCCGAGCGGCCGTCCCAATAGTGGAGCCCCGAGTGCGCGGCCATGCCCTGGACCTCCAGGCGCCACTGGAACATCCCCCGGCGGCCGGCCACGATCGTCTCGGCATCTTCCGCAGGCTCGCCGGGCTCCAGGACCCAGAGTGCCCGGGCGGACTCCCCCCAGCGGCGGACCGCGGCGCGCGAAATCTCTCCCCCCACTTCTTCATCCGGAACCGCCACGAGAAGCAGGTCAGCCGGAGCGGCCTGCCCCCGGTGGCCTAGAAGGTCCAAGGCCCCGACAAGGGTGGCGAGGCCCCCCTTCATGTCGATGGCCCCGGTTCCTACCAGGCGGTCCCCCTCGATATGGGGCGGAGCGGCGGGGAGGACGGTGTCCAGATGCCCGATGAGGAGAAGGTGCCCTCGCGCCGTATCGGGGCCGCGGGCGTAGAGGACGGGCAGGGGGCGGCCGGCCTCGGCGGAGGGCTCGGCGTGGATTTCGGTCGCGAGGCCCCGCTGCCGGAGCTCGGCGGCGAGGCGCTCCGCCATGCGCTGGAGCCCGCCGGCGTCGCCGCTGGGCGAGGAGATGGCGGTCAGCTCCCGGAGGAGGCCGAGGGAGCGCTGGAAGAGCGGCTCGGGGAGGGCGGCTCGGGTGTCTTCCATGGCGCGGAGCGTATCCTAGAGAGAGATCGTCCGTCCGTTTCCGATCCTCTGATGTAGAGTTGACGCCTGGAGCCGGCGTGCTCCCCGGAGGGTAATCTCATGGTCAGTGCAGTCATCCTGCTGGTAGTGGAGAAGGCGAAAGTCAACGAAGTGGCGGAGAAGCTGGTGGACCTGCCGGGGATCACCGAGGTGTATTCGGTCGCCGGCCAATACGACCTGGTGGCCATCGCGCGGGTGAAGGACAACGACGGGATCGCCGAAGCGGTGACCCGCCAGATGCTGAAGATCGACGGCATTGTCCGTTCCGAGACGCTGATCGCCTTCCGGGCGTTCTCGCGCTACGACCTGGAGCGGATCTTCTCGATCGGCGCGGAGGAATCTCCCGGCTGACGCGGCGCGCGGCGAAAGGGCGCCTATCGCCAGGTCCTCCGCTACCTCACCTACCCTGAGCGCGGTCGCTCCCATTGCGGCTGCGGTCGTTCCCGTCGGGACTGCGGACCCCGCCGTCGCGGCTGCGGCCTCTGCAGTCGGAGCTGCGGCCCCTGCCATCGCGGCTGCGGTCGCTGCCACCAGGGTTGCGGTCGTCTCTACCGGCTACGCAAGATCGCCTAGAGAACGAACCGGGAGGCCCCTGGGGGTTGACAGCCACTGCTGAAGCTCTGTTACGATCGTGGTGTAGTAGGAGCTGAGACTTAGAGGAGGGGGATCGTGCAGGGAGCGATGTCCCGGTTGAGCAGCCTCTTGGTGCCACTCGTCCTTCTCGGAGCGGCCGCCCCTCCGGCGCCTGCGCCTCCGCCTGCTCCCGCGGGAATCCACATCCTCTCCGATTCCACTCTGCCACAGGCCTTCGAGTGGGCCACCGATGTCCGCTGGGCGAGTGACAAGTCGGTCTATCTCGGATTGTCTGTCGACGGCACGGTCGAGGTGGGCCTCGATCCAGCAGGCTCGCCTCCGAAGGAGATGATCCCCGGCCGCTCCAAACCAGGAGGGTTCTGGTCGTCCCAGCGCGTCGCGGCGTCCTCGCAGTACCTGGCCGCCGCGGGTCCAGCCCTGGTCGTGACTTGGCGTCGCCTCGAAGATCCGACCCGCGTGGAGGTGCCGTTCGACACCATCCAGGGCATCGACGTCCGAGACAATCGGTTCGCGATCGTCGGTGCGCAACGGAATGAGAAAGGTGACTTCGGGGCGGATGGTGCGATTGCTTGGATCGGAACGCTCGACAAAAAATTAGCAGACCTGCGACCTCTCCTCTACGACGTCAGAGGGCTTGGCGTGCCTACCATGAACCGCTGCGGCGCCGCCCCGATAGGTGCCGTCCGCTTTCTCCCGGATGGCTCGCTCGTCGTCGTACCAGGAGTCCAACCTGGCGTGAATCTGTACGACCGCAGCGGAAAGCTCGTCCGCACCTGGGACGATGCGGCCATCGGAATCGACACGGGCTGGGGCACTCTGACCGACGAACAGGCCTTACATATCATGGGTCCCGCGGCGGCACGTAACGACTGGCTCAATCGATGGCGTGTCGTCGATTCAGTCTTGCCGTTGCAACAGGGTCCAGGACTGGTGGTGAGGAGGGCCGAAAAGGCTCGTACTCGCTGGGAGCTCAAGCTGCTGCGGTTCGACGGTTCGGTACAAAGTTTTCAGATTCCCGTCGAAGGAGAAACGGAGTTTTTCCATCTCGGAGGAGACGTGCGGAGGGGAAAGATCGTTTTCCTGCTCCGTGAGACTGTCTTCAGGGGCGGCGGAAAGGACCACCCGGCCCTTCCCCGTTTGATTCTTGCCGATCCGCCTGGAGGTTTGGAAAAGTGACAGAAGGAGGAGAGGTGCAAAAGAAGAGGGGACTTTTGGTGCTGAGCCTGGGATTGTTGCTGGCGAATGCCTCTGGCGCTTGGGCTGCCTGCTCAACGTACAATGGTTTCAAGGCATTCGAGGGTGACTTGCAAAATGGGCCTTATTGTGGCGGTTATGGCGCGGGCTGTAGAGAGTGCATTACCTGGAACCCAGGGCCGGGAGTCCTTTTCAACGACTGCTACTTGACGATCGGCGACGACTGGGACGTGTACTGCTTTTCCTACGGCGAAGGCGGACCGTTCCGGCAGCCCCCCAATTCTGTTCTCCTTCCAGACGCTACCGACAAGTAAGGACGGTCCATGGCCGCTCTTTCCTTTCTCCTGCTCTGGCTCAAGGTCACGCTCGCCCAGGACCAGTGGCGATTCGTTCATGCCGATGGCTCGGTCGAGGCAGTGTGGGGGACGCCTCAGCTCAGTGCGGAGAGGAAAGCCGAGGTGGTGACGGCTTGGGTGTGGAGTGGGTCGCGAGCTCCCCGTCGCGTCTCGCCCGAGAGGATTGGGCGCGAGCGGTTCTCTGACGATGCGGGCCGGCTCGCCGTGCACGTTTCCCGGCGGGCCGGCGGCAAGCCTCCGGACGACCTGCGCCTGCTCGCCGCTCCCCTGGAAGGGCCCAATGGCGAAACTCTCCTCTCGTTCCTTCGTAGGAACAGGCGGCAGACCTTCAGAGATATCTCATTGCCGGTCAGGGAGGGGGCATGGCAGACGACGCGAAGAAGAAGATCCTTACCTACCTGCTCCTCGCCTTCGCGTTGAGCTCGATCTTCTACTACCTCATCCTCGCGCGGGGGAAGCTGGGCGATCTCACGGTGCTCGGGCTGATGTGGTGCCCGGGCGTCGCGGGGCTTGCCACGCGGCTGATCTATCAGAAGAACCTGCGGGGGATCGGCTGGGGATGGGGAAGGACGCGGTATCAGGTGGCAGCCTACCTCGTGCCGCTCACGGGCGGCCTCCTGGTCTACGGCATCGCCTGGCTGACGGGGCTCGGCGGCTTCAAAGGCGCACTCTCGAGCCGTCCGCTGCCGGTCTCCCTCTTGCTGCTGGCCACGGCGGGGTTCCTCCTCGATGCTGGCTACGCCCTCGGCGAGGAGCTGGGGTGGCGGGGCCTGCTGGTGCCTGAGCTGGCGAAGGTGACCGGCTTCGGGGGGACGGTCGCGATCAGCGCCGCCATCTGGGCGCTCTATCACTACCCGTTGATCCTCTTCGCCGACTATCACAGCGCCGCGCCGCTCTGGTGGTCGCTCCTTTTCTTCACGCTCGACATCGCCGCGTTTTCCGCCATCTTCGCCTGGCTGCGCCTGCGCTCCGGCAGCGTCTGGACGGGGATGATCCTCCACGCGAGCCACAATCTTTTTCTCCAGGAGGTCTTCGATCCGCTGACCGTGAACCGCGGCAAAACCGAGTACTGGACGACCGAATTCGGGCTCGGGATGACGCTCTTCTACGGCGCGGTGGCGTGGTGGTGCTGGCGGCGGCGCGGGGAGGTGGAAAGGACGCTGTAGAAGGCTGTGTTTTCTGCGGCTCCCTGTGGCAACCGGCCGAGGACGGCCCGATGGGGCCGCCCTCTCTCGTTGGGACGATCAGGGCAGGAAGCAGGAGCAGAACGAGCAGCCGGTGTCGGGATCGAAGCTGCAGCCGGACGGCTGGTGGCAGATCCTCTGGCAATTGGCCGGAGTGCAGGGGGAGCAGATCGAGCTCAGAGTCGGCGGCACCAGAGTGTCGGCCGGCGCCGTAGCAGGGTTGATGGGAGGCTGCGGTGTAAGGATCTGAGAGAGTAGAGTTTGCGACGGCTGCGCGCAGGTGGCCGGCTGGGCGGCGAAGGCTGCAGACGAGAAAACCGCAACCAGAGCCAGTGCGATGGCTGTGGATTTAAGCTTCATGAAGTGTCTCCAGGCTGGTTGGCCGGTGGGCGGCATGACCACCGCCACCAAACCTGAAGAAGAAACGTTGCCAGTGGGCAAAACCCCTCACCCTGGCGCCCTACCGCGCCGCCGGCTCCACCGCCGCCACGGGCGCTTTCTTCGCCTTCCTCCGGAACAGGGCGCGCAGCTTCTCCCGCCATTCCACCATGATCTCGTAGATGGTGGGAATCACCAGCAGGGTGAGGAAGGTGGAGGTGATGGTGCCGCCGATCACGGCGCGGCCGAGTGGAGCGCGGAAGTCCGCTCCTTCGCCCACTCCCAAGGCGACAGGGATCATGCCCGCGATCAGGGCGATGGTGGTCATCAGGATCGGCCGCAGGCGCACCCGGCCGGCTTCGATCAGGGCGTCGCGCAGGGGCGTTCCCTTCTCGTGGTTCCACTTCGCGAAGTCGATCAGCAGGATGGCGTTCTTGGCCACGATGCCCATCAGCAAAATGACGCCGATCAGGCTCATCAGGTTCAGCGTGTCGCCGGTGATCAGCAGCATCAGCACCACGCCCACCAGCGACAGGGGGAGCGAGAGCAGGATGGCCAGCGGATCGAGGAACGAGCCGAATTGCACCACCAGGATCAAATACATGAGGAGCACCGCCAGGGCCAGGGCGGCGAAGATCTTGGTGAACACGTCGCTCTGGTTCTTGACGTCGCCCCCCTGGGAGAGCTGCACTCCGGGCGGCAGGCGCAGCTTGGCGGTGCGCTTGTTGATGTCTTTGACCACTTCGGAAAGCGAGCGTCCCTGGACGTTGGCGCCCACCGTCACCACTTTGTCGCGGTTCAAGTGATCGATCTGCGCCGGCCCCGAGCTGCGGGTCACGGTCGCCACCTGCCCGAGGGGGAGGATGCTGGGTGTGCCGGCGGGGGAGGCCGTGGCGCTCGCGATTCCCGGCGCCACCACCAGCGGGAGCTGCTCGATGTCCGTAAGGTTTTCCCTTGCCGCGGGCGCCAGGCGCACGTCCACGTGGCGCGTCTTGCCGAGCGGATCGATCCAGTCCCCCGCTTCGATGCCGGCGAAGGCGGGGCGCAGCGATTGCGCCACCTGGCTGACGTTGAGCCCCAGGGTGCCGGCGAGGCCGCGGTTGAGGCTCACCTCCAGCTCCGGCCGCTGGCCGCGGGTGGAAAGGCCCACGTCCACGGCGCCCGGCACTTTGCGCACCTCGCTTTGCAGGGCGAGCGCTGCCCGGTTGAGGGTGGTCATGTCCTGACCCTGAAGCTGGAGCTGCACCTGCCGCTGATAGCCGCCCGGGCCGCCGCTCGCGGCGAGGTAGGCCGTCACCCCTCCGACGCGTTGAATTTCCCGCCGGATCACCTCGGCGAGCTGTTGCTGCGAAACGTGGCGCTGCTTCTTGGGAAGCATTTTGACGTAGATGCTGCCTGTGTCCACCGAGCCCGAGCCCGTGTTGCTGCCGATCGTGGTGTAGGTGTAGGCCACTTCTTTGTGGGTGGCGGCGATGGCGGCGATCTCCCGCGCCTTGATGGCCGTGTAGTGGAGGTTCGATCCCGGGGCCGTCTCCAGCGACAGGTTGATCTCCGAGCGGTCGCTGTCCGGAATGAAACCGCCGCCGCCCAAAAATACCTGGAGGGCGATGGCGCCGAAAAAGGCTACGGCGACGATGACGATCACCGCCAGACGGTGATCGAGCGCCCAAGCGATCACTCCCTTGTAGCGGTCCGCCTGGCGATCGAACCACAAGTTGAAGCGGTCAAGGGCGCGGGAGACGGGATTCTTCCGCTCGTGCGCCTCGAGCTGCGGATCGGGCCAGTACGCGGATAGCATGGGGTCGAGCGAAAAAGAGACGAAGAGGGAGACCAGCACGGAGCAGGCGATGGTGAGCGCGAACGGCTTGAACCACTGGCCCGCAATCCCCTGCATGAAGGCGACCGGCACGAACACGCAGACGATCGAAAAGGTGGTGGCCGCCACCGCCAGGCCGATCTCGTCCGTGGCCTCGTGCGAGGCCTGCACGTGATCTTTCCCCATCTCCACGTGGCGCACGATGTTTTCCCGCACCACGATGGCGTCATCGATCAGGATTCCGATCGCCAGCGAAAGCCCCATCAGCGACATGGTGTTGAGGGTGAAGCCGAAGGCCCAGACGGCGATGAAGGAGGAGAGCACGGAGACCGGCAGCGCGAGGCCGGTGATCACCGTCGAGCGCCAGGAGTTGAGGAAGAGGAAGACGACGAATACCGTCAGCAGGGCGCCTTCGATCAATGCCTCCTCGACGTTGCGCACCGAGTTGCGCACCCGCTCGCCGGCATCGCGCACCACGTCGAGCTTGACCCCGGGGGGAAGCGTGGGGCGGACCTTGACCAGGGCCGCCTTGACGGCGTCGGCCACTCGCGTGGTGCTCGCTCCTTTCGATTTTGTGATGTCGATGCCCACCGCCACGCGGCCGTTGAAAAGGGCGAGCGAGCGCTGCTCGGCCGTGCCGTCCCGGGAATCGGCCACGTCGCCCAAGCGGATCAGCCGGCCACCTCGCGAGCTCACCACGAGCTGCGCGAACTGTTCCGGGGTCTCCAGCCGTCCGTGCAGGCGGATGGCCTGCTCGGTCAGCTTCCCTTCGACGTGGCCCACGGGAGCGGCGAGGTTCTGCGCCTGAACGGCCTGCACCACCTCGCCCACGGTGACTCCCGCCGCGGCGAGGTCCGCCGGCCGCACGTCCACGGACAGCTCACGATCCACGCCGCCCTGCACGGTCACCTGGGCCACGCCGTTGATCCCCCGCAGGGCGCGGGTGATGCCGGGATCGGCCAGCAAGGTCAGCTCGGGCGTCTGCAAACGGTCGGAAGAGAGGGTCAGCGAAACGATGGGGAGGTCGTTGGGATCGAACTTGCGCAGCACCGGCTCTTTCATCTCCAGCGGCAGGTCGTTGCGAATGCCGGAGATGGCGTCGCGCACGTCCTGGGCCGCCTGGTCCGGATCTTTGCTGAAGACGAACTGCACGATGATGGTGGCGAAACCGTCGAGCGAGGTGGAGCGGATCTCGTCGATCCCCGAAAGGGCGTTGAACGCCTCTTCCATGCGTTCCACCACTTCCTGCTCGACTTGCGAGGGAGAGGCGCCGGGATAGGGGACGGAGACGAAAACGATGGGGTTCGAAAGGTCCGGGAATTCGTCGACGTCGAGGCTCAAGAGGGCGAAGATGCCGAAGATGACCAGCGCCAGCATCACCACCACGGTGACGATGGGGCGCTTGATGGCGAAATCCGAAATCATCATAGCGCTTGCGCCAGCCTTTCCGCCTGTTGCTGGATCGCGGGAGAGAGGCGCACGGCCGTGCCCGGCGCGATCTCCTGGGCGCTCCCCAAGAGGACGACGTCCCCCGCGGCCACGCCGCGCTTGACCTCCACCCGCTGTTCCTTGTCGTCGATCAACCCCAACTCCACTTCGACCCGCTCGACTTTCCCTTCGCGCACCCGCAGCACGGCGGGTTTCATCAGGCGCCGGTCGATGGCGGCGACCGGCAAAGTGAGCGCCGTCCGCGATTCGCTCTCCACCCGCCCTTCGGCATAGAGGCCGGTCACCAGAGTGCCTCCTGGGTTGGGGATCTCGGCGTAGACCCGCACCTGCCGGGTGGCCGGATCCGCACTGGGATTGATACGGCTGATGCTGCCGCGAAAAACGCGCCCGGCGTAGCCGGTGACGTTGAGATCCAAGGGCGAGCCCACGTGCAGCGTCGCGAGCTGCTCGGCGGGCACCGAGGCTTGGAGTTGCAGGATGGAGGGATCGACCACGGTGAAGAGGGCCGTCCCGGGCTGCACCACGTCGCCGGGGGAAACCGGCCGCTCGCTCACCACGCCGGCAAAGGGGGAAGTCACACGCGCGTTGGCGAGCTGTTTGGCGGCGCCGGCGAGCTGTGAGCGGGTCTGCGCCAAGGTCGCCTGGGCCGCGACCGCGGTCTGTTGGGCCATCTCCACGTTGCGCTGCGCCACGGCGCCCGCCGCCTCCAGGGTCTTCTGCCGCTGCGCCTCGCGCTCGGCCACGGCCAGGCTGTTGCGGGCATTCTCCACCGCGGCCTGGGCGGAGGTGAAAGCGTCGGTGAGGGAAGTCGTATCGAGCCGCGCGAGCACTTGGCCGCGGCGCACGGCCTGGCCCGGCTGGACGTAGGTCTCCAGCACCGCGCCGG
>DASUEN010000279.1:0-8910 GCA_036275055.1 Thermoanaerobaculia bacterium
ATGCTCTCGGTGAGCAGCCGGCAGAGGCGGTGCTTCAAATCGGCATCGAGGTCGCGCTTGATGCCGTTCCCGCCCAGCGGCAGGGGAAGGCCCGTCTCCCCTTTCCACCATTCGCCGAGGTCGACCACCGCGCGCAGGCCGAGGTCGCCATAGGTGAGCTGCCCTTCGTGGATCACCACCCCCGCGTCCACCTCGCCGGAGAGCACCACGTCGAGGATCTTGTCGAAGGGGACGATCGTGGTGGTAACCTCCGGCTGCCAGAGTCGCAACGCGAGATGGGCGGTGGTGAGCTGCCCCGGGATGGCGATCTTCAGCCCCGGCAGGTCGGCGCGGCCGAGCTGGCGGCGGGAGACCACGATGGGGCCGTAGCCGTCGCCGAAGCTGGCGCCCGAGGGCATGAGCTGGTAGCGGTCCGCGAGGTGGGCGTAGCCGTGGAAGGAGAGGGCCGTGATCTCGTACGTCCCTTGAAAGGCCGCCTGGTTGAGGCTCTCGATGTCCTGGAGGACGTGGCGGATCTCCAGGCCCTCGACGTCCAGGATCCCCTGCGTCAGCGCGTAGAACATGAAGGCATCGTCCGAGTCCGGGCTATGGGCGATGCGAACGGTGGTGAGCGTGCGGGTCTCCGTCATGGCCCGGGAGGGTATCAGAATCGAGGACGCCCGTGGCCCGGGTCAGCCGGTGCCGATCGTCCTCCCGCGAGGACGATGGCCGTTGGGTGCCCTTCCCGGTGGTTTCAGAGAAGCTCTTTTGTTTTCAGCGTTTGGCAGCCCATGGCACGGCTCTTGAACAATGGACCAGGCGTGAATGCACCGGGGGCGAGCGGCCTCCGAATCCATACGACGAACCGCCAAAGGAGGAAACACACCATGAAGACCACGACGCAACGACGACTGATGAAGATCTCGGGAGCCGCCTTGCTCCTCACCGCGGCGCTCTCGCTCCCCGTGCAGGCGCAGGGCTATGGGCGGCGCAGTTGGGACGGCTGGGACCGCGGGCGCGGCAGAGGGGCCTTCGAGCTCGACGGCACGTTCATCGGCATGCAGCAGGGCTGCGCGCTGATGCGCGACCACCAGGGGAAGGTCATCCCCCTGCTGGGCAATCCCGGCGACCTCCAGAGGGGGGACCACCTCCTCCTGCGCGGCGAGGTGCAGGGGCGTAGCGTCTGCGGCGCGGCCTTCCGCGTCGGCCGGGTGCTGAAGCTGTGGGCTGACGGCACCCACCGCTTCGTGATCTACGACCACAATCGCGACGGCGAGTACGTGGCCCGCAACGGCTGGTGGGACCGCTACAACCGCGACCATTACGGGCGGCGGCGGTAGGGTAAAGGGCCGCCAAAGCTCGGAGCCCTCTTCTCCGCGGGCACTCTCCCCCACCCAAGACCCTCACCCCTGCCCCTCTCCCGACCACCCCATCCCCCTCCCCGGGAGAGGGGTACCTAGCCGAACCGTTCTTGCTGTTGGGTGGGGGCTCCCTCTTCTCCCGGTGAGGGCATGCGGGAGAAGAGGGTCGGGGTGATGAGGGTCTTGGGTGGCGGCGGCCGCCGCCCTACTCGTACCGAATGAACCCCGGAGCCATGATCCCCTCCGGGTCGAACTTCTTCTTCGCTTCGAGGATGCGCGGCCAGCGGTCGCCGAAGTGGGCGGCCCACTTCTCCGCCGTGTCGAAGGTGATGAAGCCGGAGAGGTAGCGCTTGCCGCCGTAGTAGATGGAGAGCTCGCTCGCCATGTCGAGCTGCGCGAGGGCGCGGTCCAGGAAACGGGCCGGCACGCCGGGGAGGATTCCCCAGCCCATCACGTAGTCCCCGCCGGGATGCATGAAGAGGGGCGCCTCCGAGGTGCGGGTGTAGGCCGGCCAGAGGAGGACGTGACCGCCCGGTCCCAGGGCCTGCGGCGGCGTCTGCGCCAGCACGGACTCGACGAACTCGCGCGCCGTGTCCCAGGGGAGGATGGTCTCCATCCACGGATGCGCCATGTCCCAGTAGCCGCTGCGCCGCCAGAGCTCGAAGATGGGATCCATGCGGTTGCAGAACTCGTGCTGGCTGAAATCCTCCACGTGCACGCGGCGGTAGGGGGAGAGCCCCGCCAGGGTGGCGTCGTCGTCCGGCTCGTCTCCGGCGTCGAACTCCACCGTCAGGTGGAGCGGGTAGAACCAGGCGGCGAAGGTCTGCATCCCTTCTCCCAGCTCCATCCCCTCGCCGATCTTGTGGATCCCCTGCAGGCACGGCGTGCACCACGACTCCAGGGAGGAGAAGGTGGCGTTGGCCGGGTCCATCACCTTCTTCACGTCCGCCATCAAGACGCCCAGGTCGTCGTAGAGCAGGTAGTACTTGCGCACCACGCTCTTCGCCCGCCGCAGGCGGACGATGGCGCGGGTGATGACGCCGAACTGCCCCAGGCCGCAGCGCACGACGTCGAAGAGGTCGCGGTTCTTCTCCGGCGAGCAGGTGACGATCTCGCCAGTGCCGGTGACCACTTCGAGCTCGGTGACGTTGTCCACCTGGGCGCCGTAGCGGAAGCTCGCGACGCCCAGGCCCGCCATCGACAGGGTGCCCGAGATCTGCACCCCCAGGTTGTTGGTGAGCACGCGGGGGACCAGCCCCTTGGCGAGGGCGGCCGCCGTGAGGTCGCGCCAGATCACGCCGCAATCGACGGTGGCGGTCTCCGCCGTTTCGTCGATCGCGTGGATGGTGGCCATGGAGGAGGTGTCGAGCAAGACCCCTCCGTCCGTGGTGGCCTGGCCGCTCTGGGTGTGGGCCTGGCCGCGAGGGACGAGGGGGATGCCCCGGTCACGGCAGAAACGCACGACCGCGGCGACTTCCTCGGCCGAGGTGCAGCGGGCGACGGCCCCGGGGAGGCGGTCCACTTTGCGCCCGAAGTCCGAGCGGTAGAGGGCGCGGACCTCGGCGTCGAGCAGGATGCGATCGCCCAGGACCTCCTTGAGCTCGCGGAGGGCCTCGGCGGTGGAAAGCGGTGAATGCACGGTCATGAAAGATCTCCCTGCACAGGTCTCGAAGCGGCGGAGCCGCGAAGGTTCGGGGGTGGCGGCGGGGGCGGCGGCAGCTCGGGCACCTCGACCTCGGGGACGCGCTGCGCTTTCTCCCCCGGCCGCAGCGGGCGCTGCGGGTTCTGGACGACGAGCCCTGCCGAGCCCCGCGGCAGCACGGTCTTGAAGCCGGTGCGGATCCAGGCGTCGATGCCGCCGTCCAGCAGGATGACGTTCTCGAATCCGCTGGAGAGCAGGACGGCCATCCCCTCGCCGCCGCATTGGCCGGCCCGGCAATAGACGAGGAAGGTCTCCTGGCGAAACGCCTCGAGCTCCAGCAGCCGGTAGGGAAGGCGGTCCAGAGGATAGTTCTTCGCCCTCTGAATGTGGCCGGTCTCGCCGTTGTACTCCTCGGCCGGCCGCAGATCGACGATCAGCATCTCGGGATTGTCCCGAATCAGCTCATAAGCCACCGGCGGGCTCAGCTTGCTGTAGGGCTGGCGCTTGGCGGCGCGCCGCCGGAAGTACGAGCAGCCCGCCAGCAGCAGCAGGATCAGGAGGGGGGCGGTCCAGCGCAGCAGGCGGACGACGGTCTTCTGGGATGGCTTTCTCATGGATTCCGGAGCGGCGCGAACCGGGGGATCAGCGCTCCGCGGAGAGGGCCGCCTCCACCGAGTCGTAGGTGGGGAAAAGCTCTTGCAGACGGGCCACGTGCAGGAGCTTGCGGATGCGCTCGGAGGGATTGACCAGGATCAGCTCCCGCTTCGAGTTGCGGAACCGCCCGAGGTAGCCCACCAGCTCGCCGATGCCCGTGGAGTCGATGTAGTTGATCTTGGAGAAGTCGATGATGACGTGACCGCGGTCGTCCGAAAGCGTGCGCTCCAGCGTCTGGGCGAAGAACTGCGCGCTTTCGCCCAGCTTGATGACCCCTTCTACGTCGAGAAGGGTGAAGCCGTCCAGGTGGCGTTTTTCGACGATCATCTTGGATTCGAGCCGTCAAGGAAATCGAAGTCTAGCACGGCCGCAGGCTCCCGCCCCATCCCAATGGGCCTTGCCGTCTTTTTCGTCCCTTGGGGCGGTTCTCCCTCTTCTCCCGGGGAGGAGGATTCGGGGGCCGGAAGAAGAGGGCCGGGGTGATGAGGGTCTCAGGCGGGGGGAGACTATTCCGTTGCCCTTTTTGGCATGCTCACGGCGCCGTAGTTGTTGGCTTTCGAGAGCTCCGGGCCAACTTTCTGGCCGGCGAGCACGAGCTGCAGGACGGTCCCTTCCGCCACGTCCACGTTTTCGAAGGTGGCACCGACCGAGCCGTAGAAGCAACTGCATAGAATCATGGAGCCGTTCATGCAGATACCAGACCTGCTCTGGCCGTTGACGACCATGACCGGGCAGGTGGCGCCCGCACAGCTTCCATTCTGCAGGCTGGTGCATTTGGGGGGTGGAGCGTCGTCGTCAGCGCCGGCCACCTCGATGGGCGTCTGGGCGATGACACTGCCATTGCGGAGAAGCTGCAACGACGTCCGGATCGAGTGCGTAGCGTCGCAGCCGGCTACGCCGACGGAGGCATTGACGGTTACCGCGGCTCCATCCTTGACCGGCACCACCTGAAAGCTGTCGAGGCGGACGCCCGTAGGGTCCTGGGCAAAACCGGGAACGGCGATCAGTAAAGCGAAACAAACCACGGCGAGACTACGGGTCGTACGAGACATCCCGATCTCCTTCCGATAGGACGAGCGGCGCCTTGCCGGCGTCCATGACGGCCGAGGCGCCATGCGTTCAGCCTACTTGTATGTGCATGCGGATGTCAAGAAACTCTCGTTCTTCGGTCTTCGCTGTCCTGCTTGACAAACACGGGGAAAACGGCTTACCCTTCAGCATCCGAGCAGAGCAGGGTTTCCTTGACAGCGTGGGTACGCGAGTCGATTCTCAGGTGACTCGGGTCATGCGCGAACGCGCCGCTTCGGGCGCAAAGGAGGGATCATGTCGATCAGCCGCCGTGTTTTCATGCGTCACGTAGTGACCGCCGGGCCTGTGGCCATGGCCTTTTGGGTCGAGAAGGACCTGGCCTGGGCCGCCGAATGCGGCCTGCCTGCCACGGATGCGGACTGCACGTTGCCCACCGCCCAGACGCCCACGCGCTTCATCCCCAACGAGCCGAAGGTCCTCACCCGCTTCTCGGCCCACGAGATGGCGGACCCGAGCAGGGCCACTCAGCTCCAGCAGTACCGGGACGCCATCTGCAAGGTGCGGGACCTGCCGAAGACCGACGTCATCAGTTGGACCAAGCAGATCGCCCAGCATTGCATCCATTGCGCCCAGACCAATCCGAGCAACATCCACTTCGACTGGCAGTTCCTGCCCTGGCATCGCGCCTACCTGTACTTCCTGGAGCGCATCCTGCGCAAGCTCGGCGGCCACGACGACTTGCGCCTGAACTATTGGAACTGGGAGGACGCCGCGAGCCGCACGCTGCCCACCATCTACGCGCCCGCGAACCAGCCGCTCTTTTGGAAGAACCGCGGGAACCTGAGCGGACCGAACTGGCCGCTGTCGAACACAAAGGTCGACGTCAGCGGCTTGCTGGCCACACCAACCTTCAAAGTCTTTGGCGGCACGGCGACGCAGGGCGCGCCGACGCCGGCCTCCTTCTCGGGGCCTCACGCCAACGTGCACAACAACTTCGCTCCAGGCGACATGGCGGACCTGCAATTCTCGCCCCGCGATCCCGTCTTCTACTCACACCATGGCAACATCGACCGCCTGTGGTCGTCCTGGGTAGCCGCCTCCAGCACCCACAAGAACCCCGACTTCGGCACCGCCAAGGTGATGTTCTACGACGAGAACCGTCAATGGCGCTACATCTTGCTCAACGACCTGCGCGACGAAACCAAGCTCGGGTACAAGTACTCCTCGCTGATGAAACCGAAGGTGCAGCTCTCGGCCCTCAAGTCGTTCTCGCTCGCCAAGACCGCCAACCGCATCACCCTGGGCGCGCAGCTCACGGGGCAAGCGAAGGCCAACAAGCCCCAGTTCCTCATCCTCCAGAACGTTCACAACCTGGAGAAGCTGGGAGCCAAGACGGTGGCGTACGGCATCTTCTCCGGCAAGCCTCCCGTGGGTACGGACAGCGAAAAGGCGGAAAGCTTCCTCGGCTTGGTGAGCCGGGTGCTGAGCAGCGGCCACGAGCACAACGGGCCGCTCTCGGCGGCGTTCGACGTCACCGGCAAGCTCGGAGCGTTGGCCGGGGAGAGCCAGGGAGCCTTGGACCTGAGCGTGGCGCCGCTCGATGCCGCCGGCAAGACGACCGCCGAGTCCATTCCGCTGTCGGCGGATGACGTCTCGATCGTGGGATGACGCCGCGGGTGGCGTATACTCGAAGGATGAAGCGTGCTCTGCATCTACCGGTCTGGGCGGCGGTGGCCGCGGTCGTGATGTGCGCCGCGGATCACACGGGCGCTGAAACCACCGTCCGCCTGACCGTGCCGAAGCAGGTCGCGGCGCATGCGGCTTCCCGGGCGGCGGGCGAGGCCTTGTCGCCGCCGCCCATCCTCATGCTGGAGGGGCTCGAAGTGGGCTCCGGGGAAGGCCTGACGATCCAGGTCCTGGGGCCGGCCGGGCCGGGGGCCTCCAAGCCCAGGCCGGTTCTGGCCGTCTCCGGCCTGGTCGGATCGCAACGGCAGGTGGCGGGAGCGCCCAACCGGGTCATGACCCTCGCCATCCCTCTCAACGACGTGGCATCCCGCCTGATCGCCGGCAAGAGCGAAATCACTCTGACCCTCCAGGTGGAAGGCAAGCCCGGCCGGCCGCCGCTGAAATTCAAGCGGGCATTTTTCGACACGGACGAGGCTGGCGAGCCCACGCCCCCGCGGTGACCGCCGTCCCGTCCCTCTACCTGCAATGATAGAGGTCTCCATCCTCGCCGCCATTCGGGATCGCGGGCTGCACGTAGATCGAGAAAAACCTCTGATAACTCTGCTCGACCGCCCCATCGATCGCGCGCAGCTCCTTGTATCCGAGATAGGTTTTCAGGACCTGCTCCGGATTCCGGATGTCCTTGCGAATGCACGTCGGCCCGTCCGGGATTGCTACCTCTCCGTCCATCAATAGCAAGTGACCTCGTTTCTGGAGCTCCGCGATCTGCGAATCCGTCAGGTCCGAGAGCGCGGTCGCAATGACCAGGCAACTCTTTTCCGCGCCTGGCGCGAGCAACTGGTCCAGGGCCGCGGCATGGTTCCCGGCGCAGTTGACGACCCCTCCCGGAATGGTCTGGCCGAGGCCCAGGTCCTTGAGCGGCACGTAGAAACCAGAGGAGGAGTTGGGGTCCACGAAGACCAGGCTCTCCGCCAGGAAACGCTGCAGCAGCCCATTGGCGGCGTTGCCCTGGACCTCGGCCTGAATCCAGCTCTTCAAGGCATCGAACCTCGCCTGGGCTGATTTCGCCCCCTCCCCCCGCAACCCGGTCAATTTGCTGCCCAAATCGGAGTAGGAGCCGAGGCAGGCGCGGCTCACCAACAGCGCGCTGTGGTATTGGTACGTTTTTGGGGAATCTTCGAGCTCGTTCGGCCGCGCGTCGTCGGCCGTCGTGTAGTTGAAACAGCGGTACCTGTTGATATGCGTGCGTTCCGGGTTTTGCAGCATCCGGGTGTAGACGCCGGTATTGAGCCGCAGGATCTCGATGCTCTCGTGGTTGTCTCTCACCCGTTGGGCAAGGTCGCTGTAGGTCGGCACCAGGAGCGGGAGCAGGTCCTTCCTGCTGGTCTCGTACTTGTAGCCCGGGTAGTAGGCGATCAGGAAATCCTTGCGTGCCCGTGAGTGGGGTCCCAGCCAGGCGCCGGTGAAAAAGCCCAGAGTCGCGAGCAGGAGCCCCAGCACCGCCAGGCCGGCGAGGGTCCATAGGCTCACCCTGTAGAACCGGTCTGGCTTCAGCCTTCGCCGTTCGGGTCCCGGACCGGACGGCGCCGCCGAAGCGAGCTCTCGCCTGGCTTCGGCGACGTCTTGTTTCTGCAAGCGCTCGACGATCCGGTTCGCAACGTCCGCCGGCGAACGGTCGCCGATCCAGAGGTAACCGTCGGTCGAGAACAGTCCGGGGATTTCGGTGTCGTCGAGGCGCAGGGGCATCACGGAGGCCGCCTGGCGCCTCTTGATCAGGTCACGAACCGCCCGCCACTCCAGGCCGCACCATTCCTTCTGCTCGTAGTCCGTGCACAGGAACACGGCGATCAGCTCGGACTCCTCGTGATAGAGGCTCTGCAGGTACGTGTCCAGGTCGATGCGGGCGAATTCGGCTTCGTAGTACCCGTCGTACAGCACCTTGTCCTTGCCGATCGCGGCGGAGAGCTCCTCTGCCACCTGCTCGACGAACGGGCGGCGCTCGCTGGGAAAAGACAGGGCGATCCGGAAGCGGCGGGTGGGTGTCGTCATCTTCGAGGCCTCGCAGTGGCGGGGGAGTGGCCCGATTATACCTTCTCCCTCGTCTCTCGCATCCGCCTTCATCCGGAAGGGCCGTTCCGCTCGTAGTGGCGGATGGACCTATTCTCTTGGGAGGTGAAGCCATGGCCTTTGCGATCGCGTTTCGACCCGCCGTGATGAATGCCGCGCAGTACGACGAATGCATCCGCCAGTTGCAGGCCGCGGGCGCCAGCTCACCAGAGGGGCGGCTGTACCACGTATGTCACGGTACCGGCGATCAGCTCCGGGTGCTCGACGTCTGGGAGTCGATGGAGACGTTTCAGCAATTCGGCGCCACGCTCGGCCCCATTCTCCAGCAGATCGGCGTCGATCCCGGGGCGCCCGAGATCACGCCGGTCCACAATACGCTGGCGCCGTAGACGGGCAGGAAAGTTCGGTCGCCTTCGAGAAGACGTCGAGCCACCTCGTGGACGGAGCGTTATCCGCCGCTTCGAGTCCCTCACTCCCCCAGCCCCTCTCTCC
>DASUEN010000280.1:0-14629 GCA_036275055.1 Thermoanaerobaculia bacterium
ACCGGGAGAAGAGGGAGAACAGCCAAAAAAGGACGACAAGGACACCAAGGACAGCAAGGACGAACAGCAAGAACGCCCCGACCGGGACCCCTTCTCCCGGTGAGGGGGGTGGCGAGGGGGCGGGAGAAGGGGCAGGGGATGAGGGTCTTGGGTGGGGGAAGGATCTACCCCTTCGCCGGCTCGGGCCGCTTCGCTCCCTTGCCTCCCTCCCCCGTCATCTCCACCCGCCCTTTGAAGAAGGCGCCTTCGGCGATGACGACGCGGGGGGCGGAGACGTTCCCTTCGACGCTGCCGGTGGCGAGCACCTCGATGCGGTCCGTGGCCTGCACGGGGCCGGTCACGCGCCCTCCCACCCGCACCACGGGGGCCGAGACGGGACCTTCGACGACGCCGTCCGCACCCACCACCACGGGCGCACCCACTCGCACCTCGCCCACGACCTCCCCTTCCACCAGCACTTCGGTGGCGCCGCTCACCTCGCCGTGGAGGCGGGTGCCGGCCGCAATGTGGGTGACCCGGTGCTTGCCGGAGGAGACGGCTGGAGAATCCCCCGCGGCGGCAGCGACAGGAGACGGGGAGAGGGGCTCGCGGCGAAAGATCGACATCTGGAGCTAGGGGATGAGGAATGGATTGGAGCGGGCAACGGGACTCGAACCCGCGACATCAAGCTTGGGAAGCTTGCACTCTACCAACTGAGTTATGCCCGCTCGACGGTCGAGCAGGAGGAATCTAGCGGAGGGACGCGGCGCGGTCAAGGGGTTGCCCCCCTGGCGCGGGCGGCGCGAGCGGCTCCGACCTTGCCAATCCCGCATAGACCTATATACTCTCTCCATGCACGGATCAGGGCGCAGTCGCGATGGCGTGGAACGCATCGAGTCCCTCTACTTCTTCCCCGACCAGCGAGTTACCGAAGACGAGGTCCGGCACCTTCTGAGACAAGGCACCCGCGAGCAACGCTCCTGGGTCATCTCCCACCTCCTCCGTTATGCTCAGTGGGACGATATCTGGACCTACGTCAGCCGCGACGAGGTCCGCGAGATCTTCGCCGAGCTCGACCTCCCCGAGACCCTGCGCCAGGCCTGGGGACGCATGCTGAAGGTCGAAGCCCCGGTCGGATAGGGTTCAAGGCGAGCTGGGACGGATCCGATGGACCGGTCCGATCCGTCCGATAAAATGGGGCGCTCTGACCCCGGCTAGCCGCACCAGGTCTCATAGCCGCAAACCAGGAACGCGCGGGTGACCGTGCCCGCTTCGCACGGGAAGCGCAACGTCCCGAGATCGTGCTCATGGCCTCGGCCCAGGCGATCGAGCCGGTCCTGGGGAAGGTCGAGCACGCCGTGATAGAGGCACGGCCACTCGCCGCTCGCCACGCAGCCGACTTCGACGCCGCCGCACTCGCACGCCTCCTCGCCGCCGTGCTCTCGCTCGTGCCGGGCGAGGAACCGCACGTCCAGGCTCTCCCGTCCGTCCGGGTCCGCCAGCTCGAAGAAGAGCTCGAGGCGGCGGACTCGCACGTCGCGATGGCCGGTGAGGAAGGGGAAGCGCTCGCGCCCGAGCCGCAGGGGGAGGAGCCCCGGCTTGCCGCGTCCGCCGCCGGCGGGCCGGTGGAGCCGGTGCCAGGCCTCCGGGAAGTCGTGACGGACGTCGAAGAGACGCAGGCCGGCGCCGGGGAGGTGCTCCTGGGCGGACTCGTTCGCGGCCCGGCGCAGCACGTCGCCCCCCTCGCGCGCCGTGTAGTTGAGGTGCAGGACGGCGTCGCTCAGCGAGTCGAGGCCGAACTGGTTGTTCTCGGGCGGCAGCTCCAGGCGCCAGCGGCTGATGGCGCCCGCGAGCTCGAACGGCAGGTAGCGCTCGTCGCGGAAGCTGAGCTCGAAGAGCCCGGAGTCGTTCTGGCCGCTGGAGGTGGCGATGGCCTCGGTGGCGGCGTAGGAACGGACGACCCGCGCATCGCCGGGCCGTGCCCGGTAGTGGGCCACAGGCCCGCTTTCGTCGCAGCAGCCGGCCGACGGAGCGAGGCGCGGATCGACGCGCGTGACACTGCTCAGCAGGGTGAGGCGGCAGTGGACGCCGGTGTAGGGGCCCACCACGCACGGCAGGGTGAGCGTCACGTTCTTGATCCGCCGCATGTAGTGGCCGGGATAGTCGAGGTCGAACATCCATTCGGGGATCTCGATCTCGCAGGCGCCGGTCGCCAGCAGGTGCAGGAAGGCGAGCGGGAAGTTGAGCCGCAGCGAGACGTGCTTGGTCAGCTCGTACTCGCGGCAGTTGGCGTCGAGGTAGGCCACCTCCATCTGGCGCAGGGCGCGCTGCAGCCGCTCGCCGGCCATCAACCCCTCGTGCAGGTCGTCCCAGGCGCCGTCAGGGAGGAAGGTGCGCGCCGTGTGCCCGCGCTCGTAGTTGAACGCCCGCTGCGCCTCGCCGGCCACGTGCCGCGCCAGCTCATAGGTCTGCCGGTAGAGGGCGGCCGTCTCCTGCTGGAGGAAGAGGTAGAGCTCCTGGTTGGTGAACTTGTCACGCAGGAAGTCCTGCACCTCGACGGCGTGCTCGATCTGCCGCTGGTGGTCGTTCAGCTCGCGCAGGGCGGCGTCGCGCCGGCGTTCGGCACCGAGGATCTGGCGCTCGATCTGCTCGATCTCGATACCGATCACCACGACCTGGTGGATCCACTCCTCCTGGCGGCGGTCCCAGCCGCCCTCGGTCAGGTCCAGCGAGGCTTTGGTGCCGGAGATATCGGCCAGTGTGTTCAGGATGCGCGCCGCGGCGGCGAAGGCGGCGGCGATCTTGGTTCCACCGGCCGTCTCCGTGATGAGAGGATCTGTGGTCCCGAACCAGAAGTCCGGGATCATGTTCATCGACTGGGAGATCCCGTCCACGATGTTGCCCGCGGCTCGTTCCATCATCGCGATCGGAGTGAGGACCTCATACCCCGACTCGTTGGCGTTGCGCGGGTGCGGGATCAACTGATATTCGATGTGGCTCTTGCGCGTCTGCGCGCCCTCCTTGGTCTTGCGCAGCGCCTGCACCTGCCAGTCGGCATCCCGCCACTGGTTCTGCCGCACTTCGAGCGCCAGCTCCAGGAGTTGCCGCTCGTGCGCCGAGCGCAGCGCGGCGAGGGTCTCGCCGTCCCCCTTCTCGTAGGCGGCGAGCAGCTCGGCTCCCAGGCCCCGCACCTCGCCTGCCAGCTCCAGCGCCTTTTGCAGCAGGAACATGAAGCGGTAGGGGCGGCAGCAGGAGTGGCAGTCGTCGTCGCAGCAGCCCGGCTCCGCCGCCTTCCAGCCATCGCGCAGCGGATCGTCGCCCCAGTAGGGCATGTCCAGGTTCGGCCGGCCGTTGCGCAGCCGGCGGCCATCGACGCAGTGGTGGACGAGCGCCAGGCGATCCGCGGCGCGGCCGTAGAGCGCCGTCAGCCGCGGGTTGAGGGGAGCCGGGCGCGGCACGAAGGCGGCCACGGTCATCGGGCTCTTGCCGTCGTCGCGGACGAGGACTCTCGCGGGCTCCGGGCCCAGCACCCTCGCCAGCGTATCGAGGATCACCGTCGCCTGCTGGAAGGCCTCGGGCGAGTTGCGGCACGTCAGGTCATGGCTCCACTGCAACAGCGTTTCCAGCCAATGGAGCAGAATGGCCCGCCGGCGGGCCACCTCGTCGCTCACCGGCTCGCTGGGGCAGCACGGCTGGCCGTCGCGGCCAATATCCGGATTGGGGGCGACGGCGGCCGGCGCCGCAACGGGGACGTTGTGGCCGGCCGGGTCGGGATTTGGGACAGGGTCAATATGCGGCGGGCACTGCGTCCAGGTGTCGTCGCCCTGGAGCGGGTTGAAAGCCAGCTCGTACCACTTGAGCGCCGCCTCGAAGCGGCAATGGGCGCGCAGGGTGGCGGCGACGGCATGGGCGACGCTGAACGGCGAGGGCGGCTCGACCGGAGCGCCGGGCGGGAACCAGGCAAAGAAGGGATAGGCGGTGAGGCCGCCCGGAAAACCCGAGAGGTTGGGAGCGGGAGGCGCCACGACGAGCGGCAGGACCACGGCCGAATCCGTGGCCAGGTCGTAGCGGAAGCCGGGAGGCGTCGGGTCGAGATAGCCCACCGGCGTCTTGCCGCCGCTTACCTCGAAGCGAAGCGAGTCGGCGGTCCTGCCCTTGAAGTCGAGCTGCGGTACCTGGCCCGGCAGCAGGAAGACAGGGTCGATCACGAGCTCTTCATCCGACCGCCGCGGCGGCTGGAATTCGCCGTTGTGGACCCGGCTCCAAACGAGATGAACCGAGGGCTCGGACTTCCAGTGCAGGAGGCCCGGGAGCTTCTCGGGACGGTGCCAGTCCGAGGTGGTGTCGTTGCTCGGATCGTCCGGTGGCGCCGCGCCCTGGTCCGCATCCTGGGTGACCTCCTCGAAGGAGCGGGAGTCCTCCAGCCAGAAGTAGTACTCGTCGGCGACCGGCGGGTGCACCCGCCCGCAGCAGCAGGCACAGCAGCCGGCCTCTCCCGCCGGGTCGCGGGGCACCAGCGCCGTCGAAGCCGGCGGCACGCCGGCTGCGGCGATGCGCAGAAACCGCGTGCCCAGCCGCACCGCCGCCTGGAGCCACAGCGGCAAGCGCTCGAGCTCACCCGCAGGGGTCCCGGCCTCCACCACCGCAGCCCCGTCCTTGCCTTTCTCAGCCGCGCGGACGACCGGCGCGAGCCACGACGGCCGCGCGTCGCGCTCGGGCGTGCCGAGCAGGCCGAACCCCTCGGGCGCCGGATCGAGGCGCCGGATCTCGGCCGGCTCGCGCGCCTGAAGTAAGGTGAGCGAGGGATGGGCGGGCAGCGGCTGCGCCGGCCACCATTCCAGACCGCCAGGCACCGCGACGGTGAGCGTGGCGCGGCGCAGCTCGCTCTCCAGGAAGCGGAACGCATCGGACTTCCGCGCCGCCTCCAGCTCGTCCCAATCGATCCAGTTTTCGCGGTAGACCTCGCGGCGCTTGCACGCCTCCCAAACGCGGAAGGTGGCGAAGCGCTTCTCCCAGAGCTGCGCAAAGGCGGGAGACACCGGAAAACCGGGCTCCAGGCCCAGCCGGGCGCGCTGCACGAAGGAATGCACGGCGCGTACAGCGTCCTCGACGCGGCTGGCCTTCTCGCAGATCCCCGCCTCCACGTCCTGGAGCAGCAGGTCGGAGAGATCGCGCGGCACCCGGGCGTGAAGGCCCGTGCCCCAGGGGAGCGCCACCCGGTCCATGCCGCAGAGATAGGCGAGCAGGGCCGCCCGGGCGCGCTCCCGCAGGCCGTCGTCGAGCCGCTTCACGTCCGCGTAGCGGCGCGGCTCGCCGTGCTCGAATTCGCCGTCCAGGACGAAACGCGTCAGGTTCTCGTTCCCCGAGCCGGGCGCCGGCAAAGCAGGATCGTCCGCCGCCCAGAAGTCCGGACGCGCGTCGCCGATCCAGCGCGGCGTGAAGTGCCGTTCGAGGGCCCGCAACCACCGCTCCGCGTGCCAGACGCGCACCGCCCACCGCTCGTCCTCCAGATCAGGCGAGGTGATGGCGTAGAGCGTGGGGGTTGCGAAGTACTCCAGCACCAGCGGTGCGTGACGCAGATCGACGCCCAAGTGGCGCAGCAACTGCGCCGGATCATCCGGCTGCCGCTCCGCCGCTTCGTAGAACAGCAGCCACGCCGGCCGTTCCCGCGCCGGCCGCGTCTGGCGGCGCATCGCGGTGTAGTCGAACATGCGCTCCCAGAAGTCGAAGAGAGCCGCCTGCCGCTGCGGGCTCGGCGCCGTGCGCTGATCGACAACCGCAGGCGTGAGCGCGGGCGAATGGAACGGATCGCCCACCGGAAGCAGGTTGAAGTCGAGCCAGGCGTGGTGCGTGCCGATCTGGGTGGGCGAGAGGCGGTGGTAGCAGGTGCCAAGAAACTCGTCGCCGTGCTCCAGCAGGTAGCCGAGCTCGGACTGACGATCCCCCTGGACGGGCTTCGCCGCCAGCCGGAAGCGGTGGGCGAAGAGCACGCCCTTGAAAGCCCGCTGATAGGTGCGGCGCACGTCGCGCAGCGAGCTGGTGAAGCGCTCGGCGAGGAAAGCCGCGGCATTGCCTGCGATCCCCTGGATCCCCGCGCCGAGGGTGGCGTCCACGGTGTCGCGGAACAGGCGGGAGAGGGGGATTTCGCTCACGCAATCCCCGGTGTCCGGCCCCGCGTACTTGACCTCGAAGCCGCAGCGGCGCGGGCAGACGTCCTCCTCGCGGGCGAACGCCGGCTCCCGTTGCTCCAGCTCGGCGACGATCTGATAGGCCCCGGCTTTGAGCGCCAGCGGCGCGGAGCAGGCGGCAGGCGCCTCCTCGGATGACCCGCGATGCCAGCGATGATTGAGCACGGTCCACGTCTTCTGCCCCCGCCGCAGGGTCAGCCGCCAGCGCAGATCCTCCGCGGCCTCGAAGTCGGGCTCTTCCTCGTGAGGCGTCGGCGCGCCGGCGTGGAAGCGGTACTTGCCGCCGTGCTCGACGAGCAGCATGCCGCTCCAGCGCACCTGGAACGGCTGGCCGCCGCCGAGCGGCAGGCCATCGGCGTCGCGCAGCGCGAAACCGTTGCGCACCGCCGCGAAGCGCTGCTGCTCCGGCGTCAAGGTCAGGGCGAGAGAGGGGACCACGCAGGGCACGGGCGCGTTGCGCTCGTCGCGCTCGCGGCCGAAGGCGGCGAGCGGGCCGTGCACCTCGCGCCAGGCGGTCGTCTTGCCGCCGCCCGGCCCAGGAACGCTGAATTCGGCCAGCAGACCGGTGCCCGCGAGGCCCAGCAGCGCCGCGAAGGCGCCGCCGTTCGGCTGCGGTCCCCAGGTCACCGCCGGGGGCTTGCCGGAATCGTCCTCCCAGGGGTTGAGAGCCCGGTTCTCGTCGGCCCACAGGCTGCGCAGCACGCGCAGGGCCACGGCGGAGCCCTCGGGCTCCTCCTGACCGGTCGCCGCCTCGACGTGCTTCGCCAGGTGCTCGGCAATGACGTGGCAGCGGCGGTGGAAGCGGACGAACTGATGGCGGAAGAAGGCGAAGCGCTCCCGCTCGTCCTCCTCCCCCACCAGCCGGCCGATGGCCTCGCCGAAGTTGGCGAAGAGGAGAGCGAACGGCGCCAGGGCCGCGCGCGGCGCGAAGTAGAGGTCGCGCACCGCGGCCTCCTCCTCCGGGCCGAGCTGCCGGATCTCGCTCAAGCGGGCGGCGACCGCTTCGTCCCGGAGCGGCAGCCGCGTCCAGAGCTGGCCGTGCGTCGAGTCGATGGCGTGGTAGCGGAAGGGGCCGTCGGCCGGCGTGTTCCACATCGCCGCCGTGGTCTTGGAGGGGGCCAGGTCCACCGCGAACCGGCGCTTCGCCGCGTCCACCGGGTGGCCGTGATGCTCCAGGACCGACGGGAAGAAATGCTCGCCGAGCTCTGCCAACGGATCAGGTCCGCCGGCCGGCGGCGCGAAGCCGAGCTCGTGACGCAATGCCGCCTCGATACGCGGCCAGCTCCACTCCTCGGCTTTTTCCTCCTCGTTCCCATGGACGTGCAGCAGCTTGCGGCGCAGCGTCCACAGCCCATGCTCCTCCTCCTCGTCCGGCAGGTCGAAGGGGGTGTCGAGCGCCTCGGTCGGGTCCGGCAGGGGGAAGGGATCGTCGCCGTCGAGATGGTCACCGGCCGTGAACAGGAAAATGATTTCGCCCACCGTGAAATCGGAGGCGTAGATCTTCGACAACACCTCGGCGAAGCGCAGCGTGCTCGCCGGCCGCGCGTGCCAGGTATCGGTAGGAGTCGCCGGATCGAAACCCGCCAGACGCGACAGCGGATCGAGGTTCTCGGCGATCAGCTTCATGAATTCCGGGCCGGTGCTCAGACAGCCGTGGCGGGCCTCGGCGTAGTCCTCGATGCGGTCGAGCAGCAGGGCGACCGCCCAATCCCATTTCGCGGCGGCTGGCCCTACCCAGAGGGCGAGCAGATGCGTGCGGTCCGCGCCGGTGGCACCAGGAACAGCGGCCGCGCCGTCGTCCTGGAGCGGCAGGCGCAGGTCGTCGCGCAATATCAGCAGCGCCGCGAGCTGGCGCAGGAAATCGGGATTGATCGCGCCGGCGCTGTCAAAAAGGTGAAGAACGTCGCAGATGTCACGGAGCTGGGCGAAGCTGATCTTCGGTCCGTGCAGCTCCTGCAGCCGGCGCCAGAGGCGGATGAAGACGGCCAGCTCGCGCAGCGCCACCACCGGGTCCTGCGGCTCCCGGAAGACGATCCGGAGGTCGCTGGCGCAGCAGGGCAGGCACTCCGGGAAGTCCACACCCTCTCCCTCAGGAGTCTGGGCCACGCGTGTGAAGACCACGAACCGCGACCGCCACAGCTCGAGAAACTCGCAATAGGTCAGGCCCGTGCGCGCCAGGAATTCGGGCACCTTGACCACGATCTCGGTCCACGGCACGCCGGCCGGAAAGCCGAACAGCTCGCTCACTGGTACCCCGTTGTCGCGACTGTAGAGCAGGTCGTACTCGTCCGCCGAGATCCGCAGGTACTCGCGCGCCGTGTCGAAGCGCACCGGGTAACGCCAGAGGTGGCGCTGAAAGTCAGCCGGCTCGTGAGCCGGATCGATCGCCAGCTCGGTGATTTCCTTGCGGAAGTGGCGCATGGCCGCGAAGCGGCTGCTTCCCAGCCGCCCGAGATAGGAGCGGCAGACGTCGAGCGCCTGGGCGTAAGGGAGGCCGGGCGCCGTGAAGTCGGCCTTGAGCTTGGCGAAGGCCCCCGGCTTGGCAACCGGCGCGGCGGGCGAAGAGTGCTCCGGCAGCGCGGCGAAGAGCGTCTGCGGATCGTGCCCGGGCTCGCCTTCTCCCTTCAGCTTGTGGCCCGCCAGCGCGTCGCCGGCCGTGTCGTAGACGGCGCCGCCCGTGGCTCCTGGCAGCCCGGCGGCGAGTGCTTCCAGGCTCTCGTTCACCAGGTCGATCAGCGGCAGCGGCGTTTCCAGGTTGGCCCGCGTCGCGTGCAGGTTGCCGAGCGGTCCTCGCCGGCCGGCGAGCAGCGTGGCCAGGCTCCCCGCCTCTGACTCGGGCGCCGGGTTGTCGCAAGTCGAAGCCCTCGATACCCGCAACAGCTCGTGCAGGTACTCCACCGGGCCGAGCGGCGAGAGATGGAGCGGCGGCACGCAGTCCGTCAGCGAGCCGTCGTTCACCGGCTTGAAGCCACCCGAAGCCGTCCCGGTCGCGGGGCCGCTCGCTCCCGCCTTGGCATAAATGTCTGCCGCGTGGCCGTAGGCGACGGTGCCGGTGAGCGCCTCCTGGAAGTCGGTCTCTGAAAGGGCGTTCACGCTCGCGGCGTCCGTGAACCCGCGTGCATAGAGCGCTTCCATCAGCGAGAACCGCAGCTCGGGCAAGCCGACGTCCGTCATCCGGAACAGGTCGCCGAGCGTCGCGAGCGCCTGCGCCAGCCAGGACTGCGCCTCGGCGTCCCCGGGGAGCACGCTGGGATCGGTGAGCGCCGCCTGGAGCGCGGTCTGGTTGACGAGCGCGCCGAATTTGAAGGTGCCGCCGCCGTGAGCGCTGTACGCGGCCGTGAAGCGCGCGAAGACGTCCGCGCCCGACCCGCCGAACGTGGGCACGGCGCTGACCTCGACCGTCTGCGCCGCGCCGGGAGCGTAGGGCACGGCGAAGAATTTCCGCAGGTGACGGATGAACGCCTCCACCCGCTCGACCGGCGTGCCCGGCTGGGTGAAGAGCGGTAGCAGCGCCACGCGGGGCGCTGTCGAACCGAGCGGCGGTGGGAACGGCACGACCGGCGGCGGATTGGGTGGCAGCGGCGCATCGAGGAAGAAGGCGCGCCACTGCTGATCCGAGATCTGAACGAGATCCGCGACCGAGGTGACGTTGCTCTTGATCGCCGCGATGAGAGTCTGGTAGTTCCCGGTCACCACGCGCAGGATCAAGTCGAGGTAGGCCGCGGGTTGAGCGGCAACTTCCGGGACCCAGAACAGGCTGTCCACGTCCGTGCTGGCGCCGGCGTAGGCCAGCCAGTCCCCCACGAGCGGAGCGAACGGCGCCGGCAGCGCCACCTCGGGATCGGACCCGGTGGTCGAGCCGAGAGCGTGCAGCCGCCGGGCCGCCTGATCGGCATTGATCGCAGGCGCCGCGGACACCGTCACCGGAGCCGCCGGCATGGCGATGGTGCCGGCATCGACGGCCGTCTGGAAATCGGTCAGCAACTGCGACTCGATTTCCAACCGGGCCATGTCGAAGCGCTGCGCGGCGCCGACCTGCGGCGGCAACGCCGAACCAAGGGCGTAGAAGTAGGCCGCGGGAACGAGGAAGGGCGGGTTCAGACTGCCGGCCTCCGTGAAGATGACGCCCGCTTCCAGGATCTTGGCGCCGGCTGACGCGCCGGTGATCAGCGGGAAGGTGACGCCCGCGCGATCGGCGTTCGCGCTCAGCACCTCGCAGGCGACGGCCGACGCCGCGGCAAAGACGTAACCGGTCAGGCGAGTCGCGCTCGCATTCTGGACGGCGTAGTAGGCGGTCAGCTTCCCCTCGAACTGTTGCCGGTCCTGCTCGGCTGGATCCGTGGCGCTATGGGTGCCGGTGTACATCTCCTCCAGCGACCTCGGCGGCGTTGGCAGCGGGCTCAACCGCCGGTTCCACACGATCTCGGAAGCGACGTGATGGCACTGCGCGGCGCTGAGGCTCGCCAGCTTTGCGAACAAATCGGCGTCGCCCGTGACGGTCGGATCGGCGCGCAGAACGGTTTCGACGGCCGCCAGCACGTCGGCGAAGCTCGGAACCGTGCCGTCGGCCGGCAGGTCGAGGGTGGCGGCACGCGGATCTGGCGCGGGGCCCGGCGCCGGGAGCGCGAGATACTCGCTCACGGCTCCCCCGAATTCGCTCGCCTCGACCGATGCCGGGAAGGGAGGAACTACATTCGGATTGGGCAACGCGGCAGCGCTCAAATCGACGTTGTAATTGATGCTGCGATCGGCGATCGTTTCGGCGCCCCGCCGGATTTCCAGCCGGATATCGCTGCTCAAGTACTCGGCACCGCCGGCAGGCACCTCGATCACCGCCGTGGCCACCGCCTGAAGCGTCGGGATCGGCGGAGCCGGCGGGATCGAAGGCGGAGCGGGCACCAGCACATAGTGCTGAAAGATCCGATTCTTGGGATTCGACTTCTTCTTGGGATTGGTCGGAAGGTACTGCGCCGGGTTTCCGATCGGCTGCGTGCCCTGCACGTCGGTCACGGAGAGATCGAACGCCGTGATGGTCAGGCCCTTTAGATAGCCCGTGAACGTATTGGCGTCAACCGGCTGGGTGGGATGGAGCCGGATGATGATCAGGTTGGCCATATCGTTACCTCTCTCTCGCGTAGGTCTATCCGACACCTCTGTGTTCATTACTGCTGTTCGTTCTTCCACGCTTCTCGGCACTTGCAACCCGCCCAAAGCCAAGCCGCGAAGAGTTGCAGCTCAGGGATCGGCTGAAATATTGATGAGTCGCTTCGCCGTCAATGATTAGCTCGAATAGATATATAACCATGGGTGATATAACCCAATTTTTGACTCGACATCGCTTCCTTTGTTTTCCGCCAGTCCTTGTGACCGTAGTCCCAGTACTCAAACGACCAATTGCCCGTGTTCTTGTCCTGTTCCATATTCCGAATTCTAATGAAATGAGTCCCCACCGTTTCTCTTGCTTTGTTGCTTGATTCGCCCCTGAAAAGTGGCCCGTTGACGAACAAGACAACATCTCTCCCTCTCTCCAGATCTGACACCGCCGAGCCAGCCAGGCCAAGTTTTGTAGAACTGGAAGCAGCGGGAGACTGAAACAATTTGTTTATAGAAAACGACGAACCCCCACTCACGATGTCAAATCCAAACGCCGTCCAGAGGCCAACTGTGGCCTCAAAAGTTCTGCCAGCCCATTTCCCCCTGTTCTGGTCGCCTTTTTTATAGTTAACATCAGTGTTGATTGAGCTCTTGAAATCCTTGACATCGGCCAAAGTCATGAGAAGCATCTGGTCCACTTTGTTCCCTGCCAGACCCGAGCCCTCCTTGTTTGTCTGGTTATCTGTGTTCTGCTCGAAAGTTTCGGTTCCAACCGCTATCCGCGCCTTTTCAGACGGAGTTAGTGACAACTTGCTCGAGCCCGAGGAGTAACTGAATGTTCCTGTCGTGTAAAGGCTGAACATGGCATTCACCATGCCTTCTGGATTTGTGCTGTACGCATAAGACATACAAGCAGCGGCCCAGCAGAAGTCGGTGCCCTTGCCCTGATTTAGCCCATAAGGCTCACGAATTCGAGCCTCCAGTTGCTCCATGAATTCGGCTGGCGTGACATTCGGGAAATATTCGCTATTCGTAGGCAGCTTAGTCGACAGTTCCTTGAGTCGGTCGAGCGCTCTTGATAATTCCGGTTCTCCCGGACGCTCACCGCGCACATCTACAAGCGTGGTAGGATTGTTGGCTGCGTATCCATATGGACTTTGACCGAGGTAACGCTTGGCCATTGGATCCACGCTCAGGAATCTGGGCAGCCACGAGGCATAGTATCTCGCCCCGTAAAAATGCAGGCCGCTTTCCTCATCCCGCTCTTTACCAGTGTATCGGTAGCGTTTCGGCGTCTCTATCTGGCTGCGCACGGCCTGATACGCCGTGCTGCCGTAGGGGAAATACTCTTCGTAGGAAATGACCTCCGCCTGATCGTCGAGCTCCAGACTGGCCGAGCCGAGATGGTTGCCGAGCTGAAAGCGGATCAGTTGCGCCGGTAGACCCGGCTCATCGCCCAAAGTGCGCGCCTCCACTAGCGCGATCCGCTGCTTGTCATCCATAACGTGTAGTGTTTCGCGCACGAGCGGATTTACAACTTGCGAGCGGTAGATCTCGAAGCCCCCAAGATAGACTCTTTCATCCTTGACTTGGCCGTTTGCGAGCTCCGTTACCTTACGCACGCGCTGCCCGCTGCCGTCATAGACGTACCAAGTGCTCTCACCCTGATACTGGAAGCCTTCGCCGCCAGCGGTATTCACGGCCTGCCGCTGAGTTCTCCGCAACTGGTCTTTGAAGTCCCACAGCATGGCATGCAGTTGCGGCAGGTGCAGCATGTTGCCGTGAGCGTCATAGCCGTTCTCACCAGTGCTGTAGGTCTCAGTCGCTTCGCCGATGGCCGTGCTGGTGAGGCGGTTGCTCTGCTTGCCGGGTTCCAGCAGGCTAGGTTCGTTGTAGGCATAGGCGCGTGTCCAACCGGGGCTTGCCGGGTCGCTGCCGCAATGGACCATCTCAAGGAAATTACCAACCGAGTCATACATATAGCGCTCGAGGTAGCGCCCCATGGCGTTGCCGTCACTAGCCGAGAAAGGGATGCCCACACGCGGCTGGTCGTTGTAAGAGCTGGGTGAGGGCGCTGCCCCGGCCTGGCCCAGGTGCTCGCGACCCGTGGCTTCGATCAGCCGATAGACGGCATCGTAGGTGTAGTCGGCGCTCGGCTCGACGCGCTTGTTGCGGAAAAAAAGAGTCTGCTGGGCATCGTCGCGAATGTGGGTGATGTTGCTCACCGGATCGTGCGTGTAGTGCAGGTTCTGCACCTGGCAGCCATGCCATCCGGACGGGCCTGGCTGCGGACAGTCCTGGGGAAACCCGGCGGCGTCACGCTGGGTCAGAAGTTGTACCAGCCGGAAGGTCAGGGGGTCGTAGGTGTAGCGCGTTCGGACGCCGTTGGCGTAGTCGATCCGCGTACGCTGGCCCTTGGCGTCATAGTCGATCTTGGTGACGAAAGGCGTGGCAACTGCCGCACCGCGCAGATTCGCCTCCACTCGCTCCAGCAGATTGGCTTCGTTGTAAGAGGGGCGAATGACACTGTTATCCGGCGTCGTCAGCTCGATAGGGCGATTGAGCGCGTCGTAGATCGTGCGGCTAGTGTAGGTCGCCTCCTCAAGCGGCACGGAGGCTGACCAGTCGAGCGTGGCCTTGTACTCCTGGGCGAGTTGGCGCTCGCTTCGCAGGAGGTTGCCTTTGAAATCATAGTCATCGCTGGCGACCACCCCCGCCTGATCAAGGAGCTGAAACACCTTCCCGCGTAGATTGGTCGCTTCCGGGTGGGGCCGGCTTTCGCCGTAGGCGGTCTGCCCCACCAAAAGTTCGGGTCCGGCGCCTTCACGCAGGAATGAGCCTGTCGGCCGCCGCAGGAGGTCATAAGCGGTGCGGAACTGGTGATCGCGGCTGTCCCAGCCGTAGAGCAGCTTTCCTGTGATGTCGTTCAGAACCCAGCGTTCCCCCGCCTCCATGCTGGCCTGGTGGATGCGGTTGGCGGCTCCGTCCTCTTTTCTGCGCGCTTCCAGATCAGCTATGCCGTAGTCGTATCTCATCACCATGCGGTCCTTAGCGTCGAAGACCGCGCGCTGGTTCCCCTCAATGTCGAAGACGATACGTGTGCTGTAGAGCTCCTCGATCGGTGGATCGGCCGGCGGAGCGTCGCTACGCTTGAAGCGGTTGTGCGCAACGGAAAGGAAGGTGCGCCCGAGCGAATCGGCATGGGCGACGGTCGGCGTCTTCGCATGCACGGCCGTCTTGCGCGCGGCGTCCTGCTCATGGCGCCCGAGCGCTCCGCCGGCTCGCTCGGCGTACCACGTCGGCAGATAGTCGGCCTCAGGAAGGCGGACGAAGAAGCCGCCAACGTCCGGGTCTTCGCGCGGGTCGAG
>DASUEN010000281.1:0-3642 GCA_036275055.1 Thermoanaerobaculia bacterium
ACCTCCTGCGCCTCCACTTTGCTAAGCTCAATCACGGTCAACCTCCTTTCGCGTCTAGCCGCGCGATTACCCTGTTTGCAGGCCAGTATTCTGACACTGCGTCACAGGAGGTTGGCCTTCTCATCCCATCTCTACAGTGGGAAGGTACCGATTGTGGTGTAGGTAGCGTTGTCGCCTTATACCGGCATGGATCGACCTATGCCACAATCCGAATAACTTCTTCCGTGGAGGTCCGGCCGTGCACAGATCCCGTGGGCGCTCTCCCCTCTCCATCGCCGTCCTCGGCCTCGCCTTGGCCGGCGCTCCCGCGGGCGCGGCCGTGCAGACCGTTTACGACAACGCGCTCCAAAACGGCTGGCAGGACTGGAGCTGGGCGGTCCACAACCTCTCCCAGACCGCGGTCCACCAGAGCGCCCCCAGCGCCATCTCCTGGGAGCCGGATTCCGTGGGGGGCGACTGGAAGGGGATCTACTTCCACAGCAACCCCGGAGCCGCCGATCCGGCGGTGGCCGGCTTCACCGCCGTCCGTTTCTGGATCAACGGCAACGGCGGCCATCAAGCCGTTCGGCTGGTGATCTACCGGAACGACGCCGAGATCGGCAGCAAGGACTTGACGCCGCTCCCCAACGTCTGGACCCAGATGACCGTGACCTGGGCGGACCTCGGCATCGCGACGACCGGCAGCTTCGACGGCATCATCTTCCAGACCAACACCCCCGGCGCCGCCGACCAGGCCACGGCCTACGTGGACGACCTCGAGCTCGTCGAATCCGGGGGCGGCTCGTCGTCGGGAGGCCCGGTCACCGTCGCCGTCGATCCCAACCTCGACCGGCGGGCGATCAATCCCCTGATCTATGGCGTCAACTGGGCCAGCTCGACGGAGCTGGCGACTGGCCTCTATACCGCCAACCGGCGGGGCGGCAACGCCACCACGCGCTACAACTGGCTCTTCGACACCTCGAACCGGGCCATGGACTATTACTTCCTGAACATCAACGAGGGCGGGGCGAACGGGGCGTCCGCCGACAATTTCGTCGCTCCCACCCTCGCCGCCGGTGCCGCCGCGGTGATGACCATGCCGATCGATCAGGTGGCGAAGTCCGCCGCCCGTCTCCCCGGGTTCTCGACCACCAAGTACGGACCGCAGACCGACACCGAATGCACCTGGAACCCCGGCCTCTCGGGCTGCGGCAACAACGGCAACGGCATCTGCAACCCCGCCATCAACACCACCCTCTGCGCCGGGGTGCGCTGCTGCAATCCCGCCAGTCCTGCCGTTCCCGGCTCCCCGAGCCTGCGTTACATCACCGGCAACAGCGCGGCGGACACCTCGGTGCCGGTGGACCTCGAAGCCCACGTGGGCGCCTTCGCGAGCCACCTGGTGAGCCTCTTCGGCTCCGCCGCCGCCACCGGAGTGCGGTATTACAACCTCGACAACGAGCCCATGCTCTGGAACAGCACGCACCGCGACGCCCATCCCGCGGCGCCCGATTACGACGAGGTCTGGAACAAAGGTCTCGCGGCGGCGACCAAGATCAAAAGCCACGACGCGGGCGCCGAGATCCTGGGACCGGACACCTGGGGCTGGTGCGATTTCTGGACCTCGGCCAAGGACGCCGCGGCCGGCGACTGCCTGAACGGGACGGATCGTGCCGCCCACGGCAACCTTCCCTGGCCCGCCTGGTACATGCAGCAGTCGTGCGCTCACCGGCTCCCCGCGGGGCATCCGGCCGCGGGCGACCTCCCCATCGACTGGCTCGACGTCCACTTTTATCCGCAAGGGGACGGCGTCGCCGGCCTCTCCGGCAATCAGTCCGCCGAAGACGATGCGGCCACCGTCGCGGCCCGCCTGCGCTCGCTCAAGGAGCTTTACGATCCGGCCTGGATCTCGGAATCCTGGATCGCCGACGGGACGATCAAAGTGGTTCAGCTCATCCCGCAGATGCGTGCCTGGCGGGACCAGTACTGTCCCGAGATGAAGCTCGCCCTCAGCGAGTACCGCTGGGGGAAGGACAACACCCTTTCCGGTGCCCTGGCGCAGGCCGAGGCGCTGGCCATCTTCGGCCGCGAGGGTCTCGACATGGCCCTGCGCTGGGTGGTGCCGGACGCCGGCAGCCTGGCGGAGGACTCCTATCGTCTCTATCGGAATTACGACGGCGCGGGCGGGAAGGTGAGCGGTGACACCGTGCGAGCGGTATCGAGCGACGTCGATGGGGTAGGAAGCTACGCCGTCCGCGCCGCGAATGGCAACCTTTTCGTGCTGCTGTTCAACAAAGACACCGTGGCCCGGGACGTGACCGTCACCGTGAACGGCGGCGTCGCCGGCACCGTCGCTCTCTGGCGCCTCGACAGCGCCGGCCTCAACGGCGCGGGCACGCTCGGCAGCACCGCCACAGGTTTTGCCACCACCCTCCCCCCGCGCACCGCCACCCTGGCCCGCGTCCAGCTCGCCGCCAGCGCGAGCCTGATCTTCGCGGACGGCTTCGAGACCGGCAACACGTCGCAGTGGGTGCCGTGAGAGCTCGGGGTGATGAGGGGTCTTGGTGGGGGCCGCCCCTACTCCCCGCCCGCCTTGGTCAACAAATAGCTCACCGGCACGAATTCGTACCCCGCCGCTTTCGCCTTCGGCACTTCGCTGGCCAGCGCCGCCAGGGTGGCGGGGTGGGGATGGCCGATGGCGATGGCGGAGCCCCGGGAGCGGGCGAGGTCGAGCAGGTGCTGGAACTGGACGCGGATGGCCTCGGGAGTGGGATCGCCGTCGAGGAAGACCTGGCGCTCGGCGGCGGGGACGCCGAGCTGCGTCGCTACCTTGTAGGCCACGCTCCCGGCGCTGGTGCGGGAGTCGAGGAAGAAGAGCCGGCGCTCGGCGAGCACGGCCAGCACCGTGTTCATCGGTCCCTCCTCGGACGAGAGGAGCGAGCCCATGTGGTTGTTCACTCCCACCGCGCCGGGGACGGCCTTGAGGGCGGCGAGGGTCCCCTGCCGCAGCTCGTCGTCGGTCATCCGCTCGAGGAGCGCCCCAGGACCCGGATTCTCACGATTCTTGGGCTCCATGGGGAGATGGAGGAGGATCTCCGCGCTGCGCCGCCGCAGCGCGGCCACCACCTGGGGAGTCTCCGCCTCGTAGGGGAGGACGGAGTAGGTGACCGGCACGCCCAGAGCTTCCAGAGGCTGGAGATCGCTCACGCTGCGGCCGAGGTCGTCGATCACCACCGCCACGCGGGCGCCCTGGGGAGGGCCTGAAGAGACCGTTACCGGAGTCAGCTCCGGACCAGGCTCGACATGGTCCGAAGGGCCTGATCGGTCGGATCGGACCGATCGGTCGGATCGGTCCGATGAGACCGCGGGAACGGGCCGGCGCGGCTCCGCGGGCAACTCCCGCGGGGCGGCAGACGGAGAGGCCGGCCGTTGAATAAAAAAGTAGAGCGCGCCGGCCCCCAGGACGAGGCCGAGCAGGAAAAGCCAAAGCCCGCCGGACCTCGATCCGCGGGCGCGGGAAGGACGGCGGGCCATACGTTTCGGGGCGGGCTCCCGCGGCTTCAGGCTGCCTTGGCCTCGGTCTCGGGCTCCTGGCCCAGCAGGCGCCGGATGCCGCGGCGCAGGATCAGCTCGCTCATCGGCGTGTCCTTCTCCAGATAAGTG
>DASUEN010000282.1:0-6644 GCA_036275055.1 Thermoanaerobaculia bacterium
CCGGTAGGGCTCCAGGCGGTCGGGCAGCAGGGAGATGGCCCGCAGGGCCGGCGGCTGCTGTGCCGGTAGGATGGTCGACGGAAAATGGCCCGCGTGCTCACCGGTGATGATCGCCGTCAGGTCCGTGTGCACGATCTCGTTCTGCTGGCACGCGCGCTTGGCGGCGGCCTCGTCGTTGCACAGCATACTGAGGATCGGCAGGTTCCTGCTCAGGGGGAAGTGCGTGGCGTCGTCCGGGTACAAGGCCTGATAGTCGATCGCCGGCAGCGCGTCCGGGTTCTGGCGGGTACAAAGGCCGGTGCCGACATCATAGGCCTTGTCCTTACTGGCCAGGCAAAGGTCCTGCTCAGTCACCTGACTGCGATACCATTCCGAGTTCCACTTCTTGCCATAGGGTTTTACATCGCTCTCGCTGGGCTGGACGTTGACCGAGCCGAACAGCCCCTGGGCAAGCGTGCCGCCGTCAGCGCCCTTTCCCGGGTTCTGGTTGGTCCAGTCGTCGGCGGTGCTGTAGAGCACATAGCTCCCCTCGTGCTCGGCGAAGAGGACATACGTCTTCTGCTCCCCGGGCTGGGCGAGGCTGTTGGGATTTCCGCCGACGAAGGAACCGTCATCCGTGGGACCGTTGACCCAGGGCATGCCCTGGACGTGGATCGAGGCGGAACGGGTCGTCGGCGGCTGGAGTTGGAGGCCAGCTTCTGCATTGGCTTCCCGGGTGGGCTGCACTGGCTCCTTCAACACGCCCTCCTGACGCGACCTGCCCTCAACCTCCGCCCGCTGCCGCTGGAGCGCATTGCCCGCGAGCTCTTGGGCCTGATCGACGGCAGGCCTTGCGTTTGCGGCGAGCGCCGACGCCCCCGGCCCTGGGGCGGGAGACAGGAGGTTCGTGAAGACGATCTTGAGGCAATCCCCCTCGTTGGCGCGCAGCACGATGGGTCGCGGGCGTTTGTCGGGCCGCAGGGTGACTAGGCCAGGCGTGCACTGGGTGGCGTCGGGGTAGCAGGTCTTCAATGGCTGGAGGATCTTGCCCGTGGCGTCCGCCTGGACCACGTCGCGCGCCAGGGCGAACATCATGCCGTTGGGGATGTGCGCCCCTAGGCGGTTGAGATAGATGACCTGCGGCAGGGCAACCACGTTCGCAGTGACGGTGCGCTCGCAAACTCGCTTCTGGACCGCTGCACGGCCCGGCAAGGCGAGCGAGAGGAATACTGCGGCACCGGTCAGCAAAATGCGGCTGAAGGAACGCTCAGGATTCATCGGCTTCTCCCTCCGAACGCCGCGCCGGTCCTCGCCCACCCACGATACGACTCTGCGCCGCGTTGTTCCTCCTACAATACTCCAGGCTTGCGGGAGACCTGCATCCTCAGGGGCTCGGCGCCGCCGCCTCCGGGACGACCTGCAGGATCACCCGCGGCGAGAGATGGAAGGGCAGGTTCTGGGAGGGGCACTCCACGGCCACATGATAGTCCGCGGCTTCGCGAGGTGTGAACTCGACCTCGTAAACCCCCTCTCCAATGGATTTCGCCAGTGCACGCCATTGCCCCTCGACGGCCGCCGAGTAGACCATCACCTCCACGTCCTGCAGGCCGTCCTTCGGTTTGTGGGTCCCGGCATCCGAGATCCGGAACCGCAGGGGAACCAACTGCCCGACGCGCACCTCCCGGGCGTCGGCCACGAGAGGCTCGAGGAGGGCCGGGCGCTGCTGCGCCCGCTTCTTCTCCAACTCGGGATCGGCGGCCACGGTCACCGGGAAACAGTGGACGGCCCGGGGCGTGTCGAGGAAGAACGCCACCTGGTAGTGTCCCGGGCCCGGCAGCCGGGCGACGGTCTCATAGCTTCCTGGAGAACGCTCCTTGAGGCTGCGGTCCACCACCATCACGGCCCGCGGCTCGTGGCCATAGTTCTGGAAGCTCCCCAGAGGGGCGGCCATCCCCTCCTTATAGAAGTAGATCGCCTTGTCCGCGGGGTTGGCCACGAGGACTGCGTTGGCTCCCGGAGCACGCACGATCGAGTCGGCCGGGCTCGGCCGCGAGACCACTCCCAAGGGGTGCTCGCCGCCGGGGAAGTCGACCACCGGCACCGGCTTCCCCTCCTCGCCCAACTGCTCCAGGGGGATCATCAGTACGGTCTCGCTGTTGCGGAGCCGTACGTAGGCCAGATGCTCGGAGAAGGTGACCTGGTCGGGGCCACCCTGCATCGAGGCGGTTTGGATGATGCGGTTGCGCGCGGCGTCCAGGACGTGGACCTGATTGCTGCGGGGGTTGACCACGAGCCCGAGGCGGCCGCCGGGGGCGAACCGGATCTGCCCGAGGCCGGGCGCCGCTGCCATGCGGGCCATCACCTCGGGACCCGGGCCACCCACGGCCACCACGGCTCCTGCCTCCTCACTGCTCACGTAGACCGCCCGTGCGAGGGGCGAGAACGCGATCGCGGTGGGCGCGGCTCCCAAGGGGACGTCCTTCCGCTTGGCGAGCCGGGAGACCTCGATCACCGACAGCGTCCGGTCGTCGCCGTTGCTGACGTAGACGAGACGGCTGTCGTCCGCTACCGCGAGCTCGTGCCGGCCGCGGCCCGTGGGTACGACGGCGGCCACCGCGAGCTTGTCGAGGTCGAGAGCGGCGGCGCCTCCCTCCAGCGTCACCCAGAGATAGGCTCCGTCCGGCTGCAAGACCAGCCGGGTGGGCCGGAGCCCCACCGCAACGTTCGCCACCACCTTCCAGGCGAGGGTGTCCACCACGGCCACTTCGTTCGCGGCCGGCAGGGAGACGAAGAGCCGCTTGCGGTCCTGGGAAAGGACCCAGTCCTCACCAGGGCCGTCGAGGAACAACATGGCCAGGAGCTTGGAGCCGCCGAAGCCGAAGAGAGGATTGACGACGGAGATCGTCGAGTCCTCGTTGAGGGCCAACACGTGGTAGACGTTCAAGTCCACCTCGGGCTGGGCGAGGAGGCTGCCGGCGATGAGCTCCTCCACTCTCTCGGTGCAACCCCTGGACTCGGTCGTGGGAGCGTCCGGCAGGAAATCCATCCAGGCGGCAGGGTAGGCCCCGGAGAGAGGGGTCTTCGTCGCCGTATCGAAAATCTTGAAGCGGAAGACCGCTTCCTGCCCTTCCCGCACCTCGCCCGTCGCCGCGCCGGAGCCGGCGGGCTGAACCGAAAGGTCGACGGCCACCCCCGCGCTCACCGACCGGCTGGCGGCCGCAGGAGCGGAGGGGGACGGCGCGGGCGGCACCGAGGCCGGCGCCGGGCCGGCAGCGAGGGCCCCAAGGAGGAGCGAGGTGAAAAGCGATGCGGTCGTTTTCATGGGCTCGACTTCGGTCGGCGAGAAATTCGTTGCGGGGAAAACGCCGCCGGCCTGGGGCCGGCGGCGCGGTACGTCAGCTCCTGGAGCTCACTGCCTCAGCCACTGGTTCTTCAGCGCCGTGTCGCGCTTGGGTCTCTGATCACATTGCTTCACTTCGAACCAACCCCAGAGGCCGAGCTGGAAGTGCATGGCCGGGTAGGTGCGGTACATGTAGGTCCCAGCCCGCTGGAAGGGGCCGCCAGCCTGCGGGAGCAGGACGTCGAGATGGTTCGACGGGCCGTGCCCCATGCGCGAGCCCTGCCAGGCGTTGAGGCTCGCCTGCCAGGCCCCCGCGGCCTGCTGCGCGGGCGTCAGCTTCGTGCGCGAATACGGCCCATTGGCGCACAGGTTCGTGGTGCCCTGCCTCTGCGAGGCCCACAGGTTGGTGTGAGTGGTCGGCGCCTCGCAGTGGTCGTACTCCGTCATGTAGGGGGACTCGGACCAGTTGTGGCCGTAGATCTCGAACACCTGATCCGTGTTGATGCCGCCCGGGTGCAGCAAGCGGAAGCGCACCGACTCGCCGGCGCAGGCCGTGAAGATGGGCGTCACCGGCGTGAAGCTCGACGGGGTGCAACTGCCCGGAGTGCCCGAGAACGGCTTGTCCGTGTAGAGGCAGGAGAAGTCGGAGGACGAGCACGTATCGCAGAGGCGAAGGGGTGTAGTGCCGTCTGCTGGATTCACCAAGGGCTCCGAGGCGTAGTTGGCGCCGTCGATCACGCCTCCCTGCATGGGGATGTTGTCCTGGGTGAAGACCACGAACTCCTTGAACTTCGAGCCGTCGGCTTCCTTCACCTCGGCCGTCGTGCCGCTGTCCTCCCATCCCGACGAGCCCAGGGGCTCGACGATCAGGGCGCCGAACAGGCCGTGCCCGTACTGGTTCAGCACGTCCGGCGGCAGCAGGTTGGCGGCGCCGAACTCGATCGGGATGTGGCGCTTGGCCTCCGTCGTGGCCTTGGGGTCGAGGTTGCCGGCGTACCAGGTGTAGGAGACCGTGGCGCCGGGCCCGGCCGTCTGCACCGGGTTTTGCGCGGTGCCGAGCGGGTTCAGGCCGACGTTGGCGCCGCCGCTCGTCCGCACGTCGAAGCTCACGAGCTGGGGCCGCAGGCCAACCTGCAGGGAGGTGTTGGAAGGCAGGCAGCAGGGAGTCCCGCCCGAACCGCAGTTCGTGGGGGCCGGAGGGTAGTCGGCGTCCTTGCACCCGGCGGGGATCGGCAACTGCAGGTTGGAGGCGCCCTTGATCTGGGTGCTGGCGGGAATCGCGTTGCGCAGGTTCACCTTGATGCAGTCGCCGGCTCCGGCACGCAGGACGAGCGGTGTCGGAGTCCAGCCCGAGGGCGGCGCACAGCTCGCCAGCGGAGTGCCGGCCGGGCACCGGTAGAGGACGAGCCCGTTGGGGTCCGCGAGCTGCGGCACCTGGTTCGCGTTGTAGGTCAGGGGCTCGGGGACGGCCACCACGTTGTAGGTGCGCACCCGGGTCCCCCTCGGCTGCGTCTTGGGACAGATGTCGAAGGGCGTGGCGGAGGGAGCGTTGTTCGGCACCGGGAAGAGGTCCGCCTGCTGCTGGCTGTAGGTCCGTATGATCCCCCAGTTGCCCGAGGATTGCTCGAGGGCCGCCGCGCCCGGCTGATAGAGGAAGTCCGAGGTGGTGCCGCTCGCGGAGGCGGCGGGCAGCCGGGAGATCAGGTCGAAATGCTCCGAGATGCCCATGACCTGGCTGTTGCGCCACCCGGAGTCCACGAACGAGGGCTGCATCAACCAGTTGATCCCCTGGATGGTGAAGTTGTGCGGGTTGAGGTGGGCGCCCGTCAGCGTCCGCAACTGGACGTCGTCCCCGGGGTAGGCCCGCAGCAGCGGCGTGAACGGATCGCCGGGCTGAACTCCCGCCGTGAGCGCCGTGTAGGGAGAGGTCTGGTCGCACGTGGCCGTGCCGGAGTCGCGGCAGAGCGTCAGGTTCCCGGCCGTGCAGAGGGCGTAGTTGTCCGAGCAGAAGTTGGCTGGCTGGCAGGTTCCGGCACCGGAGGGACAGGCGTGGCTCGCGTCACAGGGCTGCCAGAGGTTGCCCGAGCAGACCGAGCCGCGGGGGTTCGGGCGCGAGATCGAAGGATCGGAGCTGTACACGTAGGCCAGATCGCCCGTCTTGCCCGACAGGATGGCGCCGGTGAACGGGTCCATGATCCGCGGGAAGAGCGGCTCGTTACGGTAGTTGAACGAGAAGTTGTTGGTGGCCCCGAAGAAGGTGATGACCTCCGGGCCGTTCCTGGGCGGATCGATGGGCGTCAGAGCCCAGGCGTTCCAGGACGCGTCGGGGATCCCGGCGAGCAGGTTGCACGACTTGAAGACACCCGTGCGGTCCGGCTTGGCAGCGTCGTAGGCCTGACCCGAGCAGGCCGCGAAGCCCGCGGGCTCGGCGGTGCAGGCCTTGAAGAAACCGGCTCTCAACCGGCAGGTCGAGCTGGAAGGGCAGGTGCGGGGGCTCTGCACCCCCGCCGTGTTCACGTCGCACGCCGTCGGCGTCCCGGAAGGGATCTTGCCGCTCTTCGCGTCGACGCACACCCCGTCGTTGCCACAGAAGCCGCAGGGCTCCCCATCCTTGCACGGACCCGTGTCTCCCCCGGCGAACTGCTGTTTCCAGCCCGTATCCTTCTCATCGAGGATGAAGTCGCGCACCCCGAACGGAAAGTACATCAGCGTGGAGTCCTGAAGCTCGACCAGGAACTCCCGGAAGCTCTCCTTCTGGTCACGGGTCTCGATGACCGCCTGCCATGTCGTCGGACCGCCGTCGAACCGCTTGTCGACGGCCTTGCCGGTCGCCGGGTCGAAGCCGCCGAAGACGACACCGTCCTGGTTTCCGCGCCACTGCGAGCCCTTGGGCTCCACCACCAGGCCGGCGTACAGGCCTGCCTGCTGGTGCGTCGAGGGGCCGAAGTGGTCGTGGGTGAACACCGTCCGCAGGGTACGGTCGTGCTTGGCGATGCATTCCGCTTTCGCGCCGCAGAGGGCCGCGGCAGTGGCGGAGGTGCAGGCCGTGGTCAGGTCGTTCGAGCAGACGCCCGCGCTCACGTCGCAGGTCGCCTTGGGGCCGCACAGCGACAGGTCGGTGAGCGTGCAAGCCTGCTTCGGGTCGTTCGAGCAGGCGCCGGCGTTGTCGAAGAGGGGATCGGCAAACCAGCGCTGGATGGTGGCCTGAGCGCCCACCCAGATGCCGCCCGGCCCGTCGCCGAAGAACTTGATGGGCTTGGGGCTGAGCGGCTGCCGGCTCGTGCCGCCCACGTACTGGAGATCGAGCCCCCCTTCCTTGTTGATG
>DASUEN010000283.1:0-61241 GCA_036275055.1 Thermoanaerobaculia bacterium
CGTACCCGGCAGCTCCTGGAGGACGCGGCGGACGTGAGAGACCGACAGCGCGTCGCCCCCGGCCAGGAGCTGCCGCACCGGACGCAGCCCTTCCAGGTTATGGTCCACCATCTGGTGAAACAAACCCGCCGTCAGCCAAAGCACCGTAACGCCCTGGTCGCGTATCGCTTGCCCCAGATCCTCCAGGGAAAGGGGGCCCGGCGGCGGGATCACCAGCCGGCCGCCGTTGAGCAATGCCCCCCAGATCTCCAGAGTCGAGGCATCGAAGGAGAGCGGCGCCATCTGTAGGAAGACTTCGTCCGGCCCGAGACGGGCAAATCCGCCGTCGCGGGCGAGCCGCACGACTCCGCGATGTCGCACGCTCACGCCCTTGGGGGCCCCCGTGGAGCCCGAGGTGTACATCACGTAGGCCAGGCTCTCGGGACCCGCGCCAGCGGTCGTTGCGAGGTACTCTGAGCCACCGGTTCCCTCTGCGGCCTCATCGAGCAGGACGAGCCGGGCATCGTGGGCGGGCAGCTTCTCCGCGACCGCGGCCCGGGCGAGCAGAACCGACGCGCCGGCGTCCGCCAGCATGAACCGGAGCCGTTCCGCCGGGTACTTCGGATCGAGGGGCAAATACGCCCCACCCGCCTTGAGAGTGGCCAGCAGCGCGACCACCAGCTCCACCGACCGCTCGGCGCAAATCCCCACCAGAGCCTCGGGGCCGACGCCGATGCCGCGTAGCCGGGAGGCCAGCCGCGACGCCTGCCGGTCGAGCTCGGCGTAGCTCACACGCGCGCTCCCGCACACCAGGGCCACGGCCTCCGGCTCCCGCGCCGCCTGTTCCGCGACCAGCTCGTGGATACAGGCATCGAGGACCATGGATCCCTGCTCGGCCCACTCGCGAAGGAGCTGATGGCCCTCGGATGGGGTGAGCAGGGACAGCTCCGAGAAGGGCAGCTCCGCCGAGCCTGCCATGGCCTCGAGCAGCGTCCGGTAGTGCCCCGCCAGACGCACGGCCGTCGCCGGGTCGAACAGGTCGGTCGAATACTCCAGCCTTCCGGCCAGGCCGCCGTTCTCCTCCACCAGCGACAGCGTGAGATCGAGCTTCGCGGTGCCGCCGTCACCCGGCAGCGGAGAGAGCTTGAGGCCCGGCAGCTCCAGGGGGTGCATGGGAGCGTTCTGGAGGGCAAGCATCACCTGCACCAAAGGCATTCCCTGGAGGCTGCGGGCCGGCATCAGCTCCTCGACGAGCCGGTCGAAGGGGAGGTCCTGGTGCGCTTGGGCCTCGAGAACGACCTCGCGAGCGCGGTCCACGGCGGCCGCGACCTTCGTCTCCCCCGCGAGGCCGAGACGCATCACCAGTGTGTTGACGAAGAACCCGATCAACCCTTCGAGCTCCAAGCGGCGGCGGTTGGCCACCGGTGAGCCGATCAGGACGTCGCCCTGGCCGGTGTAGCGCTGGAGCAGCGCGGCGAAGGCGGCGAGGAGGACGGCGAAGAGGCTGGCGCCCCGGGTGCGGCCGAGAGACTCAACCGCCGCCTTGAGCTGCTGCGGCAGGGTGAAGACATGCGTCGCGCCACGGAAGCTCTGGCGGGGGGGACGCGGCCGGTCGGCCGGAAGCTCGAGCGCCGGCGGGATCCCGGCGAGCCGGTCGCGCCAATAGGAGAGCTGCGACTCGAGCTCCTCTCCCGAGAGCCAACGCCGCTGCCACGCTGCGAAGTCGGCGTATTGGACCGGTAGCCACGGTAGCGACGGGAGGTTGCCGGCGGCGAAGCTGCCATAGAGCTCGGCGACCTCCTTCATCAGGATGCCCATGGACCAGCCGTCGCTGACCATGTGGTGCATCGTGAAGAGGAGGACGTGGGCCGCCGCGTTCCAGCGCAGCAGCGCGGCCCGCAGCAGCGGTCCCTGAGCGAGGTCGAACGGGGTCCGCGCTTCGCCCGCTGCCAGCCGGGAGGTCTCGCGGTCACGGGCCGTTGCCGGGAGGGCGCTCAAGTCGATCAACGGCAGAGGCGGCGGCAAAGGCGGCGCGATGACCTGGACGGGTCCTCGGTCCACAACCGGGAAGGTGGTGCGCAGCACCTCGTGCCGCCGCACCACCGCGGCCAGTGTGCGCCGCAGCAGAGCGGGCGCGAGAGATCCCTCGCAGCAAAGGGCGAACGGCAAGTTGTAGGCGGTGCTCTCGGGCTGGAGCTGGCTCAGGAACCAAAGCCGCTGCTGCGCGAAGGAGAGCGGGAGCCGCCCGTCCCGCGGGACCGGGACGAGCGCCGGCTCCTGGTTGCTGCGCGCCTCTCCCAGGATCCCCTGCCGGCTCAGACGCTGCCAGAGGAGCCGCCGTTTGGCCGCCGACAGGTCGGCTACCCTGTCGAAGATTTCACTCATTCGCCGTCAACCTCTCGCCTGAGGATTCGCCCGCCAGGAGGGCCTCGACCTCCGCTTCGGACAGCTCTTCGAGCTCGCCGAGCATGCCGGCGAGCAGCCCATGGTCGAGCTGCGACATCAGCTTCTCTTCGACGTACGCCGCGAGCTCGCGCAGGCTCGGCCGCTCATAGAAGACGCGCAGAGGCAGCTCGTAACCCAGCTCCTTGTGAACCCGCGAGGCCACGCGAGTCGCCATGAGCGAGTGACCGCCGAGCTCGAAGAAGTCGTCGCGGGCTCCCACGCGGGCGATGCCCAGAACCTCCTGCCAGATCCCGGCGAGCTTCTCCTCCACCGCGGTCCCGGGAGGCACGGCCTCCCTCGATTCCCCCTCCCGGTCCGGAGCCGGCAGCGCTGCACGGTCGATCTTTCCATGAGAAGTGAGGGGCAGCTCCGAAAGCGTGACGAAAACGGACGGCACGAGGTATTCGGGGAGCTTCTCGCGCAGGGCGGCGCGCAGCGCGGCCAGGTCGAAGGGCCACTTCGCGGGCACCACCCAGGCCACCAGGCGAACGTCGCCCCCGGGACCCGCCTGCGCCAGCACCACGGCTTCGCAGATTCCCGGGATCCGGTGCAGGGCGGCCTCGATCTCGCCCGGCTCGATGCGGAAACCGCGGATCTTGACCTGCTGGTCGAGCCGGCCAAGGAACTCGAGGCGGCCATCCGGCAGGTGGCGGCAGCGGTCGCCGCTGCGGTAGAGCCGCGTCCCCGGCTCGTCCTGCCAGGGGTCCGGGACGAAGCGCTCGGCCGTCAGGCCGGGTCGATGCAAGTAACCGCGAGCGAGGCCGTCGCCGCCGATGCAGAGCTCTCCGGCGACGCCCAGGGGCACCGGGGCCAGCTCGGCGTCCAGCACGTAGACCCGCGTCGCGTTGACCGGTCTCCCCAAGGGGACGGAGAACCCCACCGGATCGCCCGGGGACATGCCGTGGCAGCAGGTGAACGTGGTGCTCTCAGTGGGACCGTAGCCGTTGATCATCCGGCAGCCGGGGAGCTCCCGCAGCACGCGCTCGACGTGCGCCACCGACAGCGCATCGCCGCCGGCCAGTAGTTGCCGCACTCCCCTCAGGTCGTCGAGCCGCTCGTCGACCATCAGGTGGAAGAGCCCTGCCGTCAGCCAGAGCGTGGTCACGCCGTGGTCCCTTAGCATCTCCCCGAGCCGCTCCAGGGTCGGGGGGCCGGCAGGCGGCACGACGAGCCGGCCGCCATTGAGCAGGCACCCCCAGATCTCCAGGACGCAGGCATCGAAGGAGGCAGGGGAGAGCTGGAGGAAGACCTCCTGGGGCCCGAGCCGCGCGAACCCTCCTGCGCAGACCAGGCGGATCACGCCCCGGTGGGGGACGCTCACTCCTTTGGGCCGTCCCGTCGAGCCTGAGGTGTAGATGACGTAGGCCAGGTTCTCCGGCGACGTGAGCTGGGCGGGAGGCTCCTCCCCGGCACTTCCGGCCGGAGAGAGCGGCACCACCTCGGCCCCATGCTCCGGCAGCCGGCTGGCCAGTCGCTCGTCGGCGAGGATCATCCGTACCCGGGCGTCGTCCAGGAGGCGCCGCAGCCGCTCCAAAGGATCCGCAGGATCGAGGACCATGTACGCGCCCCCGGCCTTGAGCACCGCCAGCATGCCCATCACCAGGGCGGGCGAGCGCTCGGCGAAGATCGCGACGACGGCCTCCGGCCCGACTCCGGCGCGCTGGAGCCGCCGGCCCAGCCGGCTGGCCTGCTGCTCGAGCTCGCCGTAGCTCGTCCGCTCTGCGCCGCAGACCAGCGCCACGGCCTGCGGAGTGCGCGCCGCGGCGGCGGTGAAGACCTCGTGGATGCAGAGGTCAGCCGGATAGGGAGCGCGCACGCCACTCCACTCCGCGAGGAGCTGGTGGCGTTCGGCCGGCGCGAGCAGCGACAGCTCCGCGATCCGCCGGGACGGGTCGTCCACGGCAGCCCGCAGTAAGCTCGCGTAGTGGCTCAGAAGGCGTTCCACGGTGGGGCGTTCGAACAGATCCACGTTGTACTCGAGGGCGAGGTTGAACGCCGCGGTCCGGGAGCGCAGACCCAGGCCCGACCGCTGCTCGGCCTGGGGTGAGGCGACCAGCAGCAGGTCGAACTTGGCGGACCGGTTGTGGGAGTGGACCTCCTCGATGCGCAGACCGGCGACCTCGAGCTCCGGCGTGGGAGCGTCGTTGAACGCGAAAAGGACCTGGAAGATGGGCGCGTGGCTCAGGCTCCGCTTCGGCCGCAGGGCCTCGACGAGCTTGTCGAAGGGAAGATCCTGGTGAGCGTAGGCGTCCAGACAGACCCGGCGCACCCGGCCCAGGAGCTCGCGGAAGGCCGGCCTCCCCGACAGGTCGGCGCGCAGCACCAGGGTGTTGACGATCATCCCGATCATCCCTTCGGTCTCCGGGCGGCGCCGGTTGGCGACTCCGGAGCCTACGACGAGGTCGGTCTCGCCGCTGTAGCGGTGGAGCAGCACGTCAAAGACGGCAAGGGTGGCCATGAAGAGGGTCACCCCCTCGTGGCGGGCGAGGGCGCGCAACGATTCCGCGAGATCCGCCGGAACTGCGAAAATCCGCTCGGCCCCGCGGGAGGTCTGGACCGGCGGACGCGGGCGGTCGGTGGGCAGCGGCAGGACGGCAGGGGCCCCTGCGAGCTGCCGGCGCCAGAACGCGAGCTGCCCATCGAGCAGCTCGCCCGTCAGCCACTCCCGCTGCCAGGCGGCAAAGTCGGCGTACTGGACGGGGAGAGGCGGCAGGACGGGCGGCCTCCCGGCGCCAAGCGCCCGATACAGCTCGAGCAGGTCTCGCAGCAGTACCCCCTGCGCCCAGCCGTCGTGGGCCAGGTGGTGCTCGGTCTGCAGCAGCAGGTGCTCGCACTCCCCGAGACGCAGGGCCGTCGCGCGCAGCATTGTGTCGCGGACGAGCTCGAAACGGCGCTGCCCCTCGACCAGGCGGAGCCGCTCGACCTCGGCACCCCTCTCACCGGTGGGCAGGGCGCGCAGGTCGACCAGCGGCAGGTGGAAGGGGCGCGCCGGATGGATACGCTGGACCGGGTGCCCGTCGACCTCGGAGACGGTCGTCCGCAGGATCTCGTGACGGCTGGCGAGCGCGCCGTAAGCGCGCGCCAGCAGGCTCACGTCGAGCACGCCGTCGATCCGCAGAACGCGCGGTACGTAGTAGGCGGCCTGCCCCGGCCTGAGCTGCTCGAGGAACCAGAGCCGCTCCTGGGCGAAGGAGAGAGGAAGCTCCCCCTCCCGAGGAACCGGCCGGATGGGCGGGACCTCCGGCTGGCGCCTCTCCTCGACCCGCAGCGCCAGCTCGGCCACGGTGAGGGCCTCGAAGAAGGCGTGAAGGGGGACCTCCACCCCCAGGGCCTCGCGCACCCGCGCAAGCACACGGGTCGCCAACAGCGAATGGCCGCCCAGGTCGAAGAACCCGTCGTGGATCCCCACCCTTGCGACCCCGAGGACCTCGGCCCAGATACCGACGACGACCTCCTCGGCGGGAGTACGCGGCCCGACGAACACCGCGACGAGCTCGGGGCGGTCGACGACCGGTGCGGGCAGCGCCCGCCGGTCCACCTTGCCGCTCCCGGTCAACGGCAGGGCGTCGAGGAAAACCACGGCCGAGGGCACCATGTGGGCCGGCAGCGCCGCCTCCAGGTGAGCGCGCAGGTCCGCCGCGGACGGCCGCTCTCCGGGCGCGGGCACCACGTAAGCGACCAGGCGCTGGTCGCCCGGCGCGTCCTCCCGGACCGCAGCGACGGCCTCGCGGACGGACCGGTGCCGCGCCAGCACCGCCTCGATCTCCTCCAGCTCGACCCGATAGCCCCGGATCTTCACCTGGTGATCGATACGGCCGAGGAACTCGAGGTCGCCGCTCGCCAGGAAGCGGACGAGGTCCCCGGTCCGATAGAGGCGGCCGCCAGCGGCGGCACCGAACGGATCGGGGACGAATTTCGCGGCGGTCAGGTCGGGGCGGCCGAGGTATCCCCGCGCGACGCCGTCGCCGCCGATCCAGAGCTCACCGGGCACGCCGGCCGGAGCCGGAGCCCCCCAGCGGTTCACCACGTAAATCGAGTTGCGGGCCGTCGGGCGTCCGATCGGGATCGTCGTGGCCTCTCGCCGCGGGGAGCGCCGGCTCAGCTCGAAGATCGTGCTGTTGACCGTCACCTCGGTCGGCCCGTAACCGTTGAAGACGCGGCAGCCCTCCCCCACCGCGGCGAAGATCCGCTCGACGGTCTCCCGAGTCAGCGGCTCCCCTCCCAGGTGCACGATCTCCAGGCTGTCCAGCCGTTCGCCGGAGGCGACGATCTCGCGGCAGAAGGAGGGCGTAGTGTGGAGAGTGTCGATCCGGCGCGCCGCGATCCAGGCCGCGCTGGCCCGGAAATCGCCCCGGCGCGAGAGGACGTGGAGCTCGCCGCCGGCGATCAGCGTCGTCAGGATCTCGAAGGCGCCGAAGTCGAAGCCGTAGGAAAGGTTCTGGAGGACCCGCGTGCGCTCGCCCAAGTCGAAGCAACGGCAGCCCCAGGCCATCATCGGCATCAGGTTGCCGTGGGTGACGGCGACCCCCTTGGGGCGGCCGGTGCTCCCCGAGGTGTAGATCACGTAGGCCAAATGCTCCGGCCCGGCGGCGGCCCGGCCGGCCTCCCTCCCGGCGGCTGGGAGGTCGGCGTCGAGCATTACCCGGGGAACCTCGGCCGCAGCGAAGCGGGGGGCGAAGCGCTCCTGCGTCACCAGCACCCTCGCGCCGGCGTCGGCGAGCATGAAGGCGAGCCGCTCGGTGGGATAGGACGGATCGAGGGGCAGGAAGGCGCCGCCGGCCCTGAGAACGCCCAGCATCGCCGCCGCGGCCTCGGAGGCGGGCTCGACGGCGAGGCCGACCACGACCTCTGGACCGACGCCCAGGCCGCGCAGGCGGCGGGCCAGTCGCTCGCTCCGCTCGTCGAGCTCGCGGTAAGTGGTGGGGACGCCGTCCACGACCAGCGCCGCGGCTTCCGGCCGCGCGGCCGCCCGGGCTGCGAACAGGTCATGGACGCACGCGTCGCCGGATTCGCCGGTGACGGAGACCGCCCATCGGGCGAGCTGTTCGCTCTCCACCGGGGTCAGCAGCGGTAGCTCCCGGAGGCGACGCTCCGGGTCTCCGGCGACGGCCGCGAGGAGGGTCAGGAAGTGCCCCCCCAAGCGGTCCACCGTCGCGCCGTCGAAGAGGTCGGCGGCGTATTCGACGCGCGCCGTCACCCCTTCGGCCTCCTCCATCCACAAGGTCAGGTCGAAGTTGGACTGCTCGGTCCCCAGATTGACGCGGCTCATCGAAAGGCCGGGCAGCTCGAGTCGCATCCTGGGAGTGTTCTGCAGCACCAGCATGACCTGGAAAATCGGCGTGTGGCTGGCGCTGCGCGGCGGCTGGAGCTCTTCGAGCAGCCGCTCGAAGGGGAGGTCCTGGTGGGCGAAAGCGCCCACCGTCACCTCGCGGACGCGGGCCAGGAGCTGGCGGAAGGGGAGCTCCGGCGCGAACCGCGCGCGCAGCGCGAGGTTGTTGACGAAGAACCCGATCAGCCCCTCGACCTGGGTGCGGTTCCGGTTGGCGATGTAGGTGCCGACCGCGAAATCCTCCTGGCCGGCGTAGCGCTGCAGCAGGGTATCGAATCCCGCGAGCAGGACCATGAAGAGCGTCGCGCCCTCGGCCTGCGCCAGGTCGCGCAGCCGGGCGGTCAGGGCCGGGGTCAGCTCCAGGAGCCGGTTGGCGCCACGGCGGCTCTGGACCGCCAGCCGGGGACGGTCGACCGGGAGCTCGAGCACCGGCGTTCCCGCGAGCTGCCCTCGCCAGTAGTCCACCAGGCGGGCGAGGACCTCCATCCGCAGGTGCTCCCGCTGCCAGAGGGCGAAGTCGGGATATTGGATCGGCGGCTCGGGCAGCGGGGAGGGCCGCCCCTCCAGGAACGCCACGTAGAGGTCCGCCACCTCGCGCACGAAGAGGGCGGTCGACCAGCCGTCGGTGACGATATGGTGGAAGGTGAGGAGGAGGACGTGCTCCTCTCCGCTCAGACCCAGCAGGCAAAAGCGGAAGAGGGGACCGCGCGCGAGATCGAAGGAGAGGTGGGCGGCCTCCCGCGACAGCCGCGCCACCTCGCCCTTCCGGAGATCCGCCGGCAGCCGCCGCAGGTCGGCCCGCGGCAGCTCCACGGCGAGCGCGGGCGCGATCACCTGCACGGGCTGACCGCCGGCCGCAGCGAAGGTCGTACGCAGAGACTCGTGGCGGCGGACGACCTCGCCGAGGCTGCGCTCCAGCGCCACGACGTCGAGCTTGCCACGCAGCTCGATGGCAGCCGCCATGTCGTAGTCGGGCGATCCGGGATCGAGCTGGTCGAGGAACCAGAGCCGCTCCTGGGAAAAGGAGAGCGGCAGGGGCGTCGAGCCCCGCTCGCGCGGACGGATCGGCAGCTCCTCAGGGCCCGCGGCGGCGCGCTTCGCCTGCCCCAGCCGCGCGAGGAGCTCGTCGAGCCGCTCCCGCGGCAGCGCGGCGATACGCTGCGACAGATCGCTCAAACCTGCCCCTCCAGCTCGTCGAGGAGGGTCGTCATCTCGTCTCCGCCCTGGGCGAGGAGCTGCTCGATCAGAGTGGCCGAGAGCTCGGCGACGGTGGGCACGGCGAAGATCGCGCGCAGCGGCAGGCTCAGGTGGAAGCCGTCCTGCAGTCGCGACAGGAGCTGGGTGGCGACCAGGGAGTGACCGCCCAGGGCGAAGAAGTTGTCGTGCACGCCGACCCGGTCGACGCCGAGGATCTCTCCCCAGAGGCCGGCCAGGCGCTCCTCGACGGCGTTGCGCGGAGCGACGAAGAGCGCCGTCTCGCGCGCCGCGCCTCCCGGCTCCGGCAGGGCCTTGCGATCCACCTTGCCGTTGGGAGACAGTGGCAGCGCCGGCAGCTCCACGAAGAGCGCGGGGACCATGTGCTCCGGCAGGCGGTCGCGCAGGAAGGCGCGCAGCTCCCCGGGCGCCGGGACCGCCTCTCCGGCGGGCGAGACGTAGGCCACCAGATCGACGTCGGCGCCGGAGGGGCGCGCCACCACGACCGCGTCGGCCACCTCAGGGTGGCGGCAGAGCACCGTCTCGATCTCTCCTAGCTCGATGCGGAAGCCACGCACCTTGACCTGGTGGTCGAGGCGGCCGAGGAACTCGATCTCCCCGCCCGGCAGGTAGCGGCCAAGGTCGCCGGTCTTGTAGAGGCGGGCGCCCGGCTCCGAGCCGTCGATGCCCGCGAAAGGATCGGGCACGAACCTCTCCGCCGTCAGCTCCGGACGGCCGAGATAGCCCCGCGCGAGACCCGCGCCGCCGATGTGGACCTCGCCGGCCACCCCTATCGGCACCGGTCCGGCGCCACGGTCGAGGAGGTGGAGGCGGAGGTTGGCGATCGGCCGGCCGATGGGCACGCCGGCCCGCGAGCCATCGCCCTGGCAAGCCCAGGCGGTGACGTCCACCGCCGCCTCGGTCGGGCCGTAGAGGTTGAACAGCCGCGCTCCGCAGGGCGCCAGGCACTCGCCGAAGCGACGCTCGACCTCGGGTGGCAGCGCCTCGCCGCTGGCGATGACCCGCCGCAGGGAGACGCATCGCGAGACCTCCTTCTCCGCCAGGAAGCTGCGCAGCATCGAGGGGACGAAGTGCACGGTGGTGATCCCCTCGCCGGCGATCAGCCGGACGAGGTAGGCACTGTCCTGGTGCCCTCCCGGACTTGCCATCACCAGGCGAGCTCCCGCGAGGAGCGGCCAGAAGAGCTCCCAGACCGAGACGTCGAAGCTCACCGGCGTCTTCTGCAGCACGCTGTCGGCCGGCGTCAGGCGGTAGGCCTCCTGCATCCAGAGCAGCCGGTTGACGATCGCGGCATGGGTGTTCATCGCCCCCTTGGGGCGGCCGGTGGAGCCCGAGGTGTAGATGGCGTAGGCCAGGTTCTCCGGCAGGACCTCCGCCGGGGCGCCCCGAAGGTCCTCCGCGGGCTCGGGACCCCCGAGGAGCACGACCCGCGCGCCGTGCGGCGGCAGGCCGGCAGCCAACTGCGGCTGGGTGAGCAGGACGGGGACGGCGGCATCCGCCAGCATGAACGCCAAGCGCGCAGCCGGGTACGAGGGATCGAGCGGCACGTAGGCGCCGCCAGCCTCGAGCACCGCGAGGAGCCCCACGACCAGCTCCAGGGAACGCTCGGCGCAGACGCCCACCAGGACGTCTGGCCCGACCCCCAGCGCCCGCAGCCGGCGGGCCAGCCGGCCGCTTCTCGCGCCGAGCTCCCGGTAGGTCAGGGAGCCCGCCTCCGCGGTGACGGCGAGGGCGTCCGGGGTCCGCTCGGCCTGCCGCGCGATGAGCTGGTGGAGACAGAGGCCGCCGCCCGCCATCACGGCGCGGGTCGCGTTCCATTCGCCCAGGACCTGCGCCCGCTCCCTCCCGTCCAGGAGAGGCAGTTCGGCCACCGGACGACCGGGCTCGGCCGCGGCCGCCGCGAGCAGGTTCGCCAGATGGGCGAGCAGCCGCTTGGCGGTGGCGCCCGCGAAGAGGTCGGTGTCGTGCTCGAGAAAGCCGTACAGCCCCTGCGGGCGGTCCCAGACGTGGAGGGTCAGGTCGAGCTGTGCCGTCCGGCGCTCCACCACGAGGCGCGTCAGTGCCAGGCCGCCGAGCCGCGGGACCTCCGCCGGCGCGCTCTGCAGCGTGAGCATCACCTGGGCCAGGGGGTTGTAGGAGAGGTCGCGCTCGGGGCGCAGCTCCGCGACCAAACGCTCGAAGGGCACGTCACCGTGGGCGAAGGCACCGAGGGTGCCCTGCCGCACACGGCCGAGCAGGGCCTCGAAAGTGGGAGCGTCGGCGAAGCCGGCGCGCAGCGGCAGGACGTTCAGGAAGCAACCGATGAGCGGCTCGAGCTCGGTCCGCCCGCGGTGGGCGGAGCCGGTGCTGATCACCAAGTCGTCCTGATGAGAGAGCCGGTGGAGGAGAGCCATGAAACCGGCCGCCAGGGTCATGAAGAGGGTGGCGCCACGCGCCCGCCCGAGGTCGTAGAGCCGGGCGACGAGCTCCGGCGGCCAGGCGAACGGCTGCGAGGCGCCACGCAGGCTCCGCGTCGACGGGCGCGGCCGGTCGGTGGGCAGCGAAAGCATGGCCGGCGCCCCCGCCATCTGCTCGCGCCACCAGGAGAGGTGCTCTTCGAGGGCGCCCTCCTGGCGGACGTGCCGCTGCCAAGCGGCGAAGTCCCCGTACTGGACCGGCAGCTCGGGCAGCGGCGAAGAACGCCCCGCGCACGCCGCCTCGTAGAGCTGGCCCAACTCGCGGACGAAAACGTTGTGTGACCACTCGTCGGAGACGATGTGATGCAGGTTGATCGCCACTACGTGCTCGCCCGGTCGCCGGCGGAGCAGCAGGACGCGTAGCAGCGGTCCGCGGCCCAGATCGAACGAGCGGTGCGCTTCCTCCGCGATCCAAAGCTCCTCCTCGGCCCGCCGCGCAGAAGCCGGCAGGGCCTCGAGGTCGACGACCGGCAGCACGAAGGTCACCGCGGAGGCCGAACGGATGATCTGGGCCAGCTCGCTTCCCGCGAGGGCAAAGGTGGTGCGCAGCACCTCGTGCCGGCGGACGATCTCCGCCAGGCTCCCGGCGAGCGCCGGGAGGTCGAGCGCCCCCTCGAGGAGGACCGCTGCGGGGTTGTTGTACGCGGCCTTCCCGGGCTGGAGCTGCTCGAGGAGCCAGAGCTGCCCTTGCGCGTGGGACGCCGGCGCCCGATCGCGGGCCGGACGCCGCGGGATGACCCGGTCGGCGCGGACCGGCGCCGTCTCTTGGAGCAGCTCGGCGAGACGCGCCACGGTGACCGCCTCGAAGAGCCGGCGGAGGGGGATGTCGACCCCGAAGGTCTCCTGGAGGCGGGCGGCGACGCGGGCCGCCAGGAGCGAATGCCCGCCCAGGTGGAAGAAGTTGTCGTGGACGCCCACGCGCTCGGCACGAAGGGCCTCCCGCCAGATCCCGGCGATCGCGGCCTCGACGGCATTGCGCGGCGCTTCGTACACCGCCTCGGACCAGGATACCGGGCTCGCGAGCCGCGGCAGGGCGCGACGGTCCACCTTGCCGCTCGGCGTCAGAGGAAGCCGGTCCAGCACCGTCCAGACGGCCGGCACCATGTGCTCCGGCAAGCGCTCCCGGAGATGGGCGCGAAGGGCCTCGGCCATGGCCTTGCCCGCGCCGGCTCCGCCTTCCGCGGGGGCCACGTAGGCCGCCAGTCGCACGTCCCCTTCCTCGTCGCGGGCCATGACCGCAGCCGCGCCCACCGCCGGATGGGCTGCGAGCAGCGCTTCGATCTCCCCCAGCTCGACGCGAAAGCCGCGCACCTTGACCTGATGATCGATGCGGCCCAAAAGCTCGATCTGCCCGTCCGGCCGCCAGCGCGCCAGGTCGCCGGTGCGGTAGAGGCGCCCCCCGGGCTCGCTGAAGGGGTCCGGCACGAACCGCTCGGCAGTAAGCCCGGGGCGGCCCAGATAGCCGCGTGCCAGGCCCGCTCCGCCCAGGCAGAGCTCGCCGGAAACCCCCAGGGGCACAGGCGCGCCGCCGAGGTCCAGAAGGTGGACGCGGGAGCCGGCGAGCGGGCGGCCGATGGAAGGCGGCCGCGCCTCGTCCCTAGGCACCAGGGAGAAGGTCGAATAGGTCGTGTCCTCGGACGGGCCATAGAGGTTGAAGAGCCGCTCGACCCCGGGGCGGGCATAGACCTGCGCCGCCAGGGTGCCCTTGAGCGGCTCGCCCGCCAGGGCTACGGTGCGTGGCAGCGCCGGCAGCGCGCGATTGCCCACCAGCTCGGCCATGGCCGAGGGTACGGTGTTGAGCAGAGTGACCTCGCGCAGCGCCGGGAGGAGTGGCAGGGCAAGGGCGTCGTTGGCCAGGATCACCCGCCCCCCGCAGCACAGGGGCACCAGGAGCTCGAAGACCGAGAGGTCGAAGCACACCGAGGTCGAGGCGAGCACCCCGGCCAGGTCCGCGGGAGGAAAGACCTCCCGGGCCCAGGCCACCAGCGCCACCGCGCTGCGGTGCGCGATCGCCACCGCCTTGGGCCGGCCCGTCGAGCCCGAGGTATAGATCAGGTAGGCGAGGTTCTCCGGCACGGCGCCGGACGCCGGACGCTCCGCTGGCCAGGCAGCGATGGCCGGGCCGTCGGCGTCGAGGAGGATCGTCAAGCCGCCAAAGGAGCCGGCGTTGCCGGCAAGCTCCCGTTCGGTGAGGAGGATCTCCGCCCCGGAGTCGGCGAGCATCGTCTCCAGCCGCTCTCGCGGATAGGCGGGGTCGAGGGGAACGTAGGCGCCCCCGGCCGTGAGCACTCCCAGCATCGACACCACCAGATCGAGCGTCCGGCGCAGGAAGACCCCGACGCGCACCTCGGGGCCCACCCCCAGCGCCTGCAGGTGCCGGGCGAGCCGCCGAGAGCGCGCCAGGAGCGCGCCGTAGGTCAGCCGCTCCTCGCCGCTCACCAGGGCTTCGGCCTCCGGGCTGCGCGCCACCTGCGCGGCGAACAGCTCGTGCAGGCAGGAGGGCGCAGGCACGGCCGGGACGTCGTTCCACTCCACCAGGAGCTGCGCGCGCTCCGCGGCGGTCAGCAGCGCCAGGCTGGAGAGGCGGGCCTCTGGGTCGGCGACAGCGCCCGCCAGCAAGCTTTCCCAATGCGCCAGCAGGCGTTCGATCCTGACGGGCTCGAACAGCTCGGCGGCGTACTCGACCGCGGCGGCCAGGCCCCCCGCGGGCCGCCGCGCCACGGTGAGCGTCAGGTCGAGCTTGGCGGCGCCGTTGGGGGTCCGCCGGGGCTCGAAGAGGAGGTCTCCAGCCCGGCGTGGTGCGAACGGCTCCTCCTGGGCGAAGAGCACCTGGAAGAGGGGGTTCTGCGCCGGCTCGCGCTCCGGGTGCAGCTCCTCCACCAGCCGCTCGAAGGGTAGGTCCTGGTGCAGGTAGGCGGCGAGGCAGGCCGCGCGCACCTGGACCAGCAGGCTGCCGAAGGACGGGTTGCCGGCGAGCGAGGCGTCGAGCACCAGGACGTTGACGAAGAGCCCGATCAGCGGCTCGACCTCCGGGCGCTGCCGGTTCGCCACCGGCGATCCCACCGCCACCCGTTCCTCCCCGGTGTAACGCCCGAGGAGAGCCTGGAAGGAGGCGAGCAGGACCATGAACGAGGTCGCCCCCAGGCGCCGGGCGAGGCGGTCCACGGAGTCGCCGAGCGCCGCCGAGAGCACGCCCTCGCGAATCCCGCCGCGCAGACTACGGAGCCCGAGGCGTGGACGGTCGGCGGGCAGCTCCAAGACCGGCAGGCCGGCCAGCCGCTCCCGCCAATAGGCGAGCTGGGGCGCCAGCTCGCCGCTCGCGAGCTGCTCGCGCTGCCAGATCGCCCAGTCGGCGTAGTGGACGGCAAGCGGGGGGAGGGCGTCCTGGAGACAGGCCGCGTGGCGCGCGTAGAGGGCCGTGAGCTCGTGGAAGAGGACCCCCAACGACCAGCCGTCGGCGACACCGTGGTGGAGAGTTACCAGCAGGTGATGCTCGCAGGCGCTCGAGCGCAGGGCGGTGAAGCGGTAGAGCGGCCCGCACGCCAGGTCGAAAGGGCGCGTGCCCTCTACCGCGACCAGCCGCTCGAGCTCCCGCCGCCGCACCGGCTCCGGCAACCCCGAGAGGTCGGCGAGGGGGAGCGGCTCGGGACCGGAGAGGGGCGGCGCAACCCTCTGAACGGGGCCTTCCAGCCCGGCGGGAAACGAAGTGCGCAGCGCCTCGTGCCGGCGCATGATCTCGCCGAGGGTGGCGCCGAGCGCCACGAGATCGAGCGGACCTTCGAGGCGCATCGCGCCCGGCATGTTGTAAGCGGCGCTGCCGGGCCGCAGCCGGTCGAGGAACCAGAGCCGGAGCTGGGCGAAGGAGAGCGGCAGGCCGCCGCCGCGCGGCACAGGCTGCAGAGGAGCGCCCATAGCAGGCCGGGAGGCGAGGCGCTCGGCGAGGGCTGCCGGCGTCGGCGCCTGGAAGAGGAGAGCCAGTGGCACGTCGACGCCGAAGGCGCGCGAGATCCGCGACGCCGCCCGGGAGGCGAGGAGCGAATGCCCGCCGGCGTCGAAGAAGTCGTCGCCGCGCCCCACCCGCTCCACGCCCAGGACCTCGCTCCAGATGCCGGCGATCAGCTCCTCCGCCGGCGTCCGCGGGGCTCCCGCGCCAGGCTCCGCCGTCTCCTCCCTGATCGCCTCCGCGCTCTCGCCGCGGACTGCCAGGGCCCGGCGGTCCACCTTGCCGTTGGGCGTCAGCGGCAACTCTCGGAGGACCATCCAGTCGGCCGGCACCCAGGGATCGGGTAGCCGCACCGCCAGGAAGGCGCGGAGCTCGGCGTAGAGGGCTCGGGACGCGGCCGGCGGGACCGCCGCCGTCAAGACCACGAACGCCACCAGTCGCCGGCCGCGCCGGCCGTCCTCGCAAGCCACCACCGCCGCTTCACGCACCGCGGGGTGGTGGCGAAGGGCCGCCTCGATCTCTCCCGGCTCGATCCGGAACCCGCGCACCTTGACCTGGTGGTCGATGCGCCCCACGAAATCGAGGCTCCCTTCCCGGCGATGGCGGACGAGGTCGCCGGTACGGTAGAGGCGGGCTCCGGGCTCCCCGCTCAGGGAATCAGGAACGAAGCGCTCGGCTGTCAGGTCCGGACGGCCGAGATAGCCGCGCGCCAACCCCTCGCCTCCCAGGTAAAGCTCGCCTGGCACCCCCGGCGGCACCGCCTCGCCGCGCCCGTCGAGCACGTAGGCCCGGGTGCCGGCCACAGGACGGCCGATGGACGGCTCTGCCGCGAGCCCCCGCGGCATCTGCGCCCAGGTTGAATAGGTGGTGTCCTCGGAGGGACCGTAGAGGTTGAGCACCCGCAGCGCGCCGGGGAGCGCGTGGAGCGCCGAGACCAACCCGCCGCTCAACGACTCGCCCGCCAGGTTGACGGTGACGACCGACGGCGGCAGGGCGCCCTCGTGCAGCAACTCGGAGAGGACGGAGGGAACGGTGTTGACCAGGGTGACCTCGGCTGCCGCAACCAGCCGCGGCAGCGCCAAGAGGTCGGCCGCCAGGACGACCTTTCCTCCCCACGCGAGAGGCACGAACAGCTCGAAGACCGAGAGGTCGAACCCCACCGAAGTCGCCGCCAGGACCCCAGCCAGCTCCGCCGGAGAGAAGGTCTCCCGGGCCCAGAAGGCCATGGCCACGGCGCTCCGGTGCTCGATGGCCACTCCCTTGGGATGGCCGGTCGAGCCCGAGGTGTAGATCAGGTAAGCGAGGTTTCCCGGCCCGGCGAGAGGCTCGAGGGCCCCGGCGTCCCGCGCCGCGATGCGCGGGGCGTCCCGGTCCAGCAGCACGGCGCCCACGCCCGGTCTCCACGCCTCTGAGCCGGAGCGGGTGATCACCACGTCGGCGCCGGCATCGGCGAGCAGGAACGACAGACGCTCCGCGGGATACCGGAGGTCGAGCGGCAGGTACGCCCCCCCCGCCTTGAGCACGGCGAGCAGGGCCACGACCAAATCGGCCGTGCGCTCGAGGCAGACGCCGACCCGGCGCTCCGGACCGATGCCGAGGTCCCGCAGGTGGCGCGCCAGACGATTGGCCCGTGCGTCGAGCTCGCCGTAGGTGAGCCGCTCCCCGGGGGCGACCAGGGCTTCGGCTCCCGGAGCGCAGGCTGCCTGGGCCTCGAAGAGCTGGTGCAGGCAGAGGTGACGCGCCGCGGCTGGAGTGGGCTCGCCGGTCGCGTTCCACTCCGTGAGGACCTGCGCCCTCTCCGCCTCGCCGAGCAGAGGGAGCGACCAGACCCGGTGCCCGGGAGCGTCCACCATCCCCGCGATCAGGGTGCGAAAGCAACCCAGCAGGCGGACGGCGGTAGCGGGCTCGAAGAGGTCGGCGTTGTGCTCCAGGACGGCCGTCAGACCCTGGTCGAGCTCGGCGATGCGCAAGGTCAGGTCGAACTGCGCCCGGCGCTCCGCCAGGCGCAGCGACTCGAGCGCGATCCCACCCAGGTCGATGCGGGCTCCGGGCTCGCCGAGGCTGAAGCCGAGGAGCCCGGGATCCTCTCCCGGACGCCGCGGCTGGAAGGTGAGCATCGTCTGGAAGAGAGGAGACCGGACCGGATCGCGCACCGGCCGCAGCCGCTCGGCGAGAAGAGGGAGGGGGAAGCCCGTATGCTCCAGCGCCATCGTCACCGTGCGCCGGGTGCGGCCGAGGAGCTCGGCACAGGAGGGATCCCCCGCCAGGTCGGCGCGGAGCACCACCAGGTTGACGAAGTAGCCGACGGCCGCGGAGAGCCCCGGCTCGGAACGATCGGTCGCCGGCGCGCCGACGGCGAAGTCCTCCTGGCCTGCGACACGGCCGAGCAGCAGCGTCCAGGCGGCGAGGAGGGTCGCGAAGAGGGTGGCCCCCTCGGCGCGTCCCGCGCTGCGGATCCGGTCGCCCAGCTCGCGCGGGAGGACGAGGGAGCAGGCGCCGCCGCGCCAGGTCGAGATCGGTGGACGCCGCAGGTCGGTGGGCAGGTCGAGGTCGGGGACCGGCCCCGCGAGCTGCTCCCGCCAGTAGTCCCATAGAGCCTCGCCCCGCGGCCCGGCCAGGGATGCCGCCTGCCGGTGGGCGAAGCCGGCGAGATCGGCGCGCAACGGCGGCAGATCGGCCGGCGGCCCGCCGGTCTCCTCGCGCAAGAGGGCGGAGAGCTCGCGGCTGATCACCGCGAGCGATGCGAAGTCGGCGACGACGTGATGGATGGCGAAGAGCAGCACGTGCCCCGGTCCGCGAGCCCACAGCCGGACTCGCATCAGCGGTCCGCCGGCGAGATCGAACGGCCGGAAAGCCTCCGCGGCCAGGCGCGCGCCGCATTTCTCCTCGCTCCAGCCCGCCGCGTCCTCGGCCGAGAAATCGAGGTCGAGCGGTACCGGGTGAATCACCTGGACCGGCTCCCCGTCCTCGCTCGCGAACGTGGTGCGCAAGGCCGGGTGGCGCGCGGTGAGACGCACCAGCGCGCGGCGCAGGGCCGCGGCGTCCAGGGGCAACTCGCTACGGCCGGCGGCGACGACGTTGTAGGCGCCGCCCTGGGGAGCGAGACTCTCGAGGAACCAGAGGGCCCGCTGGCCGGCGGAGGTGGGCCCGCGGTGGAGGATCGCGCCCTCGGCGGTCCCCTCTCCAGCCGCCGGCGGTCCAAAGGGGGCCGCCGGCCCCGCCGTCGCCAGAGCCGCGAGGAGCCGCTCGGCAAGCTCGGCCGTGGTAGCTCCTGCGAGGAGGTCGGCGACCGGAAGCGGCACCGCGAGCGCTCCCTCCACCGCCGCCTTGAGCTCCAAGGCGGAGAGCGAATCGAGCCCAAGGGCCGTCAACGGCTGATCGGAGGTTGGGCGCCGCCGGCCCAGGCCGATCGCGGCTGCCGCGCGGTCCTCCAGGAACGCCAGGAGGGCGGCGCAGCGCCCGGCGGGGTCGAGAGCCGCGAGCGCCTCGCGATCGCAAGCCGGCAGGGATGCGCCCGGCTCGCGCCCGGCGGGCTCCAGAGCCGCCGGGCCGCTCGCCGCCACGACCGCGAGCGTCCCGTCGAGGTAGCCGGCCCGGCAGGCATGGCGCTGGATCTTGCCGCTCGAGGTCTTGGGGATGCTGCCGGGTCGCAGCAGCACGACCTCGTGCACCTGCACCTCGTGCTCCTCGGCCACGGCCCGCCGCACGGCGCCGGCAATGGCCACGAAGGGGTCGCGCGGGTGCCGCTCCACCTCATGGACGACGATCAGCCGCTCCTCCCCCTCGGCCTCCACCGCGAAGGCGGCGCCGCAGCCGGGGCGGAGGTCGGGGTGGCTCCCCTCGGCCGTGAGCTCCAGGTCCTGCGGGTAGTGGTTGCGCCCGCGCAGGATGACGAGGTCCTTGATGCGCCCGGTGACGAAGAGCTCCCGTTCCCCTTCCGGACCGGGATCGCCGAGGAAACCCAGGTCCCCGGTGCGCAGGAACGGACCTTCCCCGCCGGCCAGAAAGGCACCGAACGTACCCTTCGCCTCCTCCGGCCTGCCCCAATAGCCCAGGGCCACGCTGGGTCCCGCGACCCAGATCTCCCCCACCTCGCCGGGACCGCACTCCTCTGCCGTCGCGGGATCGGCGATCGCCAGCCGCTGCTCGCCGCGCGCCCAGCCGCAACCGGTCAGCCGCCGCGCTTCAGGGAGCTCCGGGGCGATGGGCTCCGCTCGGTTCTCCGCCAGCGCCGCCGCCGAGAAGGCCGCGAGCCGCGGCGCCGCTCCCTGCCGCGGCCCGGAGACGAACAGCGTGGCCTCGGCCAGCCCGTAGCACGGATACAGGGCGGCCCGCCGGAAGCCGCACGGCGCGAAGGCCCCGGCGAAGCGCTCCAAGGTTTCGGGGCGTACTGGCTCGGCGCCGGTGAAGGCGACGCTCCAACTCGCCAGGTCGAGCCCCGCGCGCTCCGAGGGCCGGATCTTCTGGACGCACAGCTCGAAGGCGAAGTTGGGTCCGCCGGAGGTCGTGGCACGATAGCGGCTGATCGTCTCCAGCCAGAGCCGTGGCCGTTGCAGGAACGAAGCGGGCGACATCAGGATGCAGCGCCCCCCCACGTAGAGCGGCTGCAGCACGTTCCCGATCAGGCCCATGTCGTGGTAGAGGGGGAGCCAACCGACGACGATCGACGCCTCCGATTGGCCGAACGCCCTGCGCATCTGCTCCTGGTTGTGGAGGAGGTTGCCATGGCTCACCATCACTCCCCGGGGAGTGGAGGTCGAGCCGGAGGTGTACTGCAGGAAGGCGAGCGTCTCTCCGGAAAGCTCGGGAGGGCACCAGCGGGAAGCGGCCGAGGTATCCAGCCCGTCGGTCGCGATCCATTCGAGCCCGGCGAGGGCCGGCGCCTGCCGCTGCCAGGAGTCGGCGCGCGACCGCAGATCGGACGTGGTCAGCGCGACCGCGGCCTGCGCGTCCCCGGCCATGGCCGCCAAGCGGGAGGGAGGGCGCTTCGACCGCGGCGGGTAGGCAGGGACGGCGATGGCGCCGGCGTACAGACAACCGAAGAAGGCGGTGATGAATTCGAGCCCGGGAGGATAGAGCAGCAGGGCTCTTTCACCCGCGAAGCCCAGTCGCTGCAACTCGCCGGCGATGGCGCGGGCTCGCCGGTCGAGCTCCCCATAACGAATCGTCTCGGCCGTCGCCCCATCGTCGGAAAGAAAGACGTAGATATCCCTCTCGGGATTCTGGCGCGCACGCTCCCCCAGCAACGCGACCAGCGAGGTGACCCCCGCGGTAGCAAAAGGATATTTTCGCGCGCCGAATCTTTCGAGTTCCATAATATGACAACTCAACGATCCCAGCACCATCCCGAACAGACTGGCCCATGGTCTCCCGAAGCAGCCCTTGTACGAATAGATACTCTATCCGTCATGCTAGCACCAATCGAATTTCAGGGGAAGGGAGGGCAGCCCTCTCCGGTCTCCTTTCCAGCGATTCCCAGGCGGCGAATCCAAGCCTTCATTGAATTCGCTAAGTAGCACACCACACTCATCGTGCGGATCACTTCTCCAAGAACCTCTGTATGGCCTCCAGAGCCTTCTGGGTCTCCTCGATGAATACGTAGTGACTGCTCTTTTCAAAGGTGACGACCTTGACGGTAGGGATCGCTTTTTTCATCTGCTGCGCGAATTCCGGCGGAGCGATGCCATCGAAACGGCCGGCCAGGATGAGGATCGGCGTGCGGAGGGATTTCAGGGTCTGGCGAAAATCCAACTGCGCGACGTCTTTGCCAGCCACGAAACCCGCGTCCTCGCCAGCGATCGAGAAATAGACGGAAGGCTCGATCGCCAGCGGCAGCGATTTGTGGGCAGGATCATCGTGGTGAAAATAGAACCCGGGAGGCAGGCGATAGACGCTCTGATATTCACTGGAGCTCGAGCGGAGGCCCCGCGCACGGATCGCCTGGAGCTCGGCCCAGACGTCGGGGAGCCGTTTGCGGATCTCCTGATTGCTGCGGTCCATGGTCGTCTGCCACATCTTGCCGGTGAACATGCCGTTGACGAGCACGAGCTTGCCGGTGGTGGCCGGGTACCTGGCTGCGTAAGCCTGGGCGACGAGGGCGCCGTAGGAGTGGCCCAGCAGGTGGATCCGGGTGAGCCCGAGCGCTTTCCGCAGCCCTTCGAGGTCCTCGACGTCGCGAGCGAACGTATAGTCTGCGGGAGACTTGGCGCGCTCCGAGCGGCCCCGGCCGAAGGCGTCGAAATAGACGATCCGGAACGAATGGGCGAGGCCGGAGAAATAGGGGTGGAAGTAGTCGTGGCTGAGGCCGGGTCCGCCGGCGATGAGCACCAGCGGCTCGCCCTGGCCCTCGCTCTCGGCCCAGAGAGTGGCGCCATGAACCGTAAGGAAGTGGCCCGGGGGGTGACCGGTAGCTCCCCGCGCGCCGGCCACGGCCGCGGTCAGCGTCACGAGGAGGGCGAGAGAGCGCAAGATCCGTAACGCCATGGCAATCCTCGATTCTTCGAGCCCGCGCCAGACCCGGCGTGCCGGCGGCGGTGCGGAAACGCTGGCTTGGCGCATGCGGGCCGCCTAGGCCACCGTCAGGCTGCCGGCCGCCAGTGGCGCGGCGGGAACCTCCACCGGCTCCTCGGCCACCGAGTCGTGCGCCTGCGCCGGATACCGCAAGGTGGCGAGGGGACGCACCAGGCTCTGGAGCGAGATCCCCCGCTTCAGGGCGAGCAACACACCGGCGGCTTCCGCGTAGTTGCCGACCTCGATGACGCTGTCGAGCCCCAGGGCCTCGCGCGTGACGCCCAGGATGGTCTCGTTGCCGCGGACGGCGATGGTGGGAATCCCGAACCGCGCCGCGAACAGGGTCGGGATACCTCCCAGGCAGGTCGCGGGAGCGATCACGGCGACGACGTTGTTGACGTTGATCACGTCGCGGATCCTCGTCCCGGGCCGCGGCGCGATCTGCGGCGCCCGCGCCAGCCCCAGCAGCACGCAGGCGAGGCCGCTGGCGGAAGCGAGCTCCCCCGCTCCCCGTGCATCCACCACCGGCGACTCCAGGGCGAGATCCTTGAGGTTGAGCAGCGGCCCGTGGGCCGCCGGCACGCGGAAGCGGTTCACGATGAAATGAGAGATGATCGCTTCGACCCCGCCCACCGGGTTCGGCGCCTGTCCAGCGAAATGCAAGGCATAGTCGTCGAGCGGCAGGTCCTGCACGTTGGTGGTGACCGCGATGGCGTTGACGCCCTTGGCCAGCAGGGCCTCACAGGCGCGCGCCAGCACGTCCGGGTGATCCACCGTACCGACGTAGGCGCCCGACGGGTTGCGCTCGCACCGCGAGCCGATCCGGCGGTCGGTCACGATCACGTGCTCGATCTCGACGCCGTGCACCGCGCGCACGGCATTGATCAGGTTGAACGCGACGTCCAGCCGCGCCTCGCTCGATTTTTCGATGATCACGCCGACGCGATTCGCATAAGGGACGTGGAGGTCGATCCGTCCCTTGCAGAGCAGGTCGATGCAGTAGCCTTCCGTGTAGAGGACGTCATCGCTGACCGGAATGAAATCGGACGCGTTCACCGCATTGGGATTGGTGATCAGGTAATCGACCGCCGAGGCCAGCAGCCGGGTTGCCGGGGCCGCGTCTCCGGCGAAGCCGCCGACGCTGCAGCCGACGCCGGTCGGAATGATGCTGATCGCCGCGGACCGCCCGGCGTGGAACCCGGCCGTGGCGGAGAACTTGCCGATTTCCTCGCTGGAAACCGTCGCCTCGACGACGACCTCGTCAGCCGTGACCTGAGCGATGTACCAGCGCAACGCACGTCCCTGGGTAGCGGCCTCGGTGACCTCGGGGATGCCGTGCGGCAGGTTGACCTCCGACTTGGCAAACCGGAATTGCTTGTTTTCGATCATTGATCGAATCTCCTGGGTAGCGTTAGCGCTGGAATATGGCACTCAATTCTAGCAAGGTCTCGCGGTCGCGTGCCACGACCCTCACTCTGGAAGGCGGCGAGCTTCTCACGCCGGAAACTCTCCCAAGTCAGGGAGAAACGATGCGATGTGGGTTCCGCGGCCCCCGTCGAGCACCAGCTTGCCGAGAGCGACGTCCAATATGCCGAGGCCAAACGGGCTGAAAACGGCGATCGAGCCATCCCCGCGCCGGGCCGGCACGTCCCCGCGGAGGACGTCGGCCAGAGTGCAGCGGATGAAGTCGCGCCGGCCCGTAGCCTGCTCGGCCAAGTGCAGCGAGGTCTGGGCGCGGCAGACGTGATCGACGTCGTCGACCACGTTGTCGCAGGCCAGGATGACCTCGGGAGCGAGGTCGCGCAGCGAGACGTGCAGGATCACCGCGTCCGGAGGGCTCATGGAGAGGTCGCGTACGTGAGGATGGGCGGCGGTGGTCGCGAAAGAGGTCAGGGAGCAGCCGGAGAGCACCTCCTCCGTGCTGTTCGCGATCCCCGTCTCGACATCCCCCAGCACGCGGCCAAGCGCCACGGCGAAACGGCCGGCACGCGAGGCGTCCAGGTCGTAGAGCAGGAAGCTCGCCGCTCCGTGCAGGACGTGAAGGAAGCGCGCGATCTCGAAGTTGATCAATCCGGCGCCGATGATGCCGACGCGGCCCGGGGCACGGCCAGCGAGGAGGAGGCGAGCGCCCAGGGCGGCGCTGGCGGCAGTGCGGCGGGCACTGATCAGGGAACCCTCGAAGACCGCTACCGGCAGGCCGGACTCGCAATCGTTGAGAACGAGGATCGCCGAGGCCCGGGCCATTCGACGATGGACGTTGGCCGGGAACGAGGAGACCCACTTCACGCCGGCGACCTCGAACCCCTCACCCAGGAAGGCCGGAAGAGCAATGATACGGTTGGCCGCGTCGCCGGGGAAGCGCAGAAACGTCGAATGGGGCAGCGAGCTCTTGCCGGCGGCGTGGGCCAGATAGGCCTTTTCCACGGCTTCGGTCACTTCGGCCTCCCGACCCGCGAGCAGAGCCGCGACGTCGTCCCCACTCAGGATCACCAAGCCGTCGTCGTGCATGGGATCCTCTCGCAGTCGTCGCGCCAGAGATGTTCGACTTCACCGAAATGCTCACGCACCCAATCGTCACAGAAGAGCGTCTCCAGGTATCGCTCGCCGCGGTCCGGCAGAATGGCGACACACACCGCCCCCGCGGGGATGCGGTCCTTGAGCTTCTCCACTGCGGCCAGCACACCGCCCGAAGAGCCACCGGCCAGAATGGCTTCGCGCGCGACCAGGCGGCGGCACCCAATGACGCAGTCGAGATCGGTGACGTGGGCGCACTCGTCGATCTGGGTGACGTCGCAGAGCGGCGGTCGCAGAGCGGCTCCCAGGCCGGGGATCAGCCGCTTGGCCCGCACGTTGCCGAAAATGAGGCTCCCCAGAGCGTCGACGGCGACGATGCGGGTCGGCATACCATGCTCCCGGACGTACTCGGCACATCCCCGGATCGTGCCGCAAGTGCTCGTCGGAACGAACAGGAAGTCGATCCTCCCCCCCAGGTCCATCGCGATCTCGTGCATCGTCGTGCGGTAGTGTGCGCCCCAGTTGTGATCGTTCGAGTACTGATTGGGCCAAAACGAGCCCTCGATCTCGCCCAGCAGCTTCTTGACCCGGTCGATCCGGGCCGGCAGGAACTCTCCTGTTACCGGATCGGGCTCCTCCACGGAGTCGACCTCGGCACCGTAGACGTGCAGCAACTGCCGGTTCGTCTGCGTCGTCTTGGGATCGACGACACAGATGAACCGCAGGCCGAAGTAACGGCACGCTTGCGCGAGACCGATCCCCATGTTGCCGGAGCTCGACTCGATGACGACCGAGCCCGGGCCGATCTCTCCGCTGCTGAGAGCGTTCTCCAGGATCGCCAGTGCCGGGCGGTCCTTGATACTGCCGCCTGGATTGAGGGATTCAAGCTTGGCAAGCAATTGAAAGCTCACTTCTGGAAGGAAACGATGGAGGTGAACCAGAGGCGTTTTGCCGATGACCGAAAGGATGTTGTCCGGCATGCGGTAAACCTCCCTGAGCACCGTCGTGCTCCAGTCTCCTTGTTCGGCAGAGCCCTTAGAGTAAGAGGGTGTCGTACTCGCGCGCAAGCGGGACAACCCGCAATACGGTCAGGCGATCGCCCGCAGGTAGGAGAATGCCGAGGTCGCGAGCTGATTGCGCAGCCGGTCGACGGACGGCCACTCCGTCGACAAGCTCAATTGGCCGAAGACCTCGCGCATCGTCCGGTCCGGCCCCGCCGCCTCGACGATCTCCCGCACCTCCCGGTGCGACGGGGTGAGCGGGTAGGTCACGGCATTCGGCAGCAAGGAATAGCGGCCATCGTCGCCGCGCATGAAGCTCCTCTGCGTCGTCGCGCACGGCTCGAATCGCGTGTCGAGAAACGCTTCGCAGATCTCTCGCTGCGTGCGCCGGGGCGTACCATCGCTGCGGCGCAGGTAGAACCAGAGCAGCGGCGACTTGTCGTGGAGCAGGAGGTTGGTCACCTGCCAGCGGCGCGTGTCGGAGAGGGCGAAGTACTGCTCGCGCAGAGCAGGGTCCTGGAAGTCGAGGTCGTGCCTCAGGTTCGCCGCCAGGTGCTTGGCATAGTTGCTGACACAGGGCACCATCATCTCGAGGCCGCAGCTCCGTGCCAAGGTCTCCAGCGACTCGACGGTATAGCTGTGCTCCACCGGCTGGATGAGGAGGTCGGCGAAGTCCGACTCGGACCACTCCATGTACTGGATGAAGGCCTTTTCGAGGGCGCCGTTGGGGGGCATGTCGTCGACGATCTTCCTGGCCAGCGCCACCTCCCGTTCGAAGTCGATCTCCGGTCCTGCTTCGCCAAAGACCCGCACCGCCTTCTGGAAAGCGCTGGTAATGATGCGGTGGAACCGGTTGTAGACCATCAGCTCCATGATGCCGCCCGGCTTCAGGGCCGCGGCGAGCCGGCTCAAAGTGACCTGCGGCTCGGCGTTGTGGTGGATGACACCGGTGCAGATCACGGAGTCGAATTCGTTTTCATAGGTGACGTGGTTGATGCTCTCTTCGCGCAGCTCGAGATTCTTGATCCCCATCTCCGCCGCCATCCGGCGGCAGAGCTCGAGCGACTTGACCGAAAGGTCCGAGCCGACGACCTGCGCCCGCCTGAAGCGTAGCGCGACGATGAGCGCTTGGTTTACGCCGCAGCCCGCCACCCAGATCCGCGGCGTCCACGGCAGCGTCCGATGCGTCCAATCCCCGACGTCCTGGTTGACCATGGCGATCTCGAAATCCGGGTCTTCGAGGTAGTCGAACTTCTTCGCCGGCCAAGGCCACGGGAACCGCCCGTAGAACCTCGACAGCAGGTCGTCGACGGAGTCGACGGACTCGACGAGCAGTAGGTTTTCGTCGTCGACGTTGGCGCTGGGACGGTCGCCGCCCGCCGCTTGGCGCCGCCGTTCCGCCAACCGCATCTCGAGCAACGCACGCTGCTGGGCCGACAATCCGGCGATCTGTTCTCCAAGGTCAGACAAAGTCGCTCCTCCTCAGCTCATCGAAAGACCGGGCTCCGTTCCCAGACCCCCGGGCACGCCCGAGGGAGGAGACCGGCAGCCTCTGAGCGCCCTTGTGCTCCCGTCTCCTCCATGGCCGGCAAAGCCCTCGAAGTATAGTGCACGTGCACTGGTTAGGGTAGCGCGCAGCCCATCATCGTGATCCCGGCGGCCAGGTCTTTCTGCTTGAAGAGAAACTCGAATAAGCCTATTCTTGCGAACCGGAGTCCAGCCCGCGGGTGGAGAGCTTGCCGGTTTCCTTCCACAGCTCATTGCACAAGGAGAAGACGATGCGACGAGTCATCTTTGGAGTTGGTCTCGTGATGCTGCTCCTGCCGTTTGCCGTCTGGGCTGAGAACGCCCCGGCGGCTGCCCCTGCCGGTGATCCCACGGCTGCCTGTGTCCAGACGCCGAGCTTGGACCTGATCCTTGGCCAGGGGAACCTCACTACCGCTGCAACGCCGTTCATGCCGCTTTGCAACTGCACCACCGAGCGTGCCGCGTGCGCCTCGGATTGCCAGAGCCAGGATTGCCGGGGAAGTCACTTCGTCTGCAACACCGCCGATCCTTGCGACTCCACCTGCACCTGTAATCGCTGTCTGCCCTGATCGAGCCGCGGGCATCTTCCCCGCGGGCGCGGACCGAACCCGGCGGCTCGACCTCCCCTCCGGCTCGCTTTCACCCCTCTCGCGCACTCAACAAGGCAAAGGCAGCCTTTCGCCCGTTTCCTGCAAATCAATGCAGCGACGCGACGGCGTCCTTGGAGGTTCTATGAGGTTGAACGGGGTAAAGCTGTATTTTGTCGTAGCAGTCGCCGTGTTCCTGGCGCTCGGGTCCATGGCCACCGCCGCCGGGGTCCGCAGCGTGACGACGACGATCGAGTCGCAGACCAACAACGTCGGCGTGGCGGATGACGTCAACGTCCGCATCACCTACCGCAACGACTCGGCCGAGGACGTCTACCTCCTACGCTGGCAGACCGCCCTCCAGGGGATCGAGGGGAACCTCTTCGAGGTGCGCGTCGACGGCCAGCCGGTTCCCTACACCGGCCGCCTCTACAAGCGGGGCACTCCCCAGGCGTCGGACTACATCCGCATCCCGGCCGGCGGCTCGCGGTCGGCCGACGTGGAGCTGACCCAGGTCTATGACTTCTCCCGCACCGGCGAATACACCCTCCGCTACAAGGTCGCCGTGCAGGACGCCCTGCGGGCGGACGGCTTCGCCAAGGTCGCCGGCCTCGACGAGCTGCGCAGCCTCGAGTCCAACGTCCTCTTCCTCGGCGTCGAGCGCAACGAGCGCAACCAGCGCGCCATTGCCGCCATCGAGACCCTGGTCCAGATCGACGAGGCCGCCCGCATCGGCACCAAGGCCCTGGCGCCGAGCTACGTGAGCTGCTCCAGCTCCCGCCAGAATTCGCTCGTCACGGCGCTCTCCAACGCCCAGGCGATCTCCTTGAAGGCCCGCGACTACCTGAACAACCTGCCGACCGCCTCCCGCTCCACCGACGCCGCCTACAAGACCTGGTTCGGCGCCTACACCTCGTCCCGCTACTCGGGCGTGCAGAGCGACTACGTCAACCTCTACAGCACCTTCGTCAACCAGGCCTTCACCTTCTATTGCGACTGCACGGACAGCTCCTACGCCTACGTGTTCGCCAATCAGCCCTACAAGGTCCACCTGTGCGGCGCCTTCTGGAACGCGCCCTCGCTCGGCATCGACTCCAAGGCCGGCACCCTGGTGCACGAGACCAGCCACTTCACCGTGGTCGCCGGCACCCAGGACTACGCCTACGGCCAGACCGCCTGCAAGAGCCTGGCGACCAGCAACCCGGCCCACGCCGTCCACAACGCGGACAGCCACGAGTACTTCGCCGAGACCCGGTAACCTTTCTTCCGCACCCACCGCGACCGCATGGAGGCGGCGCGGTGGGAGGTGCTGGCAGGCTGACACGGCACGGGCACGGACAAACACGGACCTTCAGGGATGAACACGCTCCAGGGACGTCCGTGTCAGTCCGTGTCCGTCCCTGTTCGTCCGTGTTCTCCGCCGAGCCCTTCCGGATAGACTGTCGCGATGAGAACGCTCCGGCTCCTCGCGATCGCCCTGGCGGCACTCTTCTCCGCCCACTGTATGAAAGCCGCCTCCCCCGTCGAGCCCCTGGAGTGCCGCCTCGAGGCCGTCCACCCGCTGGTGGCCGGCGGTCCCGTGGCCTTGCGCTTCCGCCTGGCGAACCGGACGGACGGACCGCTCTGGGTGCTGCGCTGGAACACCCCCATCGAGGGGTGGAGGGGGACGATCTTCACCGTGACCTTCCAGGGCGCCGAGCTCCCCTATCGAGGTCCCATGGTCAAGCGCGGCGATCCGGGAGCGGAGGAATACGTGAAGGTCACCCCCGAGACCTCCATCAACGTCTCCCTCGACCTCGCCGAGGCCTACGACGTCAAGCGACCCGGCAAATACGAAGTGAAGGTGACAGGGAGCCTGCTGGACGTGACCAAGGACGCCGCCGCCGTGCCGCACCCCCGGGACCGCCAGCAGCCCATGGCGTTGCAGTGCGCACCGTTGACGCTGGACGTGCATTGAAAGGCCTGGCTGGGGCGTTCTTGCTGTTCGTCCCTGCCGTCCCTGGTGTCCCTTTTGTCCCTTTTTGCCGCTCTCCCTCACCAGGTGTACGAATACACCCACGCAATCAGCGCCCCCTGAAGGGGCAGCCTGAGCCAAAGGAGGGCGGAGGGTACTGCGGGGTAGAGGCGCGGGTTCATCGCCATGTGGACGTTGGCGGGGAACACGGCGATCAGCAGCGCGATCAGGCCCCAGGCGGCGGGAACGGTGAAGCGCGGGACCAGGACCAGCACGCCGAGGACCACCTCGCAGACGCCGCTCACGTAGACCAGCGCGCGGTGCCACGGCAGATAGGGCGGCATGATCCTCACATAGACGTCGGGCCGCACGAAGTGAGCGGCCCCGGCCACCACGAAGAGCACCCCCAGAGCCCACTTCATCGTAGCGCCGACCTACGGCGTCGGGGTTTCGGACTCTCCCCCGGCCGGCTCCACCGACGGATCGTCCTTGGGCGCGTTGGCCTTCTCCGCCTTGCGCCGCAGCTTCTCTTCCTTCTTCTTCTTCTTCGCCAGGTCCTTCTGACGCTTCTCGTGCTGGTAGTTCGGTTTGGCCACGTATCATCCTTTTGGCGGCCGCCAGGCCGCAGATTCACCTACAGGTTCTTGAAGCGGAGCACGCGGCCACAGCATACAGCCAACCGGGCCGCCGTGGAACCTCAGCTCACTCGAAATCGGTGAAATCGTCTTCCCAGTACTCGTGCTCGCCCCGCACCTTCCCGGCGTGGCGCGCCTCCTCCATCGCCCGCAACTGCACGCGGCGGATCTTCCCCGAGATCGTCTTCGGCAGCTCGGCGAACTCGATGCGCCGGATGCGGGCGAACGGCGCCAGCCGCTGCCGCGAGAAGCGGAAGAGGGCTTGCGCCGCCGCCCGCGACGGCGGGAGCCCCGGCTTCAGCACCACGTACGCCTTCGGCACGGCCAGGCGAATAGGATCGGGAGATGGCACCACCGCCGCCTCGGCCACGCTCTCGTGCTCGATCAGCGCGCTCTCCAGCTCGAACGGGCTGATCCGGTAGTCCGAGCTCTTGAACACGTCGTCCGCCCGCCCCACGTACCAGAACGTGCCTCCTGCGTCCCGCGTCGCCACGTCCGAGGTCAGGTAATGACTGCCGGAGAGCAGCCGCGCGCTGGCCTCGGGATGGTCGAGGTACCCGTCCATCAGGGGAAGGGGACGGGGATCGAGCCGGATGGCGATCTCCCCCTCGTCACAGGGACTCCCCTCGGCGTCCAGGAGATCGATGCGGTAGCCCGGCATCGGCTTGCCCATGCCGCCCACCTTCACCTCCTCCCCTGGAGGATTGGCGATCTGGCAGGTCGTCTCCGTCTGGCCGTAGCCGTCACGCACCGTCAGCCCCCATGCCTCGCGGACCTGCGCGATCACCTCGGGATTGAGTGGCTCGCCCGCGCTCACCAGCTCGCGCAGCTTCACCGGATAAGACCTCAGGTCCTCGAGGATCAGCAGCCGCCACACCGTGGGCGGCGCGCAGAGCGTCGTCACCCCGTGACGTGCCAACGCCGCCAGCGTCTTCGGGCCGTCGAAGCGCGGAAGCTGATGGATGAAAATCGTCGCGCCCGCGTTCCACGGGGCGAAGAAACAGCTCCAGGCATGCTTGGCCCAGCCGGGCGAGCTGATGTTGAGGTGCACGTCCCCCTCGCGCAGGCCGATCCAGTACATCGTCGAAAGATGCCCCACCGAATAGCTCTGGTGGGTATGAAGCACCATCTTCGGCCTCGCGGTGGTGCCGGAGGTGAAATACAGAAGGAAGGGATCGCCCGCCCGCGTGATGCCGTCCGGCGCGAAATCCGCCGGCGCCGCGTAAGCCTCCGAATAGGATTGCCAGCCCGCGGCCTCCTCCCCCACCACGATCCGCGTGTACGCCCCCGGCACCTCCGCGAACCGGCCGCTCGAAGGGGCATCGGCGATGACGTGCCGCATCTCGCCGCGCTCGATGCGGTCCTTGAGATCCGCGGCCGAGAGCAGCGTCGTCGCCGGGCTCACCACCGCTCCCAGCTTGATCGCCGCCAGCATGATCTCCCAGAGCGGCGCCACGTTGGGGAGCATCACCAGCACCCGGTCCCCGCGGCGCACCCCGCAGGAGCGCAGGCGATTGGCGACGCGATTCGAGCGCTCCGCGAGCTCGGCGAAGCTGAGCTTCGTCTCGCCCCCCTCGTCGTCCACCACCCAGAGCGCCGGACGGTCGTTGCCTTGGGCGTAGACGTCGAAGTAGTCGAGCGCCCAGTTGAAGCGATCGAGGACAGGCCAGCGAAAGCCGGCGTACGCCGCAGCGTAGTCGTCGCGGTGCGCGACGAGGAAGTCGCGCGCCTCCAGGAAAGCCCGGCCGCCGTCCATGAGCCCTATTTCGGGAACGGCTGCACCATCAGGCGGGTGATCCGCCAGTGGCCGTCCCCCTCCTTGTGCCAGGCGATGACGATGCGGCCGTGATACTCAGCGGCGTCCTTGCCCCGCTCCCCCGCCCGCTGAGTGTAGGTGCCCCAGACGTAGGCGGCCTTGCCATGGACCTCGACCGCCTCGATCTCCGTCGCCGCCGACTGCACTTCGTAGGCTTTGAACAGCGGCGCCAGAAACGCCTTGATCGCCTCCGGCCCGCGCAGCGCGGCCATCCCCGGCTCCAGCAGCTCGCCGTCCGCCGCGAAGAGAGCCGCGCTCGCCTCCGGCGGCCCGCTCTTCAGCAGCCGCGTGTACTCCTGCGTCGCCGCCTCGACCTCCTTGCGGCTGGCCGCGTCGTCACCGGCCGGCTCCACGGCAAACACCGGGAACGCAAGCGTCGAGAGCACGGCAGCCACGGCGAGCACCACCCATCGGGACCTTCCGGGGAACAGCAGGACCGCTTTGGACATCATCACCTCGCTTGAGAGCAGGATCACGGTTCTCGCCGCGCATTCTCCTCTCCTCCAGACCGCATGACAAGGGGCTTTGCCAGCAGAAACCGAGCATCCAAAGTATCCAGGCACCGTTTTACCGCAAAGCTCGCCGCATTGGTCATCACCACCGAGGCGATGCCGGGGTCCGGGTAGAGACGCATGAGGCTGTGAAATCCCCCGCAGTCCTTGAAGGGGAAGGCCCTTCGCGGTGCGCGCTGCGGCAGTCCACGAGTCACTCTCCCTGGAAGACACGGAACGGCGCGGTTTTGTCGGGAGCGCGAGGACGCAGGCTGTGCGGCTCCCCAACGAGGCGCGACAGCTTACCGTGGCGAGGATCACGGTATCCGCGTCCGAATCAGGGCTCAGGGTGATGCAGCGCCTGGCGCTCGGCAGTCATCGTTCAACGCCGAAGGTTCCCGGGTTACCTCTGAAGCTTCCCCGATCACCTCCGAAGCTTCCCGGTCAGTTCCGAAGCTTCCCGGATCAGTTCTGAAGCTTCCCCGGTCACCTCCGAAGCTTCCCGGGTCAGTTCCGAAGCTTCGCCGATCACCTCCGAAGGTTCCCGGATCACCTCCGAAGGTTCGCCGATCACTTCCGAAGCTTCCCGGGTCACCTCCGAAGCTTCGCCGATTACCTCCGAAGGGTCCCCGGTCATCTCCGAAGGTTCGGCGATCACCGCGGAAGCTTCGGCGATCTCTGCTGGAGGGCCAGCCACACCATTACGGCGATGTAAGAAGAACCTTCAACACGAACGTCGCGGGCCTCACGAAGGAAGGAGTACTCGCGAGTTACACCGTTCGCATCACATGTGATGTGACCTACGAGGGAGAGCATACTCGGCCGTGCTACTCTTGGCCAAGACGCTTCGCTCTTGCCATCGACCGGCTTCCCGAGGAGGTTCTGATGCGCGCTCGCTTTGGACGCTTCGCAGTGATCGTAGCCGTAGCTCTTGCAGGGTTGGTCGTCGGCCGGGTATCGAAGAGCGCTGAGCCGGGACCGGCGGACACGGCGTTGCGCCTGGCGCAGGAAATGGCGGCGGCAGCGTCGCGCCGGGACGTCAAGAGCAACGAGAAGCTCATTCCGCAGACCGATCGGGTGGCCTACGTGAGCAACGGTCATCCGATCACCGGCCGGCAATATGCGGAGACTCTCGGGCCGTATTACGCGTCGCTCAAGAGCCTCGACTTCAAGTGGGATCGCTGGGAGGTCTTCCCGATCGGCGACCGCGCCGCCGTCTTCACCGGTTGGGCGAGCGTGAAAACCGTCGACCAGAAGGGTGGCTCGGAGGCTGCCCGCGCCCTCTTCACCATGGTCTTCGCCGACGACGGAACGGGCTGGAAGCGCGTCATCGCCCAGAAGTGGCAATCCGAGGTGCCGGCGGTGAGCGCAGCCCTCCCGGCGGCGCCGGAGGACCGCGTGCCGGCGGCGAGTGGGATCGCCGTCCACTTCAACGAATCCGTAAAGGTTACGGCCTCGGCCTTCCATCTGGAGTGTCCCGCCGGCACGCCGGTCGCCGTCACCGCCACGGCCGAGCCGCTCTCCGACGACAGCTCGTTCCTCCTCCGTCCGGCCAGGAACCTCCCCGCTGGCGCCGACTGCAAGCTGAAGGTCGTGGCCTCGCAGGTCTCCGATCCGCGCTTCAGCCAGGCGATGGCAGAGGATTACACGTTCTCCTTCAAAGTCGCCTCGGGGTCGTGAGAAGGGTTTGAGAACGAAATCGGCCGGGACAGGCATACGACGTGCATGATCCAGCACGACGGTCGTAGAAGCACCGAACCCGGCCGGAGGTCCGGCCTTCTCACGGAGAATCGCGGGCAATGGAAATCTTGACCTGGATCATCATCGGCTTGGTAGCCGGCGTCCTGGCGTCGCTCGTCGTCGGGGGCGGCTATGGGATCGTTGGCGACATCATCATCGGCATCGTCGGCGCCTTCATCGGCGGCTGGATCTTCCGCCAGATGCACTGGCACACACCCTTCGGAGGACTGGCAGGCACCATCTTCGTGGCCTTCATAGGCGCCGTCGTCCTCCTCTTCATCCTGAGACTCATTCGTCGAGCCTGATGGCGTCCGCAAAGGCCCGCAGGGCCGCACGCAGGGAGGCTGCGATCTCCGGGCGTGCGGCAATGCCCTCCGCATCGAGCTTGCTGCCGCGCAGAGGCACGGCAATGGAGGCCTCCGGCACCAGGCGTCCGGACATCACCCTGACCGTCTCCGTGAGGGAGGCCTGCGCATACTCGCCCGGCGGCGTCGCGTTCAGCAGGGCGACGGGTTTGTCGATGAATTCCTCGCCTCCGACCAGCCAGTCGAGGGCGTTCTTCAATACGCCCGGCACGCCGTGCGCGTACTCCGGGCTGGAGATCAGCAGGCCATCGGCCGCGCGCACCTGGACGCGGAAGCCCGTCACCGCCGCCGGCTCGTGCTCTTCGAGATCGGGATTGAAATGTGGAAGCTCGCCGAGAGCTTCATAGAGGATGACCTCGACGCCCTCGGGCGCCAGGGCCTGCGCAGCCCGCAGCACCGCCGTGTTCACGGAAACGGCCCGCAGGCTGCCCGAAATCGCGAGGATCCGTACCGCCCGCTCTCCCACGCCGGTCCTTTCAGCCCGCGGGCTCGACCGTCAACAGATTGGCGTCGCGGAAGAGCACCCAGCCCCCTTCGGGCTTCCGGCGCAGAATGGAAAGGGTATTGCCCGAGCGCCGGGTCGGCGATCCCTCATGCAGGGGATGGGCCGTCACCGAGAGCCGGGTCCAGCAGTATGCGAGGTCGCCTGCGACCTCGATCTCCTCGACCTCGGAGTGTCCCTCGATGCGATACTGCCCGGCTCCCGCCCGGAAAGCCGCCAGGAAGGCTTCCCTTCCCCGCATGGGAGATTGCCCCGGCACCAGAAACACCACGTCCTCCGCCATGAGGCCGGCCAGTTGCGCCACGTCTCCCTCCGCCGAAACGCGCAGCCAGGTGGCAATGAGGTCGCGGATCGCCTGTTCGTCGTCGTGCATCGAATGCCGCCTCCCGAGGCGGCACTCTAGCACGGTAAGCCAAGCCGCAGCGCTCTTGAGAGCTTCGAAAGCATCCTCTATACTGCTCGGGAACGGGCCGGGAGCGCTGATGCAACGCGGCGAAAGGAAATCTCAACGGTAAGGAGATCCCAGTGAATCCTCGAACGATCAAGAACCTCCGACTTCCCCTCCTGCTCCTGGTGCTCGCCTTCGTCGTCTCTCTCCTTCCCGGCGCTGTAGGCGTCGCCGACGCAGCCGGCTGCAACATGCCATGCTGGCAGGCCAATTGCCCGGACATCTACTTCAGTTGCATCGACGAGGGGCGCCCGCAGGCAGCCTGTTGCCAGAGCGGCAACGCCTGTGCCCGCTTCTGCGGCAGCGGCTGCCCGCTTTTCTGCCCCGCGTAGGACCCAGGCCTGCTTACCGCTGGTCCTTGGGGAGGTCGAAGAACCAGCGGAGGCGCTGGGCGAGGAGGGGCATCTTGCGCAGCTTGACGTGCGTGGAGTGGCCATCCGCCGGCCCATCGAGGATCAACACGCCCGGCTCCGGCCGCTGGAGCGCGAAATCCGCCTGCCAGGCGGGCGGCGCCCCCAGCCTCAACCTTTTCCCTTTCAGATCCAGATCGAGCTTGTAGGGTTTCTTCGGTCCCAGCACCCGTTCCAAGGTGACCGATCCCGGTTCGAGGAAGGTCACGGTACGCCATCTCTCGGGATTGGCGGCATAGGGCACGGCTTTGCCGTCGACTACGAACTCCTCGACCCGCCAGACGCCGTACAGCGGCGGACGCGGCGGATGAAACGTCTGGTACTTCTTGTAGGCGTCCCGCAAGCCAGCGACGACGGTATAGAGGCCATAGAGCAGCACGAACGTCTGGAGCGACACATGAAGCCAGCGGCGGCAGGAAAGCGGCCGTTCCACGGCAGGCTCCACCCGGCGGTTGAACAGGAACAAATCCGCCAGCCGGCGCGCGTCCGGCGCCACCAGCACCAGCGCCATGACCAGAAGATGCATGGAAAGAAGCTTCACATGCACGTCGTAACAAAGGTTCAGCATGACGACCATCACCATGTCCGCAACACATAGCACGGCACCCAGAAACGCCGTCCGCGGCAGGAGCAGCAGCATTCCACCCAGAAGCTCGGCCAGCCCGGTGAAGGACTCGTACGCCGGCGACGCTCCGATGAAGATCCACAGCAATCGCATGGGAGGCAAGTCGCCCACCCGCTGCGTGAGTACGTAAAGCGGCAGCGGGGCCGTCATCTGGTAGGGAATCAGCTTGATCACCCCATAATGGATCATGATGACGCCGAGCATGAAGCGCAGCAGCAGGCGCAGCCACGGCTGGAGCCGCGCATAGTGAGCCCTTTTCCGGTCCAGGATCGACCACACCACCGTGGCCACGGCCACCAAGGCAACGTAAAAGAAGAAAAGGATCGTGCCGAAAGGCGTGTTGCTGATTCCCCCGGAACCTTCGAGCAGGTAGATCTCGTAACCCGTGTGGACGACGTGCGCCTCGAGCCACGTCACCACGGCCAGGCAGAGCGCGTCGTACTGCTTGATGAGGGGACCGGTGAACGGGACCAGATCCAGCCACCCCGTGACGAAGAAGAGGACGAAATAGGAGAAGAAAAAGCGAAACGCGATGCGCGTCGCAAGGCTCCAGCGCTCCTCCCATTCCCCAGGCCGCATGCGGATCAGCCGGCGCTCCTCACGCCGGGATCCCCTTCTCCGCGATCCTCTCCATCACCTCGCTGAACTGATCGATCTCCGCGAGCGTGCTGTAGACGCTGGGCGTGACTCGCAGGCCACGGAATTCGGGGTGGACGATCGGCGTCGCGAGGATGCGGTGCTGCTTCCAGAGATGCGTCGACAGCGCATAAGGATCGACGCCCAGGATCTCGACATTGGCGATGCCGCACGATTTGCCGGGCTTCAGGCTGGTGTGGAGACGCACCCGCTCGTGACGCGCCAGGCGCACGGCCCAGCGGTCGCGCAGCAGGCGCAGGCGGGCGGCCTTGCGCCGCGCGCCGATCCCTTCGTGAAAGGTGAGCGCTTCGGCGATCGCCAGGTTCTGCGCCGCGGGATGGGTGCCGATCTCCTCGAATTTCCGGACGTCCTCCGCCATGGCGGCGGGCGCCGCCATCATCGGCCACAGGCCGCGGATCTTCTCCCGCTTGACGTAGAGCATGCCGGTGCCGTGCGGCGCGAACAGCCACTTGTGCAGGCTGGTGGCGAAATAATCGCAGCCGAGGTCCGCATGATCGAAATCGAAATGGGCGAAGGAATGGGCGCCGTCCACGATCACCGGAATCCCTCGCTCGCGCCCCAGCTCGACGACCCGCTTCACCGGCAGGATCTGCCCCGTCAGGTTGATCACGTGGCACACCAGCATGAGCTTGGTCTTGGGCGTGATGTTGCGCCGGTAGAGGTCGACCACCTCGTCGTCGTCCTCGGCGGGCACGGGGAGCGAAAACTGTTTCAACACGATTCCCTCGCGGCGCGCCCGCTGCTCGAAGGTGGCGATCATCCGCGGATAGTCCTGGTTCGTGGTCAGCACCTCGTCGCCGCGCTGGAGGTCGAAGCCGAGCTGGCAGATCTGCAGCCCCTCGGAGGCGTTGCGCACCAGGGCGACCTCCTCGCCGTCCGTGCCAAAGGTCCGTGCCAGCCGCTGGCGCACCGTCTCCCGCTGCGGCTCCAGCACTTCCCACAAGGCCACGGGCGGCGGCGTGGAATTGGAAAAATCGAGATGCCGCTTCTGCGCCGCCTGCACCGTGGCAGGAGATGGGCTCACGCCGCCGTTGTTGAGGTTGATCACGCTGCGGTCGATGGTGAACGCCTGTTGGATCTCGAACCAGAACGGCTCGTCGCCGGCCACGTCCGCGGCCGATCCCGCGATCTCCGCCGCCTTGGCCAAGGCCGTCCTCACACCGAGCGGATCGAGCACCGCGGCCACGCCCAGCGCGGCCGGCCCACCTACAGCTCCCAGGAATTCGCGACGCGTCATGGGCTCCCTCCTTGGGTTAGGCTTGAGGCTTCTCGTCCGCAAGCTCCGCGATCTGCTGGTCCAGGAAGGCCAGCGCCTGCTCGAGAGACGTTCGGCGCACCGGCGACCGGGTGGTTGCCATCTCCTGGAGCACCCGGCGGCGGGAAAGCTCGACGCTCTCGCGCTTGAGCTTGCGCTGACGCTGCTCGGGGGTCATCCCTTCCCGCCGCTCCGAGTAGGATTTGGCGTCTTGCTGAGATTCGACGGACTTGCTTTCCCAGCCGCGTGCCATACCCTCCGATCCTCCGGCTTTTTCCTGGCGATCTTGCCACAGGGCGCGCACGTGGGGAAGGGCTCCCTCTGTTACTCTTCCCGCTCCGAAGAGGCCCTTGGCAACGATCCGGATGAAGCTCCTCGACTCGCGACGGCTGACGGGACCGAACCTCCTCCTCGACCGGGCGGGGGCGGTGCTGGAGGTGTCGCTGGCGCCGGAAGAGGCCGAGAAGGCCGTGGCGGCCTGGCGGGAGAGCGTGCGGCGCATTCTGGCCTCGGTCGGTTGGCCGGGGGAGGAAATCGCGGCGCGGCGCTTCCAGGGCGGCGCGAGCCTCGCGATCTCGGCGCCCATTGACGTCCTCTACCCCGCCACGGAGGTCAACGAATGGGCTTGGGCGGCGGCGGAAGCGGCTCTGAAGGGAGAGCCCGAGCCCGACCTGGCCCAGGCGGCGGCGGAGCTGCAGATGAAGATCGCCCAAGAGGCAAATCCCGCCCTCTTCGCCTTGCGCGACGCCGCGGCGTCCCACGGGGTCGCCTTGCTCTGGGACGACCGCGAGGTCTCGGTGGGGCTGGGAACGGGATCGCTCACCTGGCCCACGGACGCGCTGCCGGCGCCCGCGGACGTCGACTGGAACGCCGTCCACGACGTGCCGGTGCTGATGGTGACGGGGACGAACGGCAAGACGACGACGGTGCGCCTGTTGGGGGCTATCGCCGAAGCCGCGGGAAAGGTCCCCGGGATCACTTCCACGGACCGCATCGAGGTGAGCGGCGAGATCATCGAGCAGGGGGATTTTTCCGGTCCCGGCGGCGCCCGAACGCTACTGCGCGACCGGCGGGTGGAGGTCGGCATCCTGGAGACGGCCCGCGGCGGCATGCTGCGCCGGGGCCTCGCCGTCACCGGCGCGGCGGGCGCCCTCGTCACCAACATCGCCGCGGATCATCTCGGAGAGCTCGGCGTCCTCGACCTCCCTGCGCTGGCCGAGGCCAAGCTGGTGATCGCCAAGGGCGTGCGCCCAGGGGGGCGCATCGTCCTCAACGCCGACGATCCTCTGCTGGCCGCGGCAGCCGGCCGACTCGCGAGGCCCATCACCTGGTTCAGCCTCGAGGCGTCGAGCCCGCTGGTGCGAGCTCACCTCGCCGCCGGCGGGGACGCCTGTTTCCTCGAAGATGGAGCCTTGGTGCTGGCCCGTGGAAGCGAGCGCACGGCCGTGGTCCGCGCCGAGGAGATCCCGTTGACGCTGGGCGGAGCGGCGCGGCACAACGTGGCGAACGCGCTGGGAGCGATGGGTCTCGCGGCCGCGGCCGGATTGCCGGTGGCCGCCATTGCCCAAGGGCTCCGCAGCCTCACGGTCAACCTCGGCCGTGGCGTGCGGATGGAGCTGGGGGGCGTCCACGTGCTTCTCGACTACGCCCACAACCCGCACGGCATGGCCGCCATCGTGGCTCTCGCGAAGAGCCTGCCGGGAGAGCGCCGGTTGCTCCTCCTGGGACAGGCAGGAGACCGGGACGACGAGGCGATTCGCGACCTGGCCCGCGCCGCCTGGCTCCTCCGGCCGGACCGGATCGTCGTCAAAGAGCTGCCCGAGATGCTCCGCGGCCGGGCTGCGGGAGAGATCCCCAAGCTGCTGCGCGACGAATTCATGAGCCTCGGCGCCCCACCCGAGAGCGTCGCAATGGCAGCAACAGAGCTGGAAGGGGCCCAGGAGGCCCTCGCCTGGGCGCGGCCGGGGGACCTGCTGGTGCTCCTCACTCACACGCAACGGGACGAGGTGATGGCCCTCCTCAATCGCCTGGGAGGGGATCCGACCGATCCGACGGATCCGTCCGATGAAAAATGATCGGCTCTACCCCACCGCCCTCCGCCGCGGCTGAAGCTCCACCCCGAAGGGAGCCGCCAGGGATTCCATCGTGAAGCTCCGCAGACCCTCGCGAATGAACCGCACGTCCACTCCCAGCCCGCTGGCGATGGCGGCGGCGAACATCGCGTTCTGGACGTTGTGCGGCCCCCCCGCCGTGGCGGGAATCTGCCGCGCCCAAGCCAGCGAGATCTGCTCCTCGCCCTGGTAGAGCACCAGGAGACGGCCGTTGATCCCCGGCTCCAGGGCCACGGCACGACCGCCCTTGCGAACGTGGCGCCGCACCCGCTCGTTGCCCGGGTCCAGCGTCACCCAGATGGGCTCCACCGGGCTGCTCCCGGCCATCGCGGCCACCCGCGGATCGTCGGCGTTGAGCACGCAGAAGCCCTGCGCCACCTCGGCCACCACCTGCTGCGCCCGGGCGACCTCCTCCTTGGCGCCGGCCGCGAGGTTCAGGACGGCGCCGACACTGCACTGCCGCCAGCCGAGCCCCGAGTGCAGGATGCCGCTGTCCGCCGTCTCCAGTACGGCAGCGTCGACCGACGGATCACGCAGCACGAGCTGGCTGGAATAGGGTCCTGTCATGTTCCCCCGCAGGGTGGGCTTGCCGCCGATGGAAACCCCGTCCGAGGTCGCCATGCCCACCGTATGGCCGGCGAGCTTCAGGACGTGCCCCACCATGCGGGCGGTGGTGGTCTTGCCGAAAGAGCCGGTGATGGCGGCGACCGGAATCGACGATGGCGAGCCCGGCGGGAAGAGCCGTTCGATCACCGGTCCAGCCACGTCTCTCGGCGTCCCGTCCTGGGGACCGAGATGCAGGCCCAGATCGGGTTCGGCATGGACGGCCACGATCGCGCCGCCCACGTCCTGGAAGCTGCACGAGACGTCGGGCGTAATGAAATCGAAACCGGCCACGTCGAGACCGAGAGCGGCGGCGGCGCGCTCCGCCATGATTCGGACGTCCTCGTGCAGAGCTTCCGTCCGGTCCATGGCTTTCTGGCCTGGAAGCTTCTCGGCCACCGCCACCACGGCTCCGCCCACGACCAGGATGCGGTATTCCTTGCCCGGGATTTCGCAATCCACGGGCAGTCCGGCTTTGTCGAGAATGCGGTGCGTGAGCTGCCAGTCGGCCGCGATTTTCGAGGCGAGGTGGCTCGTCTCGCTGGTGAGCGGACCATGGATGCGCCGTTGACGTTTGCCGGCACCGAGCTGCACGATCGACGCGTCCTCGTCGAGGCGGAGCCAGGGGATGCCCCGGCTTTCGGCGGCCTTCACCAGCGCGGCGGTGGAAGGGTCCAGGCTCTGCCGGCGCGCCAGCTCGGTCAGCGCCTTCAATTCGGCCTGAAAATCGAGCGGCGCGGGATCATGGGCCTCCATCCCAGAAGGAAGGAGATGATGGATGAGGCGCATGGCGAGCTCGCCCGCGGCCAGGCCCACCGCTTCCTCGCCGAAGCTGTAGACGACGTGATACTGCCCCGCCGGCAGGCCGGCGCCGCGGGTCTTGCCGAAGGTGACGGGCGTGCCCGCCAGGCATTGCAGCTCGATCGCCACGTGCTCCAGGACGTGCCCCAGCCAGGTGCCTTCGCCCTCCTTCATGCGGCGCACGAAACCGCCGGGCACTCCATAGGAGCAAGTGTGCTCGTTGAGAGTCGGGATGTGGTCCACCAGTCGCTCGGCAAATCCCGGCAGCTTGACCGTAGGGAACCACTCCAGCTCGCCAAGGTCCAAACGCAGCCGGATGATGGGCCAGAGGGCGTAGAGATTGGGGCCGCGATAGATCCGGGTTTCGAGGACTCTCATGACGTGAACAGCCTCCTGTGCGAGTTTGCGGAGAAATTCCGGGCTCGGTTCACGCCAGAAGCGAACAGCAATCGGTGTGCCACTTACTCGCCGTCGGTCTCGCCTCCGACGGCGACTTCTTCCTCCACTCGATGCACCGGCGGCCGGGAGGGCGAACGGCGCTCCAGGGGATCCGCCAGGTGGATCATGTGCGACGGCGGCGCGATGGCGATCCGGCGATGCAGGTCATACCGGCAGCCGGTGGTGAGGAAATCGAGCCGCAGCCCCATCATGGCCACCGGCTGGCCGCGATGGACGGCGTGGCTGTCGGTGAAGCGCATCTGGGAGGCGTCCACCACCATCACGGCTCCGGCGCCGAGGACCGAGAGCTCGCCCGCGCCGCTCAAGATCGCCGCGGTATCCTCGTCGATGCCAATCCCCAGGGGCGCGGGATTGTAAGAAAGAGCCGTCAGGAGGCGGCCGAGGCGGTCGCGGCGGCGAAAATGCTGGTCGATGACGAGATTCGGCGCCAATCCCAGCCCTTTCGCCAGGTGGACGAGCCGGCGGCGCGGCGTCGAGCCGCTCTCCCCCAAGGCGATCATGTGCTCGGAAAGGAGGGCCGCGCCGGCGCTGGTGCCAGCCACCACCATCCCGGCCGTGTGGCGGCGGCGGATGGTCTCGGCGATCTCCGTGCCGCCCAACGCTGAGGAGAGCTTGAGCTGGCTGCCGCCGGTGATGAACAGGCCGGTGGCGTATTCCAGCAGGTCGTGAGCCTCGGCGCCCGCCTCCATGGCATCGGTACGGGTCTCGATCTTCAGCACCTCCACGGTTTCGGCGCGCAGGGCGAGGAAGAGGTCGGCGTAGCGCTCCCCCGTCTCGGGCGACTCCGAAGCGGTGGCGAGCACCACGATATTGGCGTCGGCGCCGCCCGCTGCCTCCAGGAAATAGTTGAGGATGACGCGTTCGCGCGTCTTGTCCTCCGCGCCGCCGATGGCGATCAGGAGACCCGGTTGATGGCTGTGAGGGTTGGGCAGGATTTCCATGGCCAGACGTCCTCCTCGCTGAAGACTCCGCAAGAAGGATACCAACGGCCTCCGGGGTGATGAGGGTCTTGGGGGGAAAGCTCTGGTGCGCGCCCCGCCAAGCCGCGGTATCCTTCCCCGATGAACGCAGGACTCAACCGCTGCCCGCTCCCGATACTCGTCCTGGCCCTTGGTCTTCTCTCCCTGCCTGGTCTCGCCGCGGAGACTCCGCCGGCTGCCGCCGCCTTGCCGAAGGTGGACAACCTCCCTCTCGTAGCAGTTCCCTCCAAGGTCCCCGGCCGGGAGGAGATGGCCGTCCTCCTCACCGGCGACGGCGGCTGGGCGCAGACGGACAAGGGGCTGGCGAAAGCCCTGGCCAAGGGGGGAGTTCCCGTCGTGGGATGGAACTCGCTCCGCTACTTCATCAAGCACCGGGAGCCAAACCGGGCGGCGCAGGACCTGGAACGCATCCTGCGCCACTACCTCCCCCTCTGGCACAAGGAGAAGGTCATCCTCATCGGCTACTCGTTCGGCGCCGACGTCATGCCCTTCCTGGCGTCCCGCCTCCCCCCGGACCTGATGGACCGGGTGTCTCTCGTCGCCCTGCTGGGGCCCTCCGAATCGGCCGATTTCCGCTTCCACCCCTCGGAGTGGCTCGGCAAGCCCTCTCCCGAGAGCCGGCCGGTGCTGCCCGAGATCGAGAAGCTCCACGGCAAGGAGATCCTCTGTGCCTACGGCGAGACGGAAAAGGGGCGGACTCTCTGCCTCAAGCTCCCCGCCGGCCGGGCGCGCCTCGTGGTGCGGCCGGGCAATCACATCGTGGGCAAGAACTACGGTCCCATTGCAGAGGCCATCCTGAAGCCATCCTGAAGCCGGCGCGGACGGCGGCGGGAGCGGAGAGGCGGAGATCCGCTACTCGGTTTCACTGCTCCCGGGCCTTTGGTGCACAATGTCCGCCCTATGAAGCCGTTTCTCCTCGTCAGCCTCCTCGTCCTCGCTCTCGTCTCCCCCGCCGTTGCGGTGGAGGAGACCATGACCCTCGAACCTTTCGGCCTGGTCACGATCTACCACCAGACTCCCCGCCCGGCCCACGTCGCCCTGTTCATCTCGGGTGACGGCGGCTGGAACCTCGGCGTCGTCGACATGGCCCGCGAGCTGGCCGGCATGGACGCCCTCGTCGCGGGCGTCGACATCCGCCACTACATGAAGTCCTCCACCGCCAATCCCGACAAGTGCTGGGACCCAGGGACCGATTTCGCCGAGCTCGGCAAGGCCATCGAGAAGAAATTCGGCTATCCCGACCGGGTGCGGCCGGTGCTGGTGGGCTACTCCTCGGGTGCCACCATCGTCTACGCCGCCATGGCCCAGGCGCCGGCCCACGCCTACCGCGGCGGGCTCTCCCTCGGGTTCTGCCCGGACCTGATCGTCAATCACCCGATCTGCAAGGGGCGCGAGGCCTCCTGGATCCGCGATCCCCACGGCAAGGGGGTGGATTTCCAGCCCGCTCCGCTCACCGATCCGTGGCTCGCGTTCCAAGGGGACATCGACCAGATCTGTACGCCGGCGGACACCCGCACCTACCTTTCCAAGGTCGAGAACGGCGAGCTGGTCTGGCTCCACAAGGTGGGGCACGGCTTTTCGGTGCCCAAGAACTGGATGCGCCAGTTCAAGGAAGGGTTCGCGAAAGTGACGGGCCAGTCGCGGTAGGATCTCCCGCATGGAGGAGGCCCCCGCTCAGGCTCTGACCGCCGAGGACAAGTACCGCCTCCTCCTGGAAGTTTCCGAGGCCGCGAACTCCCAGCTCGAAATGGCCGCCGTGCTGGAGGCGGTGGCCCATGCCCTGGAGCCGTCGATCCACGTCGGCGGGGTGAGCGTGACGACCGTGGACGGCGACTTCCTCGTTCCCCACGCCCTCTACATCCAGGGCGTCGAGCGCCGGCAGGGGGACTCCTTCGCCGACGTGGTGGCCCGCTGGCTCCACGTTCCAGTGGAGCAGATGAGCCCGCAGTTCAAGCCACGGGTGGCTCTCGCCGGTTCAGGCACCGAGCACGTGGGGCGCACGGGCCAGGCCTACGTCTGCGAAGACCTGACGAGGGAGACCCGGTTCCCCGAGGACTCGCGGCTGCTGGCGGCCGGCGTTCGTTCCTACGTCCGCGTGCCGCTGCAGATGCGCGACCGGCTGGTGGGCTCGATGTCCTTCACTCGCAGCACCGCGGGACCGTTTCCCCCGCACGAGGTGGCGGTCTTCGAGGCCGTGGCCCGTCCCATCGCGGCAGCCGTGGCCAATGCCCTGGCCTTCGAGGAGATCTCGCGCTTGAGCCGCCAGCTCCAAGCCGAGAACCTCGCCCTGCGCCAGGAGATCGACGAACGCAGCATGTTCGAGGAGATCGTGGGCTCGTCCCAGGCCCTGCGCGACACGCTCTCGCGGGTGGACAAGGTCGCGGGCACGGAGGCCACGGTGCTCATCACCGGCGAAACGGGCACGGGCAAGGAGCTGATCGCCCGCGCCATCCACCGCCGCTCGCCGCGCTCGAACCGGGTTCTGGTGGCGGTGAACTGCGCGGCCCTGCCGGCCTCGCTCATCGCCTCGGAGCTTTTCGGCCACGAGAAGGGGGCCTTCACGGGCGCCCTCCAGCGCCGCGTCGGCCGCTTCGAGCTCGCGGCCGGCGGCTCCATTTTCCTCGACGAGGTGGGCGAGCTCCCCCCCGAGGTGCAGGCCACCCTGTTGCGGGTGCTCCAGGAAGGCACGTTCGAGCGCGTGGGCGGCAGCCAGCCCATCGCCACGGATGCCCGGGTGATCGCCGCCACCAACCGCGACCTGTCGCAGGCCGTGGCCGAGGGAACGTTCCGCAGCGACCTCTTCTACCGCCTCAACGTCTTCCCCATCGAGATCCCGCCCCTGCGGCAGCGGCGGGAGGACATCCCCATCCTCGTCGAGTACTTCGTGGCCCGCTACGCCGCGCGGCTCGGCAAGCGTTTCGAAAGCATCGAGAAGAGCGCCATGGACCGCATCCTCGCCTACTCCTGGCCGGGGAACGTGCGGGAGCTGCAAAACGTGATCGAAAGGGCCACCATCCTCTCGGAAGGAGCCGTGCTGCGGGTGGACGAGCCGCTGGTGGCCACCGGCGGCCCGGTCTCCGCGAGCCGCGCCGTTTCGCTCCCTGTGGGTCTGAGGGAGCAGGAGCGGCAGCAAATCGAAGAAGCCCTGACGCAGGCCCAGGGGCGGGTTTCCGGGGCCGGTGGCGCAGCGTCGATTCTGGGCGTGCCGGCGACGACTTTGGAGTCGCGGATCAAGCGGCTGGGGATCGACAAGCGGCGGTTTTAGGGGGCGTCTTCTCCAAGCCGGGCTTCCCCCGCCCAAGACCCTCATCACCCCGGCCCTCTTCTCCCGCCCCCTCCCTCCCCCCTCAACGGGAGAAGAGGGAGCCCCCACCCAACAGCAAAAACGGTTCGGTCAGGTACCCCTCTCCCGGGGAGGGGGATGGGGTGGTCGGGAGAGGGGCAGGGGTGAGGGTCTTGGGCGGGGGGGCGCTCTGATCTGGCATGCCAAACCGAGGAACTATGGGGCCCGGCCGGGGCAGTTATACGCTACGATTCCAATCCGGCGTATAACTGACCACCAGGAGGAGAGCTCGCCGTGCCCTTCCAACGCCTTTCCGAGTCCGTCCAGACGCTCTACGCCGAGCTGCTGGACCAGTCGATTCAGGCGGAAGCCGAAGCGGCGCTGCTGCAGGCGCCTCAGGGCGTCTTCGTCTCCAAGACGATCAAGGGCGGCATTTACTGGTACCTCCAGCGGGCAGAGGGAGACCGGCGGCGCCAGCACTACCTGGGCCGGGAGTCTCCTGCGCTGCTCGCCTGGATGGAGCAGGTGCGGGAGGCCCGCGCCCGAATGACGGTGGACGAGGCCCAGCGGGCCCGCCTGTGTGGCATGCTGGCGGCGGGCGGCGCCGTGACGGAGAGCGCGCAGATCGTGAAAGTGCTCTCGCTCCTCGGCGAATCCGGAGTCTTCCGCATGGGAGGCGTCCTGGTGGGGACGCAGGCGTTCCTGGTCTACGGCAACATGCTGGGTGTTCGCTTCGATCAGCAGGCCCTGCGGACTCAGGACGTGGACGTCGCTCAGGATCGCGCGATCGGCATCGCTCTGTCGCAGGAAGCGGGAAAGGTGGACGTGGAGCGTTCTCTCACAGGCTCGGGGATGGGCTTCTTTGCGGTGCCCGGGCTCGATCCCAGAGAACCGAGCACCTCCTTCAAGATCCGCGGGCGGGAGCTGAGGGTCGATTTCCTGACGCCTCTCTTGGGTGCGGACTCCAGCCAACCTGTCTCGCTGCCGGCGCTGGGGGTCTCCGCTCAGCCTCTCCGTCACCTGGACTATCTCATCGAGGGAACGGCCCAGGCGGTGGTCGTCGGCGGCTCGGGCGTTCTCGTCAACGTCCCGCATCCGGCGCGCTTCGCGTTTCACAAGCTGTGGATCTCGAGCCGGCGCTCCGTGTCCGAGCAGACCAAGGCGGCGAAAGACCTCCGCCAGGCCGGCAACCTTCTGGACGTGCTGCTCGAAGACCGGCCTGCCGACGTCCAGGCGGCTTGGAAGGCCTTGGAGCGCATTACCTCGATGGCCAACGCCGTGCGCAAGGTCACGGCGCGGCTGGCTCCCGAGCTCCGCGGCCGCCTTCCCTCAAGCGCGTCGTAGCGCGTCGCGGCTGATCCCATAGTGGCTGGCGTGCCAGGCGACGCTCCCCTGGCGGAGGAGGAAGACCTGGGGCGACTCGTGCCGGATGCCGGTGCGCTCGGCCACGGCGTTCGAGACGGAGCGGGCGAGTTGGATCTCGATCACGGCGCAGACGGGTCCGCCCGGCGGGTTCTCGGCGGCGAAGCGCTGGAACTCGGACCAGGCGTGGCTGGAGACGGCGCACGTGAGGCTGTGCTTGAAGAGCCACACGGGAGTCTCGTTCGACTGCGTGATCAGCGCGTCGAGCGCGGGGATGTTGTCGATCCTCTGGATGTCGGTCATCGCAGCGTCGTCCTTCCTCACACAGAGATGAGGCGATTGTACCAGGGCATGGGCCAAATCAGGGAGTAGACTCGGACCAGAGGGTGGAGATGACGACCGGCGAGGCTAGAGAGCTATTCGGCTATGAATCCTGGGCCACTGCGCTGATGTTCAGTGCGGCGGAGGCCCTGACGCAGGAGCAGCGCGAGGCCCTTGCAGCGAGTAGCTTCCCGTCGATCAGCGCCACCCTGGCTCACATCGTCGCAGTGGAGTGGATCTGGCTGCGCCGGTGGCTGGGCGACAGCCCTAAATCTATGCCAGCCTGGGCAGACAAGCCGACCCTGGCTGAGCTCAAGGTCCAACTCGCAGCCGTAGAGGCGGAGCGCACCTCGTTCCTGGCTCCACTGACGGATGCGGATCTGGAGGTAGCGGTATCGTACCGCGCGCCGGACGGACTGGCCTTTTCGCATCCGCTCGGGCAACTGATACGGCATGTAGTCAACCACTCGACGTATCACCGCGGCCAGCTTGCGACGCTGTTGCGCCAACTGGGGCATACTCCGCCCAACACGGACTTTACCAGGTACCTTCGAGAAGGGAAGAACGGACCGTCGGACCCGCAACCCAGGGCGGTCGGCACAGAGTAACTGTGAATATCGCGGCCTCGGCCGCGGAGACGACCCGCCGTCCATAGCCTCCGAAGGGAACCGTAACGGGTCTGGGTCGTCTCTACGGGCCGTTGGCGAGACAAACCAACGGTAAAGGTTCCAAGGACGTCTATGGAGAATTTGAAACGTCCCCGGAATCTCGACCTTGGGCCATGGCGGAAACGGGTCCGTAGAGACGCCCCAGACCCGTTACCATACCGTTTACGTCACGATACCGGCGGGGCGTCTCCGAGGCGGAGATGCCGGCCCGATCAACTCAGACCCTGGGACGGGACGATCCATCCTCCGCTCTCTGCCCTTCTGCCGGATCCTCCTTCAGCGAGGCCTCCGCGTCGACGTAGTCCGCGATCGCCTGCTCGAAATTGGGGTCGCTCTTGCGGTAGGCACGCAAGGCTTCAGGGGTGGCCTCGAGATCCATCTCGACCTTCCTGCTGTGTCTGGCCCTTCTAGCCATGTCCGTAGCGTAACGCTGACGAGCGGTGATGTCCATTTTGTAGTCTGACGTTGGCTTTCAGGGCTTGTAGGGTTCCCCGTAGGCCGTCTCTCTCAGGAAAGGACCCCCTTTCTTCCGGCCATTGTCCGGCTCCCGGGCCGGTTGGGGCGCTACATTGAGACCCGTGTCGCGAGCGATCCGGCGGCCCTCTCAACCCCCGCGACTCGGGAACGGCGCTACCGCGCACCAGTGCATTAGGAGATCCGAAATTTTTCGCGACTCCCTTGACGAGGAGAGGTCTATGAAAAGGCTCCTAGTGTGTCTGGTAGTCCTGCTGACAGCCCTGCTGGCGTTCCCGGCATTTGCTGCAGACCGCGTGATCTACAACGGGATCGATCTGTGGCGTACAGTTGAAAATGGATCCACCCACGCCGATTTCTCGAAGACCCCGATTCCTGCCGGATTCTTCTGCAACAAATCGGAGCCGTTCACGGGCCGGATCGGCTTCAAGGGAGTTCCCGTCGCCACTAACGTCCCCGGGGCGCTGGAGAAGACCGACACCATCGTCCAGCGTCTCGATGACGCCGTGTTCAACAAGAACGGGGTGGCCCAGACCCGCCTGCAGGTCCGCTCGCTCAACTTCGAGAGCATCGCGCCGGTCCAGACGGCCTGCGGCCAGTTCACAGCCAAGGTCAGTCTATATGGCGAGCAGCCCGTCACCCGCATGCGGATCATCCGGGAGAATGCCGCCGGCGGCCGGTTCCTGGCTCCCATCTCCGTCAACATAAAGATCTCGTTCACGCCGGTCGGCCGGCTCGCGGCCGAGCCGCTGGAGATCCGGAAGAGCCTGCGGTTCCCGCCGCTTCCGAACCAGCGTTGGGAGAGCGTACCGGCGCAGAGCGGCAACAAGGTCCAGGGCTTCCTGCTCGTCGACACCGACGGTGACAGCATCCCCGACACGTACCTGCCCGGCACCTCCAACTTTGGCGTGGGGCAGATGCGCCGTTCCAAGGAAATGTGTGAACGGGGTGTAGAACCCGTTTGCCATCTCGAAGAAGACGACGGCCAGCACTGCGTGTGCTGATCTGCCGATCGACGCCCCACCGCCGTTTAGGGTCCGCCCGGCGATGAATCGCCGGGCTGGGAGGCGACATCGGTAGAGAGGATCAGTACGGGCAAAACCCGTTGGGGCAGCGGTAGACGATCCCGTCGCACACCACGCAATTGCGGTAGGTCTCGCAGCCGGTGGGGTCCGAATAGCCGTTGCACCCGAGCCATAGGCCGTTCGAGCAGCGGGTCTGGGTGAGGCAGACGGGAGTGGCGGCGTTCTGGGGCTGGGGCGTCTGGAAGATCGCAGCCAGGAGGGTGGAGGCTTGGCTGTCCGCAGAGACCGTGGTGGGGTTGGACGCTGCCGGGTTGACCGCCGGCTGGGAGGCGCCCCACGCGATGGAGCCACACAGCAGCAGGGAGGCGAGAAGCAGAGCTGTTCTCTTCATCGTGAATCTCCTTGGAGAAGCTTGTCGGTTGAACCCAGATCCTCATCTCTAAAAGTGATCCAGCCCTTTGAGAGCGAGCCGATCCTTCTCCAGCGTGTCACATCAGGCTGCCGAAGACCGCCAGGGGGCTTGCGGACGGCGTGGCCGCCGCGTTACCATCAGCCCCGGCTGATGGGGCAGCCGCCAGTCCGCGGGAAGGGCCGAGCCCACCTCTCAGGTGACCATTGACGCACAGTCGTCACCTTCTTTCTGCCGACGGTAAAGCGGACGAATCGGCGCTTGCGAAAGGAGGTGGCTCCATGCCCCTGTCCCTGCCTTCTCGTCCGAATCTCGATCAGCTCCGCAAGCAGTCCAAGGACCTCCTCGCCGCGTGGCGGGCCGGCGACGGCGAAGCCCTGTCGTGGCTCCGCGCGCACCATCCCGAGCACGCCGAGGCCGCCGTGCCGCCGGAGGACCTCCGCCTCGCCGACGCCCAACTGGTCACGGCGCGGCGGTATGGCTTTCCCAGTTGGCCCCGGTTGAAGGAGGAGGTGGAGCTGGCGAGCCTCGCTTTCGCCGACCGGGTGAAGCGTTTCGTTGGGGCCGCGACGGACGAGTCGCCTGGTCCTGTCGAAGGGCCGTTCCTTTTCGCCAAGCGCATGCTCACGCGTGATCCGGCCCTGGCGCAGGCGGACGTCTATACAGCCCTGGTGCTGGGGGATGCCGAGGCGGTACGACGGCAGATCGCCCGCGATCCGGACTGGGTACGGCGGAAGGGCGGCCCCCGCGAGCGACGCGAGCCGCTGCTTTACGTGACGTATTCGAAGTTCCATCGCGAAAGCCGGGAGAGCGCCGCTGGGCTCCTCGAGATCGCACGGCTGTTGCTCGACGCCGGAGCCGATCCGGACGCTTCGTTCGTCAACGATCATCACTGGCAGAGTCCCCTGGGCGCCCTCCTCGGCGCCTGCGGGGTGGCCAATTTCCCCGCCATGGCCGAGCTGCTGCTCGATCGCGGTATCACGATCGACGACAACGAATCGCTCTATCACTCGACGGAACACGCCGATACCCGCTGCCTGGAGCTGCTGCTGGCGCGCGGTGCCAATCCGCTGCGGACCAACGCGCTCAACCATGCCACGGACCAGCGCGGCCTGGAGCGGGTCCGCATGCTCCTCGAACACGGAGCGGACCCCAACGAGGTCATGGGACACAACGGCACGCCGCTTCACGTGGCGATCGAAAAAGGGTGCGAACGCGCCGTGCTCGAGCTGATGGTGGCCCATGGTGCGGACGTCCGCGCGCGTCGCTTGGACGGGCGGTCTCCGTATCAGGTGGCGATGCAGCATGGCCATCACGAGGCCGCGGCGTATCTGGCGGAGCTGGGCGCGGCCACGGACGTCACTCCTTTCGAGCGTTTCGCCGACGCCTGCGGCAGGGGAGACCTCGCCGCTGCGCAGCGCGTGACCGGTGATCATCCAGGGTTGCTCGAAAACCTTTCGCTGGAGAACCGCATGGCGTTCGTGCGCCTCGGCCAGCAGGGCAGGACGGCGGCGATCGCCGCCATGATCGACGCCGGCGTGCCGGTGAGCACGCGAGGGGCGCACGGCCAGACGGCGCTGCACTGGGCCGCCTGGCACGGCTGGCGGGAGACGGCGGCGGCGCTCCTCGCCCGCGGCGCGGACCTGGAGGCGGTGGAGGACGAGTTCGGCGCCACACCGCTCGGCTGGGCCACGCACGGCTGCGACAACTATCCGAACCCGGAAGGGGACTATCCCGGCACCGTCCGCCTGCTGCTCGCGGCGGGCGCGAGCCCCAGGGTGATCCAGGAGCTGCCGGACGACGTGGCCGTGGCGGACGTGCTGCGTGCGGCCGGGGTGAAGGACGCGGCGGAGGAGTGAGGGTACCCGCTTCCGAGCTATACTGCGACGATCGCCATGGCGACAACCCCCCGCGGCGCACCGGCGCTGCTTGCGGTTTTGCTGTTCTTCTCCGCTGCCGTGGGCACGGCAGCCGGCGTGGAGATGGCCCGGCCCGAGCTCTGGAAATCGCGGCCCGGCGACGACCCCCGCTGGGCGAGCCCGGGCTACGACGACTCGGACTGGCGGCAGGTGCCCCTCCCCGCCACCTGGCGAGAGCAGGGCTACCGGGGTGTCGACGGCAAAATCTGGTTCCGGCGGGTGGAGACCCTGGACGCGGCGGCACGGCTCGCCGCCGGCCGCGGCGAGCTCGGCATCCTCCTTGGCCGCTCCACTATCTTCGGCGCCTACCAGGTCTATGCCGCGGGCCGCCTCGCCGGCAGCTCCGGGGGGTGGCGTCTGGCGCTCCCTTACAGTCGCCCCGAGGTCTTCCGCGTGCCGAGGGAGGCGGTCGGTGCGGACGGACGACTCTCCCTGGCGCTGCGGGTGCGGCGGGTGGCCTGGGCCGCGGACGAGGAGCCGCAGGCCGCGGCCGTCGGCCAGACCCTGGTCCTCGGCAGCTACCAGGCCCTGAAAGACGGCGTCGATCTGGCGTGGCACCGCACCCTGCTGGCCGATCTCCCCCTGCTCCTCCTCGCCGTCCTCTTCCTGGCCGCGGCTCCCTACCACGTGCTGCTCTACCTCCGCCGCCGGCGTGAGGTCGAGCACCTCTGGTTCGGCCTCCTCCTCTGCTGCTTCGCCGCCAACACCTTCGCCAGCTCGTATTGGATCTTCCAGCTCACCAGCCGGTACGACCTCGCGGTGCGCGCCAGCGACTTCACGGGCCACGCCGCGGCGCTGCTGGCGATCCAGTTCCTCTGGACCTTCTTCTCGCGCCCCATCCCGCCGCTGCTGCGCGCCTATCAGCTCTCGCACGGTGACCTGGCCCTCTTCGTCGGCCTCTGGCCCGGCTTCCGCCTGGTGGACGGCAGCGAGACCGTGCGCGGGGTGTGGCTGGTGCCGCTGCTGGCGGCGGCGGTGCTCCTCATCGTCCGCGAGACCTGGCGGGGCAACGCCGAGGCCCGCATCCTCGCCTTGAGCGGCCTGGCGCTGGTGGCCGCCGAAGCCTGGGACCTCGCCGGCCGGCTCGTCCCCCAGGCATTGCCATGGCAGAGCCCCGTCTCGCTCCCTCCCTTCGGCTTCGCCGTGGTGCTGGCGGGGATGAGCTACGCCCTCTCCAGCCGCTTCCGCCGGGTCCACGACGAGCTCGACCGGATGCACGTCACCCTGGAAGAGCAGGTGCGCGAGAGGACCGCCGCCCTGCAACTGGCCCAGGACGACGCCCTCGCCGCGAGCCGCGCCAAGAGCGAGTTCCTGGCCAACATGAGCCACGAGATCCGCACTCCCATGAGCGGCGTCATCGGCATGACCTCCCTGCTCCTCGGCACTCCCCTGACGGCGACGCAGAAGGACTACGTGGAGACCATCCGGACGAGCGGCGAGGCCCTGCTGGTGCTGATCAACGACATCCTCGACCTCTCCAAGATGGAGTCGGGGAAGGTGAAGATCGAGCGCGCGCCCTTCGGCCTCGCGGCGGTGGTCGCCGAGAGCCTGGAGACGGTGGCCCCCCTGGCGGCGCGACAAGGGCTCTCCCTGCGTCACACCATCGCACCGGGGACGCCGCCGGCCCTGGTGGGCGATCTCGCCCGCACCCGCCAGATCCTGCTCAACCTCCTGGGCAACGCCGTGAAGTTCACGCCGCAGGGCGAGGTGCGGGTCGCGCTCTCCGCCCGGCCCCTGGACGGCGGCCGCTGCGAGGTCCTCTTCGCCGTCGCCGACACGGGGATCGGGATCCCTGACGGTGAGCTCGACCGGCTGTTCGTCGACTTCCACCAGCTCGACGGCTCGCTGACCCGCCAACACGGAGGCACGGGCCTCGGCCTCGCCATCAGCCGGCGGCTGACCGAGCTGATGGGAGGGAGGATCTGGGCCGAGAGCGCCGTCGGCCGCGGCTCGACCTTCTATTTCACCCTCGTCGGCGAAGCCGCCGAGTGCCCGCCGCGCCCGCCGGACCTTCCCGCCGCCGCTCTCCCCCGGCCGGCGCGCCAGCCTCCGGGCCCGCCTTTGTGCATCCTGTTGGCGGAGGACCATCCGGTGAACCGGCAGGTGATGACCGGCCTGCTGGAGCACCTCGGCTATCGCGCCGACCTCGCCGCCAACGGGCTGGAAGTCCTTGCCGCGTTGTCGCGCCAACGCTACGACGTGGTGCTGATGGACGTCCAGATGCCCGAGATGGACGGCCTCGAGGCGACCCGCCGCATCCGCCAGCAGCCCGGCGCCCAGCCCCGGATCATCGCCATGACCGCCCACGCCATGTCCGGCGACCGCGAACGCTGTCTCGCAGGGGGCATGGACGACTACCTCAGCAAACCGGTGCAGGTTGCGGACCTCGCGACCGCCCTCGCGGCGGCGGTGCCTCTCGTCTCACCGCCGCCTCCTCCCAGCGAGGAAAAGCTCCCGGAGGTGGGGTTCGCCGGTCTTCCCACGGACCTTCTCGATCCGCAGACGCTGGGCCTCCTGCGCGAGCTGTCGGCGCCGGGCGAGGACGTCCTCGGCACCCTGGTGCGCACTTTCGCGGCGAGCTCGGCCGGCGACCTCGCGGACCTGCGCCGGCTGGCTACGGAAGGGCGCTGGACCGACGTGGAGCGGGCCGCCCATCGTCTCAAGGGAGGGAGCGGGTCCCTCGGCGCCGTGCGGGTGGCGGCCCTGTGCACCGCCATCGAGGAGCGGGTGCGCGCGGCGCGGACGGAGGAGGTCGCTCCGCTCACCGCGCAACTGGAACGCGAGCTCGAGCGCGCGCAGGAGGCGCTCGCCGAGGTGGCGCGGAAAATGGCCCGGGAGATGGCGGTCCCCGACGGCTCGGCGGCCGACTCCTGATAGGATCTGCGGGCTCCATGATCGCTCCCCCCTACGAGGCGCCCCACCTGAGCCGCAAGCGGCTGCTGCTCTACGGCGCCCTGGGGCTGATCGTGGCATGGCTCCTGTGGGAAGCAGCCACCTGGCCGAACGTGGCGATCCTCAAGGACCATCACCCCACCACCACTGCCTTCATGGCGCACTACCAGGGGTGGGGGATCTTTGGCGCCAAGAAGCCCGTGGAGTGGAAGTGGGTCCCCTATGCGCGCATCTCGCCTCACCTCAAGCGGGCGGTGGTGGCCGGCGAGGACCTCCGCTTCTTCGGTCATCACGGCTTCGACGACGCGGAGATCAAGGCCGCCCTGCAGGACGCCTGGGACGACAAAGAGCTCCCCCGCGGCGCCTCCACCCTCACCCAGCAGCTCGCCAAGAACCTCTGGCTCTCCCCCTCCTACAATCCGCTGCGCAAGGTGAAGGAGGCGCTCCTCACCCGCCAGCTCGAGCGCAACCTGGGCAAGCGACGCATCCTGGAGCTCTACCTGAACTTCGCCGAGCTCGGCCCCGGCATCTACGGCGCCGAAGCCGCCGCCCGCCACTACTTCCACAAGTCCGCCGCCAGCCTCACCGAGCGCCAGGCCGCCGAGCTCGCCGCCAGCCTGCCGGCGCCCAAAGTGTGGCACCCCGGCAGCACCACCCGGGGGTATCGCGCCCACGTGCGCACGGTGGTGCGGCGCATGGCGCGGGCAGGGTGGCTGTGGGGGGAGGTGTAGAAGAACACGGACGGGCAAGGACCAGCAAGGACCGGCACGGACAAAGGTAGAATGCGCCTGCCCCCCAGGGGGACTCAACCAGGGAGAAACGCATGCGCCTGTACGCTTTCCAAGGAATTCACTATACGCCGCAAGCCGGGGAGGCCGGGGAGCTGGCCGCGCCGCCCTATGACCAGATCAACGATGCGCTGCGCGACCGTTTCCATGCGCAGTCGCCTCACCAGTTCGTCCACCTGAGCAAACCGGTGGCGCCCGAGGGGGGCGATCCCTACCGCTTCGCCGCGGCCCTCCACCACAAGTGGCTCGACGCGGGGATCGTCGCCCGCGATCCGCGCCCCGCCCTCTACCCCTACGTCATCGAGCTGGCGGGCGGCGGCGAGCGGCTGGGCGTCCTCGGCCTGGTGCGCTACGAGCCCCCCTCGGTCATCCGCCCCCACGAGCAGACCCTCGACAAGCCGCTGGCCGATCGCACCGCCCTGCTCGAAGCCATGCGCGTGGACATAGAGCCCATCCTCCTCCTCTCGGAGGACCGGGGGCACCTCGACGCCCTGCTGCGCGAGGACCTCGCGGGACGGGAGCCCCTGGCGCGCTACCGCGACGCCGACGGCCATTCTCACGTGGTTTACCGGATCGACGATCCCGGCCGCATCGCCAGGTACCGCGAGGTCCTGGACGGCCCTGCCGCCATCGCCGACGGCCACCACCGCTACAAGGTGGGACAGCGCTTCGCCGAGGCGCACCACGCGGCACCGGACACCGCCGCCGCGGCCAAGCTCGCGGTGGTCACCAGCCTCGACTCCCCCGCCCTCACCATCGATCCCATCCACCGGGCGTTCAAGGAACCGATCGACGTCTCCCTTCTCGCGGGCGTGATCGCCGGAGCCGAGCCCTTCGCCGGCAAGAGCGGCCACGCCTTCGCCGCCGCCGTGGCCGCGGCGCCGCAGCCGGCCCTGGGCGTCTGGGTGCGGGGGCGCGACCCCGAGATCTGGCGATTCGACTCGCCGCGGCTGGCGGTGGAGGTCTTTCAGGACACCCTCCTCCCCGCCCTCGGCCTGCAGGCGGAAGCCTCCAGCGACGGCACGGTGGTCTACCGCTCTCTCCCGGACGAGCTGTGGAGCCAGGTGGCGGCCGGCGACCTGGGGACCGGCGTCTGGCTGCCGCCCATGGCGCCCGCGGAGTTCGCCGCCGCCATCGCGGACGGCCAGATGCTCCCTGCCAAGTCGACGCGGTTCCTCCCCAAGGTGATGTCCGGCCTGGTCTGGGCGGATCACGCCTCGGGGCTTCTGTAACCGCTTTCATTCACCCGCAAAAGACCCCGCCAACCAACGGCGGGGTGGGGTGAGGCTCATCCGGCGCGGGGAGGGCCGCGCCGGCGAGACGGGTTTTCCTAGAAGTCGAGGCGGCGGGCGGAGATGCCCGGATGGGAGTTGCTGTCGGTGAACCCTTCCCAGGGAATGAGGATGGTGGCGCTCGAAGCCGCGAGCGCGGTGCGCACCTGGGAGCCGATGGGCCGGCTGTTGATCTCCATCTCCTCGCCCACGGCATTGCCGAGGCGGTCGATCTCGACGCCGAAGACGCCGATCGGGAACGGGTCTTTCCAGTCGGTCCAGGCGACGAAGAAATTACCGCTGGCGAGCGCGGCCACGGCGGGCGAGACCTGCGTCGGGCCGACGCCCTGGCTGATGCGGAACTCCGGCCCTACGAAGGTGCCGGCGGCGCCCAGGAACTGGCCGTAGACGTGCGAGATCTTGGCGGTGCTCCCCTGCCCCTGCCAGACCGCCAGCCAGCCGCCGCCTTTGACGGCCGAGACCGCCGGGCGCCGCTGCAGGCCGGCCACCGTGGAGTTGATGCGGAACTCGCTCCCCTTGGCCGTGGCCGAACGGTCGTAGAACCGCCCGAAGACGCCCTGCGAGCTCGCGTCCGCCGCTTCCCAGGAGACCAGGAAGTTCCCCGCCGCGTCGGCGGCGATCGCCGGATTGGCGCCGACGCCCGAGCTGATCCTCAGCTCGTTGCCCACCGCCTTGTTCTTCTCCGGCCGGAAGGCGCGGCCGAAGACCCCGGCCTCGGTCTGCCAGACCACGAACGGGTCGAGGCCGCCACCGCGCACCAGCACCTTGGGAAGGCTCTGGTAGCCGGCCGGCGAAGCGTTCAGCCGGGCCGCGGCGCCCTGCGGCGCGCCCGCGGCGCTGAAGCGCTGGGCGTAGACGTTCTTGTCGATCACCTGGCGGCTCTCGAACAGGATGTCGGCGCTGACCTGGTCGCGCTCCTCGGTCCAGGCGAGGACCAGCTCACCGCTCGCCAGGAACGCCACCGAGGCGTCCTTGCGGATGGTCTCGACGCCGTGCGCCGGCAGGCCGGGGAGCTTCTGGTTGGCCACCAGCGCCAGCTCGGCGCCGACGGGATTGCCGTTGCCGTCGTAGAAGCGGCCCCGCAGACCGGCCAGCTCATCTTCCCAGACCACGAGGGACGTACCGTCGGCCCGGAAAGCCGCCGCCGGATTGTGCAGCACGGAATTGGTGGTGCCATTGACGCGGAACTCGGCGCCCGCGAGCTGAGGCTGGGCCAGCACAGGGGCGGCCACAGCGGTCAGCAGGACGAGAGCCATCAGCCACAACCCAGGCTTCGATCTCATATCCTTCTCCTCCAAAAGAGAACGGTGACTACAGCGACGACGGGACTCATTCTATGCCGGAGCAACATACATTGCAAGTGTCCAGCCGCATTTCGCGGCGCCGTCCCGATTCCCTCTTCCTCATTCTAGCGCTTTTCGGCCTCCTGCGCTTGCTCCTGCTCGGTCCGGAGCTGATGCCGGCGGACCTGAACCTCACCTATCCCTTCCTCGGCGGCGACTCGCACGACTGGATCGCCAACGGCCTGCGCCTGGCCGGCGAGGACGTCCGCTACTCCGGGCGCTCCCCCCTCCTCCCCCTGGTCATCGCCCTCCTCCACCGCCTCTCCGCTCTCTCCTGGCTGCCGCTCCTCCTCCAGGGGTTGTTCGTCGCCACCGCGCTCGTCTTCTACCGGCGCACGGCGCTCCTCGTCCCCCGGCGCGCGGCCGCCGTGGCGGCGCTGGCCCTCCTCTGGAGCTACTCGCTGGGGGGGCTCTCGCTCCAGGTGATGGCGGACGTGCCCGCCGCCTGCCTGCTGTTCCTCGCCGCCGCCTGCTTCCTGCGTGCCGGCGAGGCGGCGCCGGAGCGGGCCTGGCGGTGGGACCTCGCGAGCGGCCTGCTGGCGGGGATGGCCGCGCTCACCCAGTCGGCGGGGGTGCTGTGGGCTCCCGTGGCCGCCGCGGCGGCGCTCGTCCACCGCCGGCGCGACCTGCGCTCCCCCTGGCTCTGGCTGGGGGTGCTGGCTCCCGTGGCCTTCCCGGCGCTCTGGATCGTCTTGCAGCCCAAGTCTCTGGCGGGACCGGCGGGCAACGCCGTGGATCAGTGGCACTTCCTGGCCCTCCATGGCGGCTCGGTCCCCTTCTACCTCTATGCCCTGGCCGCGCTGCTGGGGATCCCCGGCATCCTCCTGCTCGCCGCCGGTACAGCGCTCGCCGTTCCCCGGGCGCACGCCAAGCCGTCGCTCTTCCTCAGCCTCGCCCTGATGCTCGTGCCCACCCTGTTCTTCGTCTTCCTCTACGGCTTCGACGCCAAGCGGTTCCTGGTCTACGGCGTCTGGCCCGCGGGGCTCCTCGCCGCCTTCGCGCTGGGGAGGCTGAGGCAACCCCTGGTCTTCACCGCCGCCGCGGCCCTGCTGCTGGCCGGCGCGGCCCTCCCCCTGCCGTGCCTCCCGGACGAAGCCAATGCCGTGGGGCTGTGGCCCGCGCCGCCCGTCTATCTCGTCACCCCGGCCGGCACCGACGCCACGGGGAAGACCGTGGTCGATTGGGGAGCGGCCCGCGCCGTCCGCTCCCCCTGGGCGAGCTGGCTGCGCTTCAGCGCCCCCTTCCAGGCGTGGGAGGCCCATGCCCGGGAGAGGGGCTTCCTCCGCCGCGACGCCGCCGAATTCGCGGCGGACCGCTCCGCCCTCTTCCTCTTTCTGGAGGAAGGGGAGGGAGGGGGGCGCTTCCGCACCATCACCCGCCTGGGCAATGCCCTCGGCAAACGGGTCAAGTTCCTCTCGGCCGCCACCTTCGATCCTTATTGGCGGTGGATCGGCGTCTCCCCCCTCGGCACCCTGGCGGATTACGCGCTCTACCGCGTCCGTCTCCCCGCAAGCCGCGAAACCTGGATTTTCGCCGTCGCCGCGGACAGCCCGTTGCGGGGAAAGCTGGACGCCCTTTCCCCGCAGCCGGGCTCGTCTCCCGAGGAAACTGCCCGCCTGGCCCATGGGCGGCAGACGGCGGAGGAGATCCAGCGCTTCGTCGCCGGCAGCGACGGCTACGTGGCGCTGGTGCCCGTGCGCCGCCCCCTGCCGGCCCAGCTCTACCTCCCCTTCGTGCTGGAGACGACGGAGCTCTACGTCGCCGAGCCGGGGCAGGCCGCCGCGCTCCTGCGCGTGCTGGAGGGCGCCCCCGTCTTCGGCGAGCGGCGGATCGGCCCGGCCCTGGTGCGCAAGACGGAGTACCTGGGGCGGAAGACGGCTTTGATTTCGTTTCGGTGATTGCGGGCTAACTTCGCTGCCTGAGAGCGCCCCCGCCCAAGACCCTCATCCCCTGCCCCTTCTCCCGCCCCCTCGCCACCCCCCTCACCGGGAGAAGGGGTCCCGGCCGAGCCGTTCTTGCGTTTGCTCGCTCGTCCTTGTTTGTCCCTGCTGTCCTTGTTGTCCCTATTGTCCCTTCTGGCTGTTCTCCCTCTTCTCCCGGTGAGGGG
>DASUEN010000284.1:0-13803 GCA_036275055.1 Thermoanaerobaculia bacterium
CCATGTTGAGCACCACGCCGCCGGTGGCGATGGAGGCATCGCTGCCGCCGGTCGTCACCTGCATCTCCTCGAAGGCGTCGAAGTCGTAGTAGCCAGGCGAGGAGCCGAGGGCCGCCATGTCGGTGATGACCACGCCGTCCATCGACCATACCGCCTGGTCGCCGCAGGAACCGGGGCCGACGTACTGCGATTGCTGGCCGCTCTCGTTGCCGCCGACGTTGATGCGGTCGGTCAGCACGCCGGCCGTGGACTGGATCACGGCCCAGGGGTCGCGGGCCGTGGGAATGCGCTCGAGGTCGGTGTTGGTCACCGTATTTCCAGGGGTGAAGCGCCGGGGGTCGAGCAGCGGCTGGTCCACTTTCTCGGCGACGACGCTGATCACGCCGGTTATCGCCGGCAGCAGCAGCTCGATTTCGGTGTTGCGGCCGACGTTGACGACGAGGCCGGTGGACTCGATGGGGGAGAACCCCTGGACCTCCGCCTTCACGGCGTAGTTGCTGCCCGGCGCCAGGCCGAGGAAGCGAAAGCGCCCATGATCGTCCGTGACCTGGAGTTGGGGAGCGCCGCCCCCGGAAAGGGTGACGGTGACCCCCGGAAGGGTCGTGCCGGCCGGGTCTTTGACCGTGCCGTAGAGATTGCCGCTCTCGAGCTGCGCCAGCGCCGGCAGGGCGAGGAGCAACAGAAGAGCGCCGATCGAAAGTGTCGATAGCGCGCGCATCGAAAGCACAGCAGGCTTCATAATCTCGAACCTCCTTGTCGTTGAATCGGTGGAGCCCACTCAGACGAATCGATCAATCCATTCGGTGAAATACCGATCGTGCTCACCTCCTTTCACAACCTGCATCCTGCACAGAGCAAGGGCTGTGCCGGGTTTGGAAAAGAGCTCGAGCGATGAGCTGAAACGCCTATGTATATTGGGTTCGAGGCGAACGAGAAAGGAATCCCGGCAGGCTCACCGGATCAGGATCGTTCATGGAATTGAATCTGATTGCGGAGCGCGTGTTTCACCGGCCGGCCCGCGGCTCGCCATTCGTCACGAATTCGCGCGGTTCGTCCCGAAGCTTCCCCGCTTGGTCCTGCGCAGCGAACGGGAACGGTTTCCAAGGCCGGAATTCGAATCTTTGAATGCCTTCGACTCCCCTGAAGCGGGGCGCCGGGCTCTGCCGGCCCCGGCGGGCATGGCCTACCCCCCCTTCCGCTTTCCTTCCGCCTTCAGGTAGAATCGGGGCTCCGGCAGTCGGAAGCAACTTCCCGGGTGGGGTATCGTATCAACGGGCCTGGGGAGCTTCATCCCGGAACTCAAGAGGAGAATTCATGGCCGCGGACAAGCCTTCCCTGGAAGGCCTGCGAATCGAACGTACACCCGAGGAAGGGAGCCCCGGCGGCAGGGGACGCTGGTGGATCGTCCTCCTCATTCTCGTGGCGCTGGGCGCGGGCGTGGCCTGGTGGCTCACCCGGCCGCGGCCGGTGCTGGTGAAGACCGCCGCGGTGCAGGCTCGGCAGGGGGGCGCGGCCACGGCCGGAACGGTGCTCAACGCGTCGGGCTACGTCACCGCCCGGCGGGCGGCCACCGTTTCGTCCAAGATCACCGGCAAGGTGGTGGACGTGCTGGTGGAGGAGGGGATGGAGATCCGTGAGGGGCAGGTGCTCGCCCATCTCGACGACGCGACACCCCGCAAGGCGCTTTCGCTCGCCGAGGCGCAGCTCGCCTCGGCACGGCGCAACCTGACGGAGAACGAAGTCCGTTTGAAGCAGGCGCGGCTCAACCAGGAGCGGATTCGCCGCCTGAAGGCGCAGGGGATCTCCACCCAGTCCGACCTCGACGCCGCCGATGCCGACGCGGAATCCTTCGCGGCGCGGCTGGAGGTGGGGCGGCAAGACGTCGAGGTCGCCGAGCGGCAGATCGTGCTGCGCCGCCAGGACGTCGACGACACGGTGATCCGCGCCCCCTTCTCCGGCGTCGCCGTCACCAAGGACGCACAGCCGGGGGAGATGATCTCGCCCATCTCGGCCGGCGGCGGCTTCACCCGTACCGGCATCTGTACGCTGGTGGACATGAAGTCGCTGGAGGTCGACGTCGACGTCAACGAGAGCTACATCCACCGGGTGACACCCGGGCAGCGGGCGGTGGCGACGCTGGACGCCTACCCTGACTGGCAGATCCCCTGCCACGTGATCATGCCCGTGCCCACGGCGGACCGGCAGAAGGCGACGGTGAGGGTGCGGCTGGGTTTCGAGCAGCTCGACCCGCGCATCCTCCCCGACATGGGCGTCAAGGTCGCGTTCCTGGGTGCGGAGGACGCCGAGGGACACCAGCCCGTCGCCGGCAAGGCGGTGGTGGTGATTCCCCGCGCCGCCGTGCGCCGCGTGGGGGACAAGGACGTGGTGTTCGTAGTGAAGGAAGGCGTCGCCGAGCGGCGGGCGATCGGTCTCTCGGCCGCGCCGGGCGACGAGGCGATGGTGCTCTCCGGGCTCGCGGTGGGCGAGCGGGTGGTGATCGAGGGGCCGGCGGATCTGAAGGACGGCGACAAGGTCGCCGTCAAAGACTAGAGGAGATCACGATGTCTCAGAACGGCACGTTGGTTCATATCAAGGACGCTCGCAAGGTCTATCGCCGCGGCGAAGAGCGGATCGACGTCCTCCAGGGGATCGACCTCGACATTCCCGCGGGCGACTTCCTGGCGCTGATGGGCCCTTCGGGCTCGGGCAAGACGACGCTGCTCAACCTCATGGGCGGCCTGGATACTCCCACCTCGGGCTCCGTGGAGGTGGCCGGCGAGCCCATCGGCCGGCTCTCCGGCGGCCAGCTCGCCACCTGGCGGGCGCGTCACGTGGGGTTCGTCTTCCAGTTCTACAACCTGTTGCCGGTGTTGACCGCCGAGCGCAACGTCGAGCTGCCGCTGTTGCTCACCAAGCTGTCGTCGGCGGAGCGCAAGCGGCACGTCGCCACGGCGCTTTCGGTGGTGGGCCTGGCCGACCGCGCCCGGCACTACCCGCGGCAGCTCTCCGGCGGCCAGGAGCAGCGGGTGGGCATCGCCCGCGCCATCGTGACGGACCCGACGCTGCTGCTCTGCGACGAGCCCACGGGCGACCTCGACCGCAAGTCGGGCGACGAGATCCTCGACCTGCTCCAGGCGCTCAACCGCGAGCACGGCAAGACCATCGTCATGGTGACCCACGACCCGCACGCCGCCGCCCGCGCCCGGCGCACGCTCTACCTGGACAAGGGGAACCTCGTCACGGAGCCGGCGCCATGAAGTTCCTGCCGCTGATCTTGAACAACCTGAAACGCAAGAAGGTGCGCACGGCTTTCACCTTGCTGTCGATCCTCGTCGCCTTCATCCTCTTCGGCTACCTCTCGGCCATCCGCATGGCGTTCACCGCCGGAGTCGAGATGAGCGGCGCCGACCGGCTGATGGTCACCCACAAGGTGTCCATCATCCAGCCCCTGCCCATCGCCTACCGGGACCGCATCGCGGCGGTCCAAGGGGTCAAGGAGGTGACGCACGCCAACTGGTTCGGCGGCATCTACCAGGACCCGAAGAACTTCTTCCCCCAGATGGCGGTGGATCCCGAGACCTACATGGACCTCTACCCCGAGATGCTGCTGCCGGCCGAGCAGAAGAAGGCCTGGCTGGCGGACCGCCAGGGCGCCGTCGTGGGACGGACGACGGCACAGCGTTTCGGCTGGAAGGTGGGGGACAAGATCCCCATCCAGGGCACCATCTACCGCCACCCGGACGGCTCGAACGCCTGGGACTTCAACCTCGACGGCATCTTCGACGGCAAGGAGAAGTCGACCGACACCTCCGGCTTCCTCTTCCATTACGACTATCTCAAGGAGGCGGCGGCGGGCGGCGACCGGGGGCTCGTGGGCTGGTACATCATCCGCATCGCCGACCCTGCGCAAAGCGCCGACGTGGCGCGCCGCACCGACGTGCTGTTCGCCAATTCGCCCTACGAGACCAAGACGCAGAGCGAGAAGGCGATGGCCCAGTCGTTCGCCTCGCAGGTGGGCGACATCGGCAAGATCATGCGCATCGTCCTGGCGGCGGTCTTCTTCACCATCCTGCTGGTGGCGGGCAACACCATGGCGCAGTCGGTGCGCGAGCGCACCAATGAGCTGGCGGTGCTGAAGACACTGGGCTTCGGCAACGCCCTGGTGCTCACCCTGGTGCTGGCGGAGTCGTGCCTGATCGCCGTGCTGGGCGGGGCCCTGGGTCTCGCCATCGGCTGGACGCTGATCACCCTGGGGGGCGACCCGACGCACGGCAACCTCCCGGTCTTTTACTTCCCGCCGCCGGACATCGCCCTGGGAGCGGGGCTGACGCTGCTCCTCGGGCTGGTGACCGGCCTGCTGCCTGCCGTGCAGGCCATGCGGCTGCGCATCGTCGACGCGCTACGGAGGGTGTGACCATGTTCAACTGGCTTTCGCAAGTGGCGGTGGTGACCGGGCTCAACCTGCGCACGATCGGCCAGCGCCTCGGTGCCTCCCTCGCCGCGGCCGTCGGTGTCGCCGGCGTGGTGGCCGTCTTCGTCACCACCCTGTCCATCGCCGAGGGGTTCCGCCGCACGCTGACTTCGAGCGCCTCGCCGGACACGGCGATCGTGCTGCGCAGCGGCAGCGACTCCGAGATGATGAGCGGCCTGCTGCGGGAGGCGACGAGCATCATCGCCGAGAAGCCCGGGGTCGCCCGCTCGTCCCAAGGCCCCGTGGCCTCGGCGGAGCTCTACGTGGTGGCCGACATCCCCAAGAAGTCCACCGGTACCGACGCCAACGTTCCTCTGCGCGGCGTGCAGCCGGCCGCCTTCGAGGTCCGCAAGGGGCTCGCGATCGTCCAGGGGCGCCGCTTCGAGCCCGGGCGCAGCGAGGTGATCGTGGGCAAGGCGGCCTCCCAGGAGTTCGCCGGGCTCGACCTCGGCTCCAAGCTCCACTTCGGCGAGTCCGAGTGGACGGTGGTGGGGATCTTCACCGCTGGCGGCTCCGTCGCCGAGTCCGAGATCTGGTGTGACGTCGGGGTGTTGCAGCCGGCCTATCGCAGGGGCAACACCTTCCAGGCGGTCTATGCCAAGCTCCAGTCGCCGCAGGCCTTCGACGACTTCAAGGACAACCTGACCCGCGATCCGCGCCTGGACGTCAAGGTGATCCGCGAGGCGGACTATTACGCCGAGCAGACGCGCACCATCAACGGCATCATCACCGGGCTGGGCTATCTCATCGCCGCGCTGATGGCGGTGGGGGCCGTCTTCGGCGCCATCAACACAATGTACTCGGCCGTGGCCTCGCGCACCCGCGAGATCGCCACCCTGCGCGCGCTGGGGTTCCGCGGCGGTCCAGTGGTGATCTCGGTGCTGGCGGAGTCGCTCCTCCTCGCCCTGGCCGGCGGGCTCCTCGGCGCCGCCATCAGCTACTTCGCCTTCAACGGCTACCAGACCGCGACCATGAACTGGTCGAGCTTCAGCCAGGTGGCGTTCTCCTTCGCCGTCACCCCGCGCCTGCTCGTCCAGGGGCTCGTCTACTCGCTGCTCATGGGGCTGATCGGCGGGCTGTTCCCCGCCATCCGCGCGGCCCGGCTGCCAGTGGCGACGGCGTTGCGGGAGCTGTAGACACAAGGGGCGGCCTCCCCCAGGCGCCCCCCTACGGGCTACGCTGCCTGCCAGGTCTCCGCACGCGGCGGGCGTGGTGAGTGCTGCACCGGAACCCTTCCAGCCGCCGCCTGGCGAGCGCGCAATTGTTCGCACAGGGCATGGAGGTCTCCGTCAACGGCCGCGACGATCCTGTCGCGTGCGGCATGGACCTCGGCGACGATCGGATCAACCCATGGGGCCTGTAACTCATCAGGGGGCATCGCCATGCGAGAGCTCCTTTCCCATTAGCTCGTCGGGAAGTACAAAGGGTGGGCGGCTCATAGCCAGTCCGGCAGCCAACCGCTTGCCGCCCTGCCACGAGTGTACCTCAGGGAGCTCCGACTGGCTCCGAAAGTCACCCTAGACTTTGCCGGCGAATTCAAAGAGAATCTAGAGAAGCTCCTTTGACGATCTTCTACGCGCTCAGTACTGCGCCTGGAGGTTAAATATGCGTTGGTGGCCAACACTGGTTTAATTTATCAGGGAGATTCATTATGCGAACCCTTTTTGTAGGCATGGCGCTTTGCATCCTTATGGCTTTAGATCCTAAGGCTGGACTTGCTGCGGCGGCCTCGAAGAAGCCAGTACACAAGACGGCAGCTCAGGGAATATCCTCAGCTAAGGTGCCGAGGGGAATTCGTCTTCGATGGAATGCAATGGTCAAGAGTTCACCGGTCCCTGATGAAAAACAACTCATAGAATGGAAAACTACAGGAGCGGATGTAGAAAGCAGGTTGGCCACAGATTGCTACGGCTCAGACTGGAAAGGAGAACACCTTTGCGTGCTCAGCACTCCTGCCTACGGCGGCTGGGTGGCTGACTTCGGCGATGAGGTAAAGGAAACTTATCCTGCGGTCCTATATTTTTTCGACGGCGCCTTTTACCAAGCCTTGATTGAAATTTCTCCGGATCAGTTTACTAACGTCGAGGATATTTTGATTAAAGCGCTAGGTAAACCCAAGGAGAGATCTAAATCAAAGATTAAGAATCGCATGGGAGCCGAATTTGACCAAGAAGTTCGCGGGTGGAGCTTCCCTGAGGTTGAAGTTCACCTACTCAAGCGAGCAGCTTATGTGGACAAGGGCTTGCTCGCGATCTCGTTTAAGCCGATAGCCAAGCTGGCCGAAGAAAAAAAGACAAAGGCGGAGGCGCCCTTCTAGTTGCGCCTTCCTCGCTGTCGTGAGGGACTCAGGCCGGGGGCCGGGGAAATAGCAACAGGGTCGAATTTCAACGTCCCCTCCTCTTCCTTCCCGCACGGCCGGTCGCCCGGTGAATCCGCACGGCGAGGGCCTCCACAGCCATGGCGAGTTCATCGGCGAGCCTCGGGAAACCGGCTTCTCCCCTGGGAAGCTCCGTTTGGTGGAGGTCTCTCGCCAAGGCGGCCAGGTAGCGGGCGAGAAACTGGAGATCCTTCATGGCGGCCCTGAGCCTAGCCCGGTTGTGAGAGCCCAGGTAGGTGGGAAAGGGAGACTCGACCTCGAGCTTGAAGAGGAAGAGGGCCCTCGCCAGGTGGGTCAGCGCTTCCACGTCCTTCTTGTCCAAGAAGAGGAGGTACGTGTTGCGCAGACCGACCTCCTCGCTCCAGATGCCGGGACCGCTGTCCGGAAGCGAGGCGGATTGTAGCGGCGGTTGCTTCTTGCCTGATCTCATGCCGGATTCTCCTGAGGCTCTGGGTCTGGGTTGTGGCACCGGAAGCCAAGGATCGCCGCCTGCACCACGCGGAGCACCATCTGCTTCTCCTCCAGGCCGAGGCGCTCCAGGTTGCGGGCCACACGCGCGATTTCGCCGCCGGCAGGCGCCTCGTCCGGCAGCACCAGGTCGTCCAGCCCGGCGTTGAGCGCCGCGCCGAGCCGCAACAGCTCGTCGAGCTTCGGCGTGGCCCCTTTCTCCATCCGCGACAGCCGGGCGGGATCGATCCCGGTCCGGCGGCAGAGCTCGCGTTGGGTCCAGCCGCGAAGAGCCCTCAGCTCGCCGATCCGGCGGCCCACCGCACGCGCTCGAGCTTGGCCGATTGCCTTGGCTTGACCTTCCATGAGTGTGCATGTTGGGCCATTTTCCATTTGTATGTCAAGCACAAAGAGCCACGATTGTGGCACGTGAAGCTAAATTGCTCCGCCGCCAACCAAGGGAGTCTCGGGCCGCTTGGGGATTGCGCGGAGTGAAACGAGTTGCGGATCTCCAGAAGAAGTGCCTAGATTCCCGGCAGACGAAACTTCGCCCGGGACGGCTGTGCTCTCCCGGATTGCTCCGAGAACATCGAAAGGCGACAGTTGGAACAATCCGGGGCAAACTACGGGGTCTCTGGCGGCTCGGCGGGCCGCCTCGCCAATGCCGGCGCTTCGGGTCCCGCGAGCTGAGGAGGTTGAAATGTCGTGGAGAGAGAGAAAACGATTCGTCGTGATCCTGATCCTCGCCGCGGTCCTGCTCGCGGCGCCGGCTGGAGCCGCCACCCGCCCACTCGGCTGGGAAGGTCTCGAAGCCGCTCCGGGCGGGTTCCTGAGCCAGATGGTTGAATGGCTCCGGAGCCTCACAGCGGCACGGTTCGACCATGCGCTGACTCAGGAAGAAGGCTCCACCATCGATCCCAACGGCACGAAATCAGGCTCTACCATCGATCCCAACGGGGCCAAGCCGGACTCGGGATCTTCGATTGACCCGGACGGGGCGAGGTAAGACGTTTTCGGGGGCGGCCTTGACACGAGGCCGCCCCCTCGCTCGAGATTCTTGCGGAATGACGGATCTGTGAGAAAATCCTGTAGTTCCGATATCGATTCCAGGAACTACGGGAGGGATGATCGCGGATGGCTCACCTGACGACGCAGGAGATCGAAGCTCTGCTGGCTGGCCGGCTCTCCAAGCCGAAACGGCTGGAGGCCGTTCGCCATCTCGTCGCGGGGTGCGGCCCCTGCGGCAGGCTCCTGGTGCAAGCGGTTCCCGCAAAGGAAGTGGAGGACGAGGCTCCGGGGCCGTGGGTGGAGGCGGCCTACGAGTTGCCTCTCGATCACGCCTTCGCCGTGATCCCGAATCTCGAACGGCAGTGGCGCAAGGAGCACGAGAAGCTGGCCCGGGTCCTGGAGCTGCTGGGACCCAACCCTCGGATGCTGGAGGGGCTGACCCTGTCCCAGGTCCGGACGTATCGCGGCTGGCCGCTGGTGGAGGCGCTTCTCCGGCGCGGCCGGGAAGCCCGCTTCCGGGATCCCTTGGCGATGCGCGCGCTCTGCTTTCTTGCCAAGGATCATGCCGAGATCCTCGAGCTGGGGTTGTACGGGCATCCAGCACTGATCTTCGATTTGAGGGCGCGCGCCTGGGCCGAGCTCGCGAACGCTCACCGGGTCAACGAGGAACACGAGCGGGCCGACGACGCGTTCGCCCAAGCCGCCTCGTACCGACGGCAGGGCACCGGCGATCCTCTTCTTCAGGCACGGATGTTGGATCTCGAAGCCTCCCTGAGGCGGTCACAGAGGCGACTCGGCGAAGCGATCGCGTTGCTCGACAACGCCTGTGAAATCTACCGGAGCGTGGGCGACACCCACCTCGCGGGCCGGGTGTTAATAGAAAAAGGGAATTGCGCACGTACAGCAGGCGAGCTTCAGAACGCGATCCAGTGGATCCGCGAGGGCCAGGCCCAACTGGATGCCAGCCGGGATCCGCGGCTCGCGGCATTCGGCAAGCAAGCCATGCTGGACGCGATGACGGACTGCGGGCAGTTCCAACAGGCCAGCCGCATGTTGATGGGCAGCGGCCTCCGGCAGGCGTTCGCCGGCGATCCGATCAACCTCCTGCGCCTGCGGTGGGTCGAAGGGAAGATCCTCGCCGGCCTGAACCGGTTGGCCCGGGCGGAGAGAGCCCTGGCCGAGGTCCGGCAGGGATTCGAAGAGAGGGGCCTGGGTTACGACGCGGCCCTGGTGGGCCTGGAATTGGCGGCGGTCTGGCTCCGGCAGGGGAAGACGGCGGAGGTGCGCGAGCTCGCCCAGGACATGCTCGACACCTTCGAGGAGCTGGAGATCGAACGGGAGGCGCTCTGCGCGCTCTGGTTCTTCAACGAGGCCTGCCGTCACAAGGTGGCGACGCCGCGCATGGCGCACGGAGTCCGGTCGTTCCTCGGCCGCCTCCACGCCGAGCCCCGGCTGCGGTTCGATCCCGAATCAATCGCCTGAAGACTCGGGCTCAGAGGCGGGTTCGCCGCGGATGATATGAAGGAGGACACGCCGGACCCGGGTCTCGAGCTCGTCGTCCTCTTCATCCTTGGGCGTCTTGGGAGCCGGGCGGACGGTTTTCGGGTACGCCGCCGCGAAGAGTTCGGCCGGGCTCATGCCGAGCGCCTCGACGATCATCAGCAGGTGGCGCACCTGCATGGTGATCTTGCCGTTCAAGACCTTGTAGAAGATCCCGTCGGCGACCTGCATCTTCTGTTCGAGCGACCGGATCGACTTCTCCCGGCTCTTCGCCAGCCCCTTCAGGACCTGCCCGAGCCGCAGGATCTCCTCTTCGAAGCGGTCGCCCATGGCGGCCAGTATACAGCAGGACAAGCCGCACGCCTTGGCTTGCCAGGCCAAATACAGGCCGAATCATGGAGCAAAAGAGCTTGGCGTGCAGGCCAGATTAGGAAGCCTCGACCGGCTCCCGAAGCCGGCGGCTAAGCCCGGGACCCATTCCTTGCACGCCCGCGAAGCCAGACGTTAGAATCCCTTGAGGCTCTCCCTGATCCGGGAGAGCCTGCGTGCGAGGAGAGCCCTGTGTCCCAGCAGACGAAAGACGTCATCGAAGAATCCCCTGCCCTTCCCCCCGCTCCGGCTCCCGCCCGCCTGGCCCTGGATGGCAAGGAGTACGAGCTGCCGGTCGTCGTCGGCTCGGAGGGAGAGGTGGGAATCGATATCGCGCAGCTCCGGGCCAAGACCGGCGCCATCACCTTCGACCCCGGCTACGGCAACACCGGGGCGTGCGAGAGCGCCGTCACCTTCATCGACGGCGAGGCGGGCATCCTGCGCTACCGCGGCTATCCCATCGAGGAGATCGCCGGCCGGGCGCGGTTCACCGAGATCTGCTTCCTCCTGATCTACGAGCGGCTGCCCAACGCCCAAGAGCTCAAGGAGTTCGAGGACCGGCTGACCTACCACACCATGATCCACGAGGACATGAAGAAGTTCTTCGAGGGGTTCCCCTCGAGCGCCCACCCGATGGCGATGCTCTCCTCGATGATCGTCTCCCTCTCCACCTACTACCCGAACGACGGGCACGACGACCTCGATTTGAACATCGCGCGGCTGCTGGCCAAGGGGCCGACCATCGCCGCGGCCTCCTATAAGAAGATCATGGGGCAGCCGTCCGTCTATCCGCGCAACGACCTCTCCTACTGCTCGAACTTTCTGCACATGATGTTCTCGGTGCCAGCCGAGCCGTACGTCGTGCGGTCGGTGCTCGACCGGGCCTTGAACCTGCTCCTCATCCTGCACGCCGACCACGAGCAGAATTGCAGCACCTCGACGGTGCGCATGGTGGGGAGCAGCCAGGCGAACCTCTTCGCCTCGCTCTCGGCCGGCGTCTCCGCCCTCTGGGGTCCGCTCCACGGCGGCGCCAACCAGGCGGTCATCGAGATGCTGCAACGCATCCGCGACGACCACGGCGACTACAAGAAGTACGTGGACCTGGCGAAGGACAAGACCTCGGGCTTCAAGCTCATGGGCTTCGGCCACCGGGTGTACAAGAACTTCGATCCGCGGGCGAAGATCCTCAAGGCGACGGTGGACGAGGTGCTCGCCGAGCTGGGGGTCTCCGATCCCCTGCTGGAGATCGCCCGCGCGCTCGAGGAGGTCGCCCTGCGCGACGACTTCTTCATCTCCCGCAAGCTCTACCCGAACGTGGACTTCTACAGCGGCATCATCTACCGCGCCATGGGCATTCCCACCAACATGTTCACGGTGCTCTTCGCCCTCGGCCGCATGCCGGGCTGGATCGCCCACTGGCGGGAGATGCTGCACGACCCCAAGAACCGCATCAACCGCCCGCGCCAGATCTACATCGGTCCTACCCAGCGACCGTTCGTGCCACTCGATCAGCGATAGTTGTCCCCCAATTGCCCCCCTAAAAGAGAAAGAGAAGGCCGGCGGCGACGCCGGCCTTCATGCTTCCTGGGCTTGGATTGACAAACAGGACCGTACCGGTCCAGAATACCTCGAATCTGTTGAGACTTGATCTCAATAAAGAGGACGAGGTCTCAAGTCATGGCGAACGCTCGCGAGAAAGAGCAATTCCTGCAGTATCTCCGCGGCCGGGGGCAGCGGGTCACGCAAGAGCGCCTGGCGCTCTTCGACGAGATCTTCTCCCAGCACGGGCACATCGACGCCGAAGAGCTCCTGGCCGCGATGAAGGCCCGCAGCCTCAAAATCTCACGGGCGACCGTCTACCGCAATCTCGACCTGCTGGTGGAGAGCGGGCTGGCCCGCAAGCAGCGGCTGGGCAGCCGGGGCTTCCTCTACGAGCACGTGCACTCCGGCCAGCAGCACGACCATCTGGTGTGCAGCGGCTGCGGCCGGGTGGTGGAGTTCGTCAGCTTGGGGATCGCGGCGCTCCAGGGGGAGATCTGCCGCGCCCACGGCTTCGTCCCGACCCGGCATACCTTGCAGATCACCGGCCTGTGCAACCGCTGCGCGGAGACCTCCGCCGCCTCGCCCGTGCCGGCCACCGCTCAGACGCGTCCCGGGGGGCCGGCCCATGTTTGAGGCCTTCATCGTCACCCTCCGCGAGGGCGTGGAGGCGGCCCTGGTGGTGGGGATCATCGTGGCCTTCCTGCGCCGCGAGGGATACGAGCGGCACCTGGGAGCGGTGTGGGGAGGGATCGGCACGGCGACGGCGGCGAGCCTCCTCGGCGCTTTCTTCCTCTACCGCTGGGCGGTGAACGAGGAAGTCTTCGAGGGGCTCCTGTACCTGGGCTCGGCGGTCATCGTCGGTTCCATGATGGTGTGGATGTGGCGCCACTCTCATGCTCTCTCGGGCGAGATGAAGGGGTCGCTCGCACGCATCGTGGCCCGGGAGCGGACCGGCTCGGTGGCCCTGGGCCTCTTCGCCTTCACCTTCCTGATGGTCTTCCGCGAAGGGATCGAGACGGTGCTCTTCCTCTCCGCCCTCTCGCTGACCACGGGCGGACTCCTGGCCATCCTCGGCGTCCTTTCCGGCCTGGCCCTGGCGGTGGTCTTCGGCGTGCTCTTCGTACGCGGCAGTCTGCGCATCGACCTCGGCCGCTTCTTCAAGATCACCGGCATCGCGCTGTTCATCTTCGTGCTGCAGCTCCTCACCAACGGCTACCACGAGCTGTCGGAGGCGGGGTGGCTGCCGGCCAACGCGACCACCATGGCGACCGTGGGGCCGCTGGTCAAGAACGAATTCTTCTTCGTGGCGGCGGTGCTGGCGCTGCCGTTGCTGATGCTGCTGATCCCCGGCCGCGGCCGGCAGGAAGGCGCAGCCACCGGAGGGGCGGGAGCGGCGGCGCGCCTGGAGAAGGCGGGGAGCCGCCGTCAGGCGCGAGCCCGGGTGCTGGGGGGGGCGCTCGGCCTCGTCATCTTTGCGGTCCTCGGCCTGGGGTTCGTCTATACCCAGCCGCCAGCCGCTTTGTCCGCGGCCACGGCGGTCGACGTGGGGACGGACGGCACGGTGCGTATCCCCCTCTCGGTCTTCCAGGGCACGAAGCTCCACCGTTTCCAGGCCACCGTCGCGGGGCACCCGGTGCGCTTCATCGCCATTCCTATCGAGCCTGTCGAGAAGGGGGGACGCGTGGCCACGGCTTTCGATGCCTGCGTCATCTGCGGCCCGCGGGGGTACTACCAGGACGGCTCGACCGTCACCTGCCTCCACTGCGGCTCGGCGGTCTATCCGCCGAGCATCGGCCAGCCGGGCGGCTGCAATCCCGTGCCCCTGAAGTCACGGACGGAGGGGGGCGCGCTGGTGTTGGCGGCCGCGGACCTGGCCGCCGGCGCTCACCTCTTCACGCCGGCCGCCGCGCCCCACGCTGGGCATTGAGGACGGATTTTCCGTGTACGGCCGCCTCCTCCTCGAATCGCTGCGCCGCGGCACCCGCCGCAAGCTGCTGGCGGTCTCCGCGGTGGCCCTGGGGACCCTGGGTGCCACCGCCTTGGCCGAGGTGATGCTCGCCTCGGGAGACCGCCTGGCAGCGGAGATGGG
>DASUEN010000285.1:0-31990 GCA_036275055.1 Thermoanaerobaculia bacterium
GCGGTCCCGCAGGGACTACCGTGGGTAGCCGGGGTCTTCAGCCCCCGGCGATAGGCGGTCTCGGAACTTTTGAGACACACTCTTACGAGGATGGATGGGATAGCATCGTCTGATCGCGAAGCTCAACTCCGGGGAGGTCGAGGTGCCACAAGCTTTGGGATTTCTGCGCCAACGAAGACTTCGGCAGACGGCGGGGGCGATCGTCCTGGGTCTGCTGCTGACGCTGGGGACGGCCGCCAGGGCTGCGGAGCAGATCGAGCTGATCTCCAAGGCAGATCCCAGCCCGGATACCTCCGGCACCAGCTTCTTCTCGTCGATGAGCACCGACGGGCGCTACGTCGTCTTCGAAAGCGACGCTCCCAACCTGGTCCCCGGGCAGGTAGACACCAACTTCTTCTCCGACGTCTTCCTTCGCGACCGGGTCGCGGGGACCCTCACCTTGATCTCGCACGCCAGCGGCAATCCCAACGCTGCGAGCCCGGTCGAGGGCTCGTTCCTTTCCCTGGACGCCCAGATCAGCGCCGACGGCCGCTACGTCGCCTTCATCAGCCTGGGAACCGACCTGGTTTCAGGAGTTACCGACGCCAATCATGGCAGCGACGTGTTCCTGTACGACCGCGTCACGGGGACCACCACCCTGATCTCCCACGCCAGCGGCGATCCCAAGACCACGGCGAACGGGGCCACGGAAGGGTGCCGCATCAGCGCCGACGGCAACTACGTCGTCTTCAGCAGCCGCGCCACCAACCTCCTGCCCGGCCAGGCCGCTCCCCCCGGCGGCGAGGAGAGGACCAACCTCTTCCTCTATCACCGTCCCTCGGGCTCGCTCAACTTGATCAGCCACACGAGCGGCGCCCTTTCCCTCGCGGCCAACGGCTCCTCCGTGGGTCCTGAGATCAGCGCTGACGGCGGCTTCGTCGTCTTCCTCAGCTCCGCCACCGACCTCGTCTCCGGCCAGGTCGATACGAATGGAAGCCAGGACGTCTTCCTCTATCAGCGATCCTCCGGGACCGTCTCCGTGGTCAGCCGGGCGAGCGATTCCGCGGTGAAGACCGCCGGCCGCGGCTCGGGCGATCCGCACATCAGCGCCGACGGCCGCTGGATCGCCTTCACCAGTACAGCCTCCAACCTGATCGCCGGCCAGGTCGTGGCCTTCAAGCTGGACGCCTTCCTCTACGACAGCGTCACGGGACAGATGCGGCTCGCGAGCCATACGGCCACGTCGCCGCAAACGCAGGCCGGTATCTTTCCTCCCTTCGGGGGGAACATCGCGATGAGCGCGGACGGCCGCTACGTCGCCTTCGCCAGCCAGGCCGCCAACCTGGTCGCGGGGCAGGTGAACCTCGGCACGGGGCCGAATATCTTCGTCTATGACCGGATTACCGACAAATCCTCCCTGGTGAGCCATGCCCCGGATTCGGCGACCACGTCGCCGGCAGGCTCCGATGCGCGGCGGCCGAGCCTCAGCGCGGACGGCCGCTACGTCGCCTTCGAGAGCTTCGCTCCACTGGTGCCGCACCAGAGCGGCGGCCCCACGGCCGTCAACGTCTTCGTCTACGATCAAACGTCCCGCACCATGGTCCTCGCGAGCCACGTCAAGGGCTCGCTCACGGAAGGCGCGAACGACTCCTCGTCCTCCGCCGCGATCAGTGCGGACGGCGGCGTGATCGTCTTTTCGAGCTTCGCCACCGATCTCGGGGACGGGCAGATCGATCCCAACCATTTCTCGGACCTCTTCCTCTTCGACCGCAAATCGGCCGAGGTCGCGGCGCTCACGCAGCGGGATCCGGACCTCCCCGCCGCCGCGCCGTACGGCCCGAACTCGGTGGGCGGCATCTCGGCCGATGGCCGCTTCGTCGCTTTCGTCAGTCGCGCGAACGGCTTGGTCCCCGGCCAGGTCGATCAGCCTTGGGGGCTCGGCAACAGCGGCCAGGAGCTGGGGAATTGGGACGTCTTCCTGCGCGACCTGACGACCGGCAAAACCACCCTGGTGAGCCGTTCGAGCGCCGCGCCGCCGACCGCCATGGGCGGGCAGGACCCTGCCCTCAGCGCCGACGGCCAATACCTTGCCTTCGTGGTGCGTCCCAACAGCGAGGGGGCCATCGGTCCGCTCAACCTCTACGATCGCGTGGCGGATTCTCTGACCCTGATCACTCACGCGCCGGATTCGCCCACCGTGGCCGAAGGCATTCCCACGGACGAGCCCGTCCTCAGCGCCGATGGACGCTACGTTGCCCACACCTGCTTCCATTGCCGGGCGGACGCGTCGCAGCCGGCGCCGAGCCAGGACCCCAATACGGAAGTTTTTCTTTACGATCGCCTGACGGGGGCCAATACGCTGGTGAGCCACGTGCCTGGTTCTCCCACGGCTCCCGGCAACGGTCGCTCGGAACAGCCGCGGATGAGCGCGGACGGGCGCTTCGTCGTCTTCGTCAGCGTGGCGACGAACCTCGTCGCGGGCCAGGCCGGTGCCAGCTCGCAAAACGTTTTCGTTTTCGACCGTACCTCCGGCATGGTCTCCCTGGTGAATCATGCGGCAGGTTCGGCGGCGACCACCGCGAGCTCCTTCGCGGAATCGCCTGACATCAGCGCCGACGGCCGCTTCATCGCCTTCGAGAGCAGCGCGACCGATCTCGTTTCCGGGCAGGCCGGCCATGCGGTCAACGTCTTCCTCTACGCAACGGCCTCCGGCACGAATGTCCTGGTCAGCCACGCGGGTTCCTCACCCCTGGCGAGCGGCAACGGCGATTCGCACCTCTCCTTCTTTGGGCCTCCCGCCTTGAGCGCGGACGGCCGCTGGGTCGTCTTCCAAAGTGCCGCCACCGACCTGGTGCCCGGGGTGAGCGATACGAACAACGCTCCCGACATCTTCCTTTATGAACGGATTTCCGGCACCCTCAGCCTGATCAGCTTCGCGGGTGGCCATCCCACCGTCACCGCCAACCAGTCGTCCCATTCCGCCATCATCAGTGCCGACGGCAACCGGATCGCCTTCCAGAGCGCCGCCACCGGAATGGTGCCGGGGCAGAGCGAAACGGCGAGCTCGGACGTAAACCTTTTCGTGCAGGACCGTGCCACCGCCGCGCGCAACCTCGTCGGGCGGCAATATTCGGCCAACATCGGCGTCATCACCGGCAACTTCCTCAAGCCCGTGATGTCCGGCGACGGCATGCGCACCCTTTTCACCTCCGACGCCGCCCTCGTCCCGAGAGACTTCAACGGCAACTGGGACGTTTACCTTTTCGACAGCTCCGGCTCCATCGGCCCGCCTTCGGGCCCCGTCTTTCCCTGCACCGTCCTCGACGCCCCGAGCCTGCGTTCGAACGTCCGCCAGGTCTTCCCCGTCTCCGGCCCCTGCGGCCTGCCGGCCACGGCGAAGCAAGTCACCATCAAGGTGACCGTCTCCGCCGCGACGGGAAAGGGGACCGTGCAACTCTATCCCGGCAACGTCACCCGCAAGCCCCCCGCCACGCTCGCCTTCCAGCGCCGGCAGACCAAGTCCGCCACCTTCACGCTGCCGCTGGCCACCAACGGCGCGGGCACGCTGGCCCTCCTCCCCACCGTCGCCAACCGCGGTACGGTCCACGTCGTGGTCGAGGTGGAGGGGTTCTCCCCATAAGAAGCCTGGAAGCCAGAGCCTATTTATGCTAGAATGGCATGAAGCAGTCCCACCGCTGGCTCTGACGAGGGAGGAGTTATGACCGGAGCGTTCACCGACTTCGCCGAAGTTGAGGCCGTCCGCCGTCCGTCCATCCGGCTCATTTTGCTGGCGTTCCTTCTGTTTGCGGCCTTGGCTTCCGTACAGGGGCTCGCGCAGGCGGCCTGCTCGCCGGGGGAGACCCGGCTTTGCCTGAACGGCAACCGCTTCCAGGCCGAGATTGCCTGGAACGTTCCGGGGCTCGGATCCGGTGCGGGCCAGGCGGTGCCGCTGTCGGACGACAGCGGCCTGTTCTGGTTCTTCGCGAGCTCCAATCTCGAGCTCACCGTCAAAGTGCTCGATGGCCGGGCGGTCAACCGTCACTTCTGGGTGTTCTATGGCGGGCTCTCGACCGTCGACTACACGCTCACGATCACCGACCTCCAAACGGGGGCCCGGGCGATCTATCACAATCCGCCGGGCCATCTCGGCAGCGGGGCAGACGTCTCCGCCTTCAACGCGGAGGCGCCGTCTGCCGGGCTGAAGCTCGCGGGGGCGGACTCTCTGACGACGGCGCCAGAGGCCCCTCTCCCGGTGGGCACGGAGTTTCAGGTGAACGGCACGACGGCCGGCGACCAATTCGCGCCGGCGGTTGCCGTAGCCCCGGACGGCAGCTTCATGATCGTTTGGGTCAGCCATACACCAGGTCGGCAGCCGGTCTCCCCTGGGGCGGTCTTCGGCCGGGTCTATGATTCCGCCGGGAATCCCAAGGGCGGCGAATTCCACTTGAATACCACCGAGCCGGGCGATCACGGCCCGGCCCGGGTGGCAGCCAATGCTGCGGGCGACTTCATGGCGGTCTGGACGGACTTCGGCATCCCGCGGGCGCGCCTCTTCGGCCCCGGGGGCGAGCCCTTGAGTGGAGAAATCACGCTCGGCACAGGGTCTGGAACCATCAGCCGGCTCGTTCCCGACGTGCCCGACGTGACCGCAGATCCCGCGGGCGGCTTCCTGGTGACGTGGGATGATTCGATCAGCACCGAAGGGCCAGACCAGATCCACTGGCAGCGCTTCAACTCCCAGGGCGGGCTGGTGGGAGCCGAGAGCGGCTTCAGCAGGCCGGTCCTCATCGCGCCGCGGGTGGCCACCTCGCCTCTGGGCGGTTTCCTGCTCGTCTGGCGCGAGAGCACCGCAGGGGGGTTGATCGTCACGAATTTCTGGGCGCAACGGCTGAGCCCGGCAGGAGCGTTTCAGGGAAACAGATTCCAGGTCAACGAGGCCACTCAGGCGGTGGAAGGTTTGCTTTTTGCGGTGCCGGTGTTCTATGCGGATGGCGGCTTCTCCGTGCTCTGGACCCAAAAATTACCCGGTAATCCCGGCGAGTTGGCCGCTCGCCGGTACGATGCGAATGCTCAGCCGCTCGGCGGCAGCGTCGCCTTTCGATCTGGCCCGAGTCTCGGGTTCGACGAGCCTGTCGCCGTGGCTCTCCCCTCCGGAAACACCTGGGTGCTCTGGTACGAAGTCGGGCTGGCCCAGGACCCTGATGGCGGCGTCTTCTCCGGCGTCTTCAACTCGTCCTGGGAGCTCGAGGGGCCGATCTCTCGGGTGAACACGCACACGGTGGGTGTGCAGGCCGGAACCGCCATGGCCGCGAGCCCCGCCGGCCTCGTGGCCACCTGGACGAGCGGCCTCGAATTCGGGGAGGTCGGAGAACCCGGGACGCAGGACGGCAGCGGCTTCGGCGTCTTCAGTCAGCGCTTCACGGCGACCACCTGCGCCACCGACTCCAGCCAGCTCTGCTTGGACGGACGCTTCACCGTCGCGGTGCAGCTCACGAATCCTGTGACGGGTGCGAGCGGGACCGGGCAGCCGCTGCCGCTCACCAGCGACTCCGGCGCCTTCTGGTTCTTCGGCCCGAGCAACGTCGAGCTGCTGATCAAAGTCCTTGACGGCCGCGCCGTCAACGGGCACTTCTGGGTTTTCTCCGGTGCGCTCTCGGACGTCGAATACACGATCACCGTCACCGACACCGAAACCCATCGCAGCAAGGTTTACCACAACGCGCCGCACCAGCTCGCAAGCCGGGCGGACATCGAGGCTTTCTGAGGAGGAGGCGCCTGCCTACATAAATTAGGAAATCGATCAGCTCGCTTTCCTGACAGGCGGTGCCTGCTCGGCCCAATCCTCGGGCTCGGCTTGCTGCTGCTGTTCATTGAAGACCGCGGCGGCCTGAGCTCGCGCTTCCTGGCTTTCGAGGTGGATGCGGACGACTGCACCCAACGCCATGGCGACCTTCACCATCGTCAGCAGGGTGAAGTTGCCGCCATCCAACAATTGGCTGACATAGGCTTTCGAGGTGCCCATGCGCCGCGCCAGCTCTGCGGCGCTGATCCGCTTCGCCTTCATATGGTAGTGCACCTCGCGGGCGAAGTCCGTCTGGGCGAGATCCTGCCAATAGTCGACCGAGCGGGCCACTTCGGCGAGCATTTCGGAGTAATCGGCATTGCTCATGATTCACCTCTCAGCTTGGACTGGCGATGAACAGTTGGCGCTGGGCCTTCGCCTTGAAGTACGCCGCCTTCATCGCCCGCGCCTGATCCACCAGACGCTCGGGGGTTTCGTTCCGCTTGAAGAAGCCCAAGGCGCAGACGATGCAGGTCTCGCCGTCGAAGAACCAGAGGACCCTGGGCTTTGCGCCCCTCTTGGGCTGCTTCCGGAACTCGAACAGGCCATCTGACCGCGGCTTCAGCGGTTTGCACACCGTTGGATTGTCGAGCTGCGGCCCGTCGAAAGGCACGCTCTCGACCAACAGAGAGAGGATCTTGTCGCGAGCCTCCTTGGAGCCCTCGCGGTGTCCCTTCTGGAGCAGATCCAGGATCTGGCACGTCCCGTCCTCTTCGCAGATAGCCAACACGTCCCAATACGCCCGAGCCAACCGTAGCAGTCTCATGTTAAGTCAGGACTTAACCCTTGTCAAGTGTCGTTGGAGTCCGGTGAGCGCCGTAGCTTCCGGGGAAGGGTATCAGAATCTTCGGGATCGATGCCAAGCCGTCGCTGCACGGCCCTTCGTAGGGGCCGGCCGTCGTGGAATCCGCGGACTAGTGAGACAATCCCGCCATGGCAACGTCGACGGCTGGTTCCAAGGGGCGTGTGGTCCTTCCGGCGGCAAGGCCCGGGGACGTCTTCGACATCCAAAGCCAGGGTGAAGGCCGCCTGCTCCTGGTGCGCCTCGAACGCCCGAAGCCGGAACCCGGGATGAGCATGGCTCGCTGCCTCGAGGCCATTGAGGCCGCCCCTCTGCGGCCGAAAATGACCTGGGGCTCCCTGAAGGCCGTGACTCGGGAGCCATGATCCTCCTCGATACAAACGCCCTGATCTACGCGGTCACCGTTTCCTCTTGAGCCAAGATCGCTACTCGATGAACGGGGTGCATTCGCATTTGGCGAACTGCGTGCCCGGGCAGTTCACCCGAGTGGTGCCGACGAAAAAGCCGAGGCAAAAGCCTGCTTCATTGTTTTCCGTCGTGCACGCCGCTCCCGGGCTGAGCCCCGTGCAGACTCCGCTGCAGTTGCCGCACGTAACGGTCTTGAGCTCGGGAGCAGGGATGACGTCTTGCAGCGAAGCGCTTCCAGGCAGAGAAGATACCGGGCAGCGGGCTCCGGCAACGAGCAAGGTCGCCACTGGAGCAGCGGGGGTCTCCCCCCAGGCGGGCAGGGTCAAACAGATCAAGGACAAGAGGACCGGCACGGCACACAGCGCTTTACGCATCATACCTCCTCCTTTTCTTCCAGTCTCATCTAAATGAGTGCGCGCCCCGCCCCGAAGCGAGCCTCCGGCGGCCGGTCCGCCCACGAGTACCCAGCTTCTTCGGTTTGCGCCGGCCCGCCAGTGTTCCTCAAGGAGGCAGATCACATGGACGATCCCTCATTCCTCCAAGCGCGCCCGGGAGAATCGATCAGCTCGCCTTCCTGACAGAGGGCGCCTGCTCGGGCCAACCCTCGGGCTCGGCTCGCTGCTGGCGATCATCGAGAGGTGCCCATGCGCCGCGCCAACTCCGCAACGCTGGAGGTCTTGGAGACAGGCCACCCGCTGTGAAAAGCTCACTGTCTTTGCTCCGAAGGAGCTACGGCCTGTAACCTGGGGCTGGCGCTTTTTGCCAGCCCCAGGCAGGGAAGGTCCCAGAAACCCCAGAGCCCTGAAGGGGCGGCGGCAGTTCATGCCGCGAAGTGACGGCAGAGCGCCTCCGGCTGGCACTTCTTGCGAGAGAGTTCAAGGTAGAATGACCGTACTTACCGAATAGGAACCCCCGATGACTATCCCGAACAGCAAGACCAGCAGTAGCGGCGAAATCCAAGGACACCGGGCAGAGACAGGCTGGTTGTGGACTCCGCCAGATGGCGTCTACTCTGTTCCGCCGACTGAATCAAGAGTACAGATTCTGCCTCTTCATGAGCTTGCTTGGGAGAACTTCGAACGGCTCTGCCTTCGATTGGCTACCCGCCAAGGAGATGTTGAACATATTCAACTTTATGGTTCACGAGGCCAGCGGCAGGATGGGATCGACATATTCCTGCGGCACGTGTCTGACAATCGTTACTCGGTCTTACAGTGCAAGAGGTACCAGAAATTCACGGCCCGCAGCATGAAGACTGCCGTCACTGAATTTCTCGGTGGAAAATGGGCTGAAAGGACCAAGAACTTCTACATCTGTGTAACGACAAGCCTGACAGACAAGCGTCTTGCTGACGAGATAGAGGCTCAGGCGAACCGTTTGAAGCAAAGAAACATCGCTTTTATCCCATTGGGAAGAGATCAGCTCTCTGAGAGGCTCAAGAAGCATCCGGATCTGGTTGACGATTTTTTCCATCGAGAGTGGGTCCTGAGATTCTGCGGTAAGGAGGCTGCAGATAGTCTATCGAGAAGGCGACTCGATCAGGGGCAGGTCCTAAGACTTCGTAGTCTGTTACGGGAATACTACGCACAAAACTTCGAGAGCGTGGACCCAGGCCTTCCCGTAGCTACGTCACCCCAAATTGGAGGAATTTTGTCGGTTCCACTTACGGAGCGTTACGTTGTGCCGGATATTGTCGAGCCTCACGTCGTCACCTCGCTTCGGGAGATCAGTGTTCTGAGCGATTTGGAAGGCTCATTATCGCCCGAAAGGAACAGGATTCAGCTCTATGAATCGCAGGCTCCAGCGCAGAGACGAATCGAACGGTTACAAGCGGTTACTTCGGTCGAGGAGATACGCCGGCCTGCCATGAACTGGATCGTTGAAACTGATCTCAACATCTTGCTGGGGGATCCCGGTATTGGTAAGAGCACACTTCTGCGCGTGCTCATCCTCGACATCTTATCACCGAGTCCGAGGTACAATTCGGTTGCGCAGCGCTGGGGTACACGCTTGCCAGTGTGGATACCGTTCGCGATGTGGACGCGGATGGTCTTTGAGTCCGAGGATCGTTGTTCTCTGCCGGACCTAGTTGCTGCATGGCTGCACAAGGTCGGTGCTCCACAGGCACTGCGAGAGCTCGTGGAGCAGGCCCTTGAGGATGAACGCCTGTTGCTCCTGGTCGACGGACTTGATGAGTGGTCTGATGAAACCGCAGCGCGTACCACGGTAAGCCTACTTCAGACCTTTGCGCTGGCTCGCAGGGTTCCTGTCGTGGCCACCAGTCGGCCCCTCGGTTATGAACGGCTGGGTGGTATGGGCGGAAACTGGCGCATAGGGATCATCTCAGGGTTGTCAGAGGGACAGAAACTCAAGCTCGCCAAAATCTGGTTCGCCCATCATTTTGGAGGCCGTCCCTTGAGGGAGTTGGACATCCAAGGCAAGAGTGACTTCGTGACACGGCAGGCGGAAAGTTTTGTCTACGAGATCCGTCGTGATGCCGCACTCAGCCGGTTATCTTCCATTCCCCTTCTCATGTCTGGCCTGATCGCCCTGAGTATTGTAAATGTCGAGCTCCCGCGTAGTCGCTTCAAAGCCTACGAGGAGCTTACGAGGCTGCTCCTCCAAGATCATCCTCAACGCCGAGAGAAGTCAGCAATGTCACGGAAGTCGTTACCAATAACTCAGGACAGCCGAGACAAGGCTCTAGCGTGTCTCGCTTTTGAGATTCACTCCTCCGCGCAGACCAACACCCTCGATAAGGAGAAGTCAAGAGACGTTCTGCGGGATTACCTGACGGCAGCCATCGGGAAGAGCGCAGCCGATGCCTTTGAACAGGCGGGAGAGCTTCTGACCCTAGGGGCGCAGAGCGTAGGCATCCTCGTGGAGAAGTCTCAACAGGAAGTGGGTTTTATCCACAGAGCCTTTCAGGAATTTTTAGCGGCCAAACACATCTCAAGGCTCCCCTTTCCTGAACAGCAGCAATTTGTTAAACAATCTTGCTCAAGCCCTCAGTGGCACGACGTTATTCTCTGTCTATTCCATTTGAACCAGCGTGCGGACGAAGTCGATTCCTTGATCGGCTTGATCGAGGGTGCCGATTTATCTTCAACAGCGAAAGTCACAAGCACGCTTCTGATGGCTGAAACCGCTTTCAGCGATCTGCACTGCTCTCCAGAAATGAGCAGGGAGATCGCCTCGAAGGTCTTCACTGCCGTCGAGACTACCGGATGGATGCCCTTGCGGAAGCAGCTATTGGACAGAGCGCTTAATGGACTTCGTTCAGATGTGATGCGACGCTCCGTGGAGAGCAAGCTGAAAGTTTGGTTTCCTCAACGGGTTCAGGACCCTGGGGCGGTCTACGAGGCTATGCTCGGGTGGCCCGCTGACGGCGAGGTGTTTGAGTGTCTCCTGAGGGGGCTCGGGAGTGAGTCAATAGGCGACCGTGGTGTAGCTGCTGAAGTCGTAGGTAGACTCTACCATGACGATCCTACCCGTGGCGAGCGACTGCGGGAACACCTATCTTCTGGAGGAGACATCCCTTTCGTAGCAGCAAGCCTGCACGCTCTGTGGAGGGGATGGCCCTCCACTCCTGGACTTTCGGCTCTACTCGCGCAGGCTGCCCGGTCGCGGGAAGAGGAGATGATGCTTGTCGGCGTTCGGGGAAGGGTCGAGCGGGCTGAGCAGACCAACGAGGACAAACTCGTTCTGCTTGAATGTGCACACAACCGATTCGACCGTCTTACCCACTGGATCGGGACGACACTAGTCAAAGGATGGCCTCGGGATCCGACTATTAAGGACCTCTCCCTCAAATCTTTTCAAGAACAAAATCAAAGAGAAAGGCATCTAGACCCTCAGATAGCTGCGCGATTCCTCGTTAAAAGTTTTCCCGGAGATCCTGAAGTGGCAAAGGCGATAGCCTTAATCTTCAGAACCGAGCGTTACGTAAATACTATTTTAGGTAGCGTGTGGCCGGAGCTAGTTGACAATTTCAAGAGCAATGAATTCCTAGCGCCTGCGATCGACGACTGGCTTGATACTAGGGAATTCTACGACAATAGCTTTGCCTATGCGGCATTGGTCTCTTGCTCGGACAGAGCAAAGAAGATAGCAATTAACCAATTGAGCCAGACAAGTTACAACGCCGCAGCAGATGCCCTCGTAGTTGGCTGGGGGTTGAAGGATCCAATCGTCTTAGAAACTTTAAGCCAAATAGCAGAGGATTCTGAACTGCTACCGAATATAGCTAATGAACTTCCGAGGATTATCACCGACCGAAGACGATGCCGAAAGCTTTTAATTCAGGCTCTGGAGACCAAAGCCGAGGCCGTCTGGCGAATCTGTGAGGGGCTCCGTGTTCTGGACTGTGATCATAGCGATCAAGAAGTCGTAGAGGCCTGCCTAGAGGCATACAGCAAAGCTCCGCGCCGAGTTGGAGCCATCTTCCGTCTAGTAGGCCGGGATCTCCGAGTCAAGAAATTGGCACTAAGAGAACTGGAGGCTGATTGTGGTCTGATCTCCTCTTTTGCGGAAGCATATGCAGATGATCCGGAAATCAGGATCGAGATCATAAGAAAATTGTCCTCTTTACCCTTCGCTCTCCGGCGTGACATTGTCGACCGCCTGTCTATTACGGCGGAAGAAGATGGTCTTGCACACGAGCTGCTAGGCAACTATATCTATGAAAGGGATATCGAGATTTCACCCTCCGCAGCGGCCGGTTTTTATAAGACCTATCGTCATAATGAGGATTCGATCGATGTTGCTGCGGAGCGTCTTAGCCGGGAGTTCTGGTCTCCTGGAAGCTATCCAGATCATCGCCTAACTTCTGTTGCGGGCCTTCTGGCACTTCGCCGTCTAGATGTCCTCAAGGAGAAGCCGGCCAAGATCAGCGTGCTGGGCAGCCAGAGTCTCCTCCGAGAACTCGCGGAGTCCTGGGGGTATGTAGAGGAAGTTCTTGGGCCGAGTGCACTAGAGAGGTTTGACATCAACAGAGGTGAACTCGAGAGAGAGTTGCAAGTGTTGGGAGTAGGCACGGCTAGATGTGAGACTGCCGAGACCGAGCATGATCCGCTAGATCCGTCGCTCATCAGAATAATATCGCTGACTCATGCCAAATCAGAGAGACTCAGAACTCTGTGCCTCAAAATGATTGAAAAATCTCATGGTAGCGATGGATACGGGGCGGAGAGAGCCATCACAGCAGCAGAGATACTGGGAGAGCAATTTTACGGAGAAGAGAGGCTATCTGCGGAGTTGGAGGAAATCGCGAAGCGTAGCCATTACCACCTAGGGCCTATCCTGGCGCTCTGCGAAGTGAACCCGAGGAGCGAGATACTTAGGGAGGTCGAGTTGGACGACCAAAATGCCAACTGGCTAAACGTTCCAACCGGTGTTTTCTTGGCATGTGCACTGTATTCCAAAGAAGAGTTACTGGCATACCTCCGGGGTCTGCTGCCCAGGCTTTCCGGAAAGCTCTGGGAATTCTCGACTAACTGTGGGCGCGCCTTCGTGAGACGTATGCGCAAAGACGAAGCGTTCAAGCAGGGCGCCTTAAAAATTCTCACTGAGACCAGGGAACTCACGGGAGATGAAAAGTCTGGATTGGCCAGGATCATTGGCTTGGCAGGCGGCGACACGGGTGGGTTTCTACTCTGGTGCGAAGAGGAGCTTGAGCGACAGGTTGGGCAAGGAAATCTTCCTGAGCTTGGATTTGATCTCTTCGAAGCCAAACTCCGGCCGGTCTCTCACATTCTCCTCGACATTTTGATGCCTATCAGAGCTTCCGCTCGTACGTACTCGAGATAGCGGCAAGTCGCGACGCGGCTACCCTGGAGGGGCGGAGGCAGCTCATGCCGCGAAGTGACGGCAGAGCGCCTCCCGAGCTGCCGTCGCCCCTTCGGGGCTTTTGGATTTTAGGTTCGCGCCAACCTGGGGCTGGCAAAAAGCGCCAGCCCCAGGCTACAAACCTTTGCCCCTTCGGGGCATCCTCAAGCTCACCCAATCTCCCGAGGCAGGATGACCTGTCCATTCGACGAAGCACGGTCTCCACCTTATAGGATCGCCATCCAGCCGTCCCGGTAGCCGGAAGCCAGGACGTTTCCTCTTAGCATGCTCCGAGGTCTTCGGCAGAGAGGCGAATCGCCTCGCCCACGAGGACGAGTATCGTACTTTTGCGAGCATGTCGAGAGGGCTCGGCTGTCGCCGCAATGAGATCAAAGAATCTTGCCAGACCCCCTTGACAAGCCCACACAACCCATTGCACTATATCGCCGTGATTGGCGATATCACGGAGTAAGCGGCGATGATAGCATGGCGTTGGGCGTGATGAGCGACGACATTGACGCGGTTCACGATTTCCGGCAATGACGCCGGAATTAAGGCCCTACGGGGCTACGAAAGGAGAAGCACAATGGCTACCGAACGGACGTACACAGGAAAAGTGGGAGGGCTGCGACGGCTCAACTCGGCGATGGTCGCCAACAGCGACGACCTCAAGGACCTCGAGGCGACCCGCCTCAAGCTCGAGGCGCTGATGAACCAGGCGGAGGAGAGGGTGACGAAGCAGGGCGCCCTCCGGGCAGAGAAGCAGGACACCTCCAAGCAGCTCAAGTCCATCTTCATCGAGAGCGACCGGCTGGCCAACGTATTGCGTCTGGCGTTGAAGGCGCATTACGGTGTCCGGTCGGAGAAGCTCGCCGAGTTCGGCCTGCAGCCGTTCCGCGGTCTCAAGGCGAAGCCCGCTGCCGAGACTCCCGAAGCGCCGCAGCCCACTCCGCCCGCCGCTGAACCTACCACCACCAAGTGATCTCTCTACACAGCGAGGGGGCGTGCCCGGCACGCCCCCTTTTTTCGTCCCCTCTCTTTAGAGTCTCCAGACACTGGCCGGCATCTGCCGGCACCGCGCCGTTGTCGCCAGACATCGCGTCAGCGTCGATCGATCCAGACCGTTGTCTAGGGATCCAGGCCGTTGTCTCCAGACACCGGGCCGGCGTCAGCCGACGCCAGAGCGTTGTGGGAAGATCCAGAGCGATGTCTGAGGATCCAGGCTGGCGTCTCCAGACATCGGTCCAGTGTCTACAGATCCAAGTCGTTGTCTCCAGACATCGGTCCGATGTCCGTAGATCCAGGCCGGTGTCTCGGGATCCGGGCTGATGTCTGCGGATCCAAGCTGGCGTTTCGAGACATCGGGCCAGCGTCTCCAGATCCAGAGCGTTGTCCGGGGATCCAGGCCGGCGCCTCCAGACATTGGTCTGTTGTCTGGAGATCCAGGCCGGAGTCTCCAGACATCCAACCGGCGTCTCCAGATCCAGACCGTCGTCTGGGGATCTGCGCCGATGTCTGCCGGCGCTGGGCCAGCGTCGGCAGACATCGGATCGTTGCGGGCCGCTACGGCTGGTTGCCGTACGCCTCGATGTGGATGTTCTGGTAGACCCAACCGTAGGAGGGGACCTCGTCGGGCACGGCGCCTTCCCTGAAGCCCATGTCGATGAGGAACTTCTGCCCCGCCTTGGCGGTGTACAGGTGCACGTTCGGCACGTCCCGCAGCACCGCCGCCACCTGGCCGCTCCCCTTGTCGGTGATGGTCACCGTGTAGGTACCGGCGCCCATGTTGTAGTCGTTCTCGCAGTGATAGGTGTGACCGATCTGGGCCTGGAACTTGGTCTGGATCTTCCCCTTCTGCGGGTGGGTGAGACCGATGCCATGGCGAACCAGCGCTACGCCGCCGCCCGGCCCCGGCCCGCGGAAGTAGAGCATCCCCGGCATGTCGAAGTTGCGGTCGATCACGAACCAGTAGATCAGGGCCTTGCCCTCGGGATCGAGCGAATACCAGGGCCCCACCGTGATGTCCATGGACATCTTGAAACGGTTGTAGGTCGCGGGGGTGATGGGGAAGCTCACCCGCGTCACGGGGTTGGACGGGCTGGGCTGATGGACGATGCCCGTCGCGTCGAAGCAAGAGACGCCCGGGCTGCCGCAGCCGCCGGTACCAGGATCAGGGGTGCTCGGCGTGCCGAGGGCGGAGTCGCCGGCGGCCGCGGGCTGGACGAGCACCGCCTCGCCGGTGGCGCTGTTCTCCAGCACGCCGTAGGCGTAGAAGTCCTGGTTGCAGCTCACCTGCGCCCGCGCGTCGGTGACGCCGTTGGCGTCCACGAGGCCGGCGAGGACGTTGGCGAAGTAGCGATGGGAGAGCGCCTTCAGGGCCACCGTCGCGGCGGCGCCGAGGGTCGAGCCGTCGGAGCGCGCCAGGTTGACGGTGCACTGCGCCGCCGACGAGCCGAGGTTGACGAGGGCGAAATCCGTGGTCCGGGTGCCGGCGGAGACCAGCCCCTGGACGCTCAGCTTGCCGTTCGCCTTGGTCACCGTGGCGGAGGTGATGAGCGGCAGGTCGACCCCGAGCCCGGAGGGCGACACGCTCACCAGGCGGGCGGCGTAGCGGAAGTCGGCGCCGCCGGCGAGCTCGAGGAGCCCGTTGAAGCTGGCCCCGGGCTTCACCACCAGGGTCTGCGCCGGGCTCACCGCCAAGGGGATCGTCGCGAGGCCGGCGCGCTGGGTGCCGTCCGTGTCGCTGCCGAGCAGCAACTGGTTGACGGTGGCCGTCTGGGACGAGGTGTTGACCACGGAGACCTGCACTTCGTAGGTGGTGGAGCCCACCACGGCCTGGCCGGGGAGCGGCACGTAGACGTTGCCGGCGTACGCGGCACCGGCCGCACTGAGCACGGTGGCGAGCAGACAAGAGACGATCGATCGAGACATGGGGCGACTCCCTGCGTCGGTTCGGAATCTGCGGAAAGCTGGACCTGCCAGGTGCCTGCTTACCCTCTACAGCGATTGACCTGACAAGATTATAGCTGATCGGCATTGATTTCTTCCCATACAATACCGGCCGTCATGGGACCGCTCCTCCGTTCGATGCGCCCCGCGCAGTGGGCCAAGAACCTCTTCGTCCTCGCGCCGCTGGTCTTCGGCGGGCTGCTGCTTTCGGCCAGCGCCGTGGGCCGCGCGGCCCTGGCGCTGGCGGCCTTCTGCTGTGCGTCGAGCGCCGTCTACCTGATCAACGACCTGCGCGACCGCGAGGAGGACCGCCGCCATCCCCTGAAGCGGCTGCGTCCCCTGGCGGCGGGCACCTTGAGCGTGGCCGCGGCGGTGGCGGCGGTCGCCGTCCTCAGCGCCGCGGCGGTGGCGCTCGCGATCTGGCTCGGCCGCTCTTTCGCCTTCATCCTGGCCGGATACCTCGTCCTCAACCTCCTCTACACCTTGTGGTTCAAGCACCTGGTGATCCTGGACGTGATGTCCCTCAGCCTCGGTTTCGTGCTGCGGGTCGAAGCCGGCGCCCAGGCGATGGGGGTCGAGGTCTCCCGCTGGCTGTTCCTCTGCACCATCTTCCTCGCCCTCTTCCTCGCCTTCTCCAAGCGCCGGCACGAGATCATCCTGCTCGCCGGCGAGGCCGCGAGCCAGCGGCCGGTGCTCGACCACTACAGCCCGGCGTTCCTGGATCAGATGATCAACGTCGTCACCGCTTCGTCCGTCGTCTCCTACGCCCTCTACGCGGTGGCTCCGGAAACGGTGGCGAAGTACCACACGCAGAACCTCGTCTTCACCATCCCCCTGGTGCTCTACGGGATTTTCCGCTATCTCTACCTGATGTATCAGCGGCCGGGCGAGCGCAATCCCACGGAGGCGATCCTGCGCGACCCTCCCTTCCTCATCAACATGCTCCTCTGGGGCATCGCCGTGGTGCTGATCGTCTATGGACGGCAGGGTTGAGGTGAGCGACAAGGCCCAAGCTCCCCGCGTGGCGGTCGTCGTCCCCTGTCACAACGAGGAGCTGACGGTGGGCAAGGTGGTGGCGGACTTCCAGGCCGCGCTGCCGGGCGCCCGCGTCCTGGTGGTGGACAACGCCTCGCGCGACCGCACGGCCGAGGTCGCCCGGGCCGCCGGCGCCGAGGTGATCCGCGAGCCTCGCCCGGGCAAGGGCTTCGCGCTGCTGACGGGTTTCCGCCAGGCCCGCGCGGACGGGGCGGACTACCTGGTGATGGTGGACGGGGACGACACCTATCCCGCCGCCGACGCCCCGAAGCTCCTCGCCGCGGCGGAGGGCGGCGCCGAGATGGTGATCGGCACCCGCCTGCAGGAGTTCGAGGAGGGGGCCTTCCGCGCCGGCCACTCCTTCGGCAACTGGCTGTTCATCTTCCTGGTGCGCCTGCTCTTCGGCGTCCGCACGCAGGACCTCTTCTCCGGCTACCGGGTGATCACCCGCCGCTTCCTGGAGGCGACGCCGCTCATCGCCCAGGGGTTCGAGGTGGAGGCCGAGCTGTCGCTCCAGGCGACGGTGCAGCGCTTTCCCGTGGCCGAGGTGCCGGTGCGCTACCGCGCCCGTCCCAAGGAGAACCCGAGCAAGCTCCACACCTACCGCGACGGCTACCGCATCCTGATGGCCATCCTCACTTTTTTCCGCGACTACAAGCCGCTCACCTTCTTCGGCCTGCTGGCGGTGTTCTTCCTGGTCCTTTCGCTGGCCGGCGGCAGTGTGGTGGTCGCCGAGTTCGTGACCACGGGGCTGGTGCCGCGGCTCCCCCTCGCCGTGCTGTCGGCGGCGCTGTTCATCCTGGCAGCCCTGTGCCTCACCTGCGGCGTGCTCCTCTCGACGATCAACCGCCGCTCGGCCGAGATCGCCTCCCTGATTCCCTGGAAGTAGCTCCCCGGGAAGCCGCTTGAAGATCCTCCTGCTCTACGAGGCCGTCTACCCCGACTTCCTCGGCGGGGTCGAGAGCCGCAACCACGAGCTGGCGATCGCCCTCGCCCGCCGCGGCCACGAGGTGACGATGGCCGGCTTCCGCAAGCCGTTCCCCGCGCCGGACCCGCCGGGCGTCCGCGTCCTCTCGCTCGGCGCGCGGGAGGGCCTCACCAACGCCGCCGGCAAGCGGAGCACGCGGCTGGCCGTCCGCTTCGCCCTGACCATCCCGCGGCTCGACCTCTCCGGCTACGACGTGGTCGAGACGGCGAACATGCCCTACGTCCACGTCTTCCCTCTGGCATTGAAGTGCGCGCTGGCCGGCAAGCCCCTGGTGGTCACCTGGTACGAGTACTGGGGGGATTATTGGGAGGGGTACGTCGGCCGCCTCAAGGCCCCGGTCTACAAGGCGATCGAATGGCTCACGGCGCAGCTCGGCGACGCCGTCACCGCCACCAGCCGGCTCACCCAGGAGCGGCTGGCGAAACGGCGCGCCCGCGGGCACGTCGAGCTGGCCGCCTGCGGTATCCACGTCGGCGAGGTGCAGGCGGCCGCAGGGATCGATGCACCTCGCCATGGGGAAGGTCCCCCCTTGGTCTACGCCGGCCGGCTCCTGCGGGAGAAGCGGATCGACCTCCTGCTGCGCGCCGTGGCGCTGCTCGCGGACCGTCGTTCCGGAGTGCTCCTCACGATCTTCGGCGACGGCCCCTATCGGGAGACGCTCCTGCGGTTGGCCAACGAGCTGGGGATTTCCGAGCGGGTGGATTTCCGCGGTCACGTGGAGACGTACGACGAGGTCTGGTCCGGCCTCGGCGGGGCGAGGATCGCCGTCCAGCCCTCGGAGCGCGAGGGTTTCGGCCTCTTCCCCTTGGAGGCGATGGCTGCCGGCCTTCCCGTCGTCTACTGCGAATCCCCCGAAAGCGCCGTCCCCGAGCTGGTCCGCCATGGCATCGAGGGGATCTGCACCGCGCCCGAGCCGGCGGCCCTGGCCGCGGCCCTGGAGCGCCTGCTGACGGACGAGGCCGAATGGACGCGCCTGCGCGCCAATGCCCTGGCCCGCGCCGCCGGCTACGACTGGGACGAGATCGCCCGCCAGATCGAAGAGGCGTGCGGCCGGGTGGTGTAGCATCGCCTCGAAGGAGAAGCAACGATGCGGATCGTGATCACCGGTGGATCGGGGTTGATCGGCAGGGCGGTGGCCCGGGAGATGGGAGGAGAGGGGCATGAGGTCGTCGTCCTGACGCGCGATCCGTCCAAGGTGAAGGAGCTCCCCTCCAACACGCGGGCGGTGCAGTGGGACGGCAGGACGGGAGACGGGTGGGCGCCGCTCTTGGACGGCGGCACTGCCATCGTCCACCTGGCGGGGGAGAGCATCGCCGCCGGCCGCTGGACGGCGAGCCGCAAACGGCGCATCCGGGCGAGCCGGGTGGAGTCCAGCGGCGCGGTGATGGCCGCCATCCGCCAGGCGAAGGAGAAGCCGAAGGCGCTGCTTCAGGGCTCGGCCGTGGGGATCTACGGCCCTTTGGGCGATGAGGTGGCAACCGAGGCCCACCCGCCGGGCACGGACTTCCTCGCCGAGGTCTGCGTGGAGTGGGAAGCCGCGACCGCCGAGGCGGAGTCGCACGGCGTGCGGCGCCCCATTCTGCGCACCGGCATCGTGCTTGCCGGCGACGGCGGCGCTCTCCCCAAGATGGCGCTCCCCTTCCGTCTGGGCGCGGGCGGCCCGCTGGGGAGCGGGCGGCAGTGGCTCCCCTGGATCCACCTCGCCGACGAGGTGGGAGCCATCCGCTTCCTGCTCGAACGGGAGGTCGCCCGCGGCCCCTTCAACCTCACGGCGCCGCAGCCATTGACGAACCGCGATTTCAGCCGCGCCCTGGGCAAGGCGCTCCACCGGCCGAGCCTCGCCCCGGCCCCGGCTTTCGCCCTCCGCCTCGTCCTCGGCGAGATGGCGGCGATGCTGCTCCAGGGCCAGCGGGCGGTGCCGCAGCGGCTGTTGGAGATGGGCTACGTCTTCCGCTTCCCGGAGGCCCTGGCGGCGCTCCGCAACCTGTTCGACTGAGGCGGCCGTAAGGAGGTCAGGACGGTGCCCGAGGCCATTCGCGAGGGGGACATCCCCGGCGTCCAGCTCCGCCGGCGGCAGCGGCTGCCCATTTCCCGGGAGGCGGTCTGGACCTGGCTCACCGAGCCCGCCAAGCTCAGCCGCTGGCTGGCGGACGAAGCGGAGGTGGAAGGCGGAGCGGCCGGCTCGTTCCTCCTGCGCGGCTCCGCGCCGCGCGTCGATCCGCCGCCGCCCCCCTGGCGGGAGCGGGGGCGGACGGTCGAGATCTCCCCGCCGGAGCTCTGGGTCCTCTCCTTCGAGCGGCTGGACGCCGGCTGGACCGCGGCCACCCGCCTCACCCTGCGCTTGCACGCCGTGCCGGACGGCAGCGAGCTCGACGTCCTGCAGCACGGCTTCCAGCGCCTGCCCCTGTCGATCGGCTTGACGGTGTGGGAGAGCTACCGCCTGCGCTGGCGCACCGCCCTGGCGAAGCTGGCGGCGGCGGTCACCGAACCGGAATGAAAAAGGGCGGCCCGGAAGGGCCGCCCTTTCAGACCCGCACGATCCGTTCCAGAACCCTAGAACCGCACTCCCACGGAGAAGCGGTAGGTGCGCGGCTGCTCGAAGGCGAGGGGGCTGACGGGTTTGCCGAAGCTCGGTCCCTTGCGCCAGTTGACGCCCTCGACCGGCGTGGTCGTGAAGGGGTTGAAGCGGGTGAGGGTGGAGGTGTTGTTGGCGGTGAGGACCGTGGTGTTGAAGAGGTCGACCGCGGTGGTGTCCACCCGCTGCTGGTTGAAGACGTTGATCATCTCGGGGTGCAGGAAGAGGTCGAGCTTGCCGATGCGGAAGGTGTAGTTGGCGGAGATGTCGGTGCGGTAGACGGCCGGAGTGGTGAAGGCATCCCGGCTGGTGAAGTAGTAGGTGACCGTCTGCGGCGGAACGAGGTAGCCCGGGTTTTTCACGTAGTTCGACGAGAGGTCGTTGGCCTTGGCGAGCAGGGTGGCGGTGCCCACCGCCCCGTAGGGATGGCCGGAGAAGTAGCTCTGGAGCACACTGAAGGTCAGCTCCTGGTTGGAGCCGGAGAAGGCCTTCCACAAGCCGTACAGCGACACCCGGTGCCGCTGGTCGACCGCCAGATCGCCCTTCGGGGCGGCCCAGCGCAGGTCGCGGTACTCCGGATACCGGCCGAGGCCGCCGATGAGCGGACCGCTGCCCTGGTTCTCGCCGTCGAAGTTCCCCTGGGTGTGCGACAAGGTGTAGGTGCCGCCGAAGTCGAGCCGGTCGTTGGCACGGAAGCGGAACTGGGTATGGAGGCCGTCGTACTTGCGGGTGTAGAGGGAGTTGTTGTTTTCGATCAAGCCCAGGTCGGTCGGCCCGTTGCCGGCCACCACGCGGCCGGTCGAAAGGTCGAGGTGGGAGTTGTAAAAGTCGGCCCAGTCGCGGTGGACGAGGTCGGCGCGGACGAGGCCGCGCAGTCCCAGCCGCGCCGTGGCGCCGAGGCTGTACTCCACCACGTTGGGTGAGTTGAGGGAGCCGTCGATCTTGGAGTTGCCGCCGGGGATGTTGATGCCGAACAACGGCAGGGGGCCGGTGGGACCGCCGTTGTCGTTGAACCACTTGAAGACGGTGCGCAGCGCATCGTCCTGGCCCACCAGGGGGCCGCCGCCGACGTTGATGGCCGGGCCGCGGTACACCCACTGGAAGGTCTGGGGAGCGCCGGCCGAGGAGGTGCTGTCGCCGACGCTGTTGGCGAGCGCCGCCACGTACTTGCCGTAGCTCGCGTGCAGGACGAGCCGGCCGTCGCGCGAGGGATCATACGTCGCCGCCAGACGCGGGCTGATGTTGGAGTCCTTGGCGACCGTCTTGCCCTCGGCGTCCTTGCCGTCGTTCTTGTCGTAGCGCAGGCCGAGGTTGACCGACAGCCGGTCGCTGACGCGCCACGTGTCGTTGGCGTACAGCGAGTTGGTCTTGAAGGCCGTCCCCTTGCTCAACTGGGGAATGGGGTTGAACTGAATGATCGTTGAGCCGTCGTTGTTGAAGACGGGGAAGATGTTGGTTCCCTGGATGATGGCCGAGGTCCCGATGATGCGGTAGTCGCTGCCCGACTGGTGGTTGTTGGCGTTGCGGATGTCGTCGAAGGTGTCGTAGCCGGCGACCAGGTCGTGCGAGCCCAGCTTCGGGGTCGACACGAAGTAGGACGCCTTGATCAGGGCGTTCTTGTTGTCGCGGTGCTCGGGCTCGCAGACGCCGCAGAAGGTGGGGCTGTGATACCGCCCGCCGCCCAGGTTGTTGGCGATGATCAGCGTGCCGTCGATGATGTCCCGCGAGTCGGCGCCCGAGCCGATGAAGGTGAACTTGCGCTCGGAGTACTGCCCGGTCACCAGCAGGCTGTCGCTGAGCGTGCCGGTGTAGTTGACCGACCACAGCTTCTGGGGGGTCTCGCGGTTGACGAGGCTCGCCAGGTCGAGGATGGGAGGGAAGACGTTGCCGTCCTCCTTGTCGTCGATCTTGCTGTAGGAGCCGAGGAAGCTGTGCTGCGGCGTGATGCTGGCCGTGAGCTTCCCCTCGTAGCGCTGCTGGTCGCGGTCGTTCAGGTAGGGGATGGTGGTGAGCGACGTCGTCTGGGTCGTTTTCGAGTCGAGGCTGCGGCCGGCGCCGAAGAACCACAGCCGGTCCCTGAGGACCGGGCCGCCCAGCGTCGCCTCGTAGGTCGGTATGACTTTGTCGGTCTGCGCGGCGAAGCCCCCGCGCACGGGATCGGGCCGCTTCTCTTCCCAGGACTGGTTGTTGAGCGTGGTGCGGAGGGAGCCGGAGAAGTTGTTGCCGCCGGACTTGGTGATGACGTTGACCACGCCGCCCGAGAAGCGGCCGTATTCGGCCGAAACGCCGGCCGAGGCCGTGGTGGTCTCCTGCACGGCGTCCTCGATGAACAGGTCGAACGCCTGGCCGCGGATGTTCTCGTTCATCACCACGCCGTTGATCAGGAAGAGGTTCTCGTAGGTGGGGGCGCCGGAGATGGTGATGTTGCCCAACCCCGTGGCGGCGCTCTTGCTCGGACCGTTGGGCTGGACGCCGGGCGACAGCGCCACGATCTGGTTGATCGTGCGGCCCGCCGGCAGCTCGTCGACCAGGTGCTTGGTGTAGGTCGTGGCCGACTGCACGCTCTGCGAGATGCTCTCCAGGTTACCGGTGACCACGATCTCTTCGGTCACCGCCGTGGCCGCCATTTCGGCGTCCAGCGTGCTGGCTTGCGCGGCGGCAAGCTGCAGCTCCTGCTTCACCTGCTGCAGTCCCTCGCGCTCGAAGAGCACCGTGTACTCTCCAGGCGGCAGCGAGGGGAACAGGTAGTCGCCCGTGGCCGAAGTCGTGGTCGACTTGACCCCTTGCAGGTTGGGCGAGCTCACCGTCACTTTCACCCCGGCGAGCGGCTCGTTGCCGCTGGTCACGCGGCCCGAGAGCTTGCCGGTGGGGTTGCCCTGGCCGAAGGCAGGCAGACCCCAAGTCCAGAGGAGTGCGAACGACAAGCCGAGAACCCAGGCTCTCAATCTCATGCACCATCTCCTTTCCGGGAGCCTTCCCGTCAGGGAGGAGCCCCCGTTTGACCCGAAATAGATTTTTCAGCAGCGCAACAGAGAGGCAATTCTTATGCCGCAACCGTGCCATGTCAATGGTGGGGCGGCGGCCGGCGTAGGAAGCCCGTTCGGGCCTCCCGGACCCACCGGCGTGGACGCAGGTAATTCAATTCCCTGAATCGCTTCAGCCCAAAAATATGGATTCAGGCGGGAGTTGCGGTCTCGGCCCACAGCTCCCGCAAAGCCGCGGCCACCTCGTCGCGCAAGGCGGGAGGGGTGTAGACGCGGTAGCGGTCGATACGCGACAGGTGGCGGATGAACTGGCTCGCCTGCTCCATGGGCTCCAGCGGGCCGTCGAAGCGGCGCACCAGGACGCGGCTGCTCCCCAGCCGATGGGGGTCCTTGGCGCTGTTCGACTCCAGGATGCTGCCGCTCCCGAAACGCCGGCGCAGGTCCGGGAGGAGGCCCTCGAAGCGCTCCTTGTCGGCGGCGGTCAGGTGCTCGCGGGTCTCGAAGGCGACGGGGAAGTGGCGGCGCTCGATGAGCGCCCGCGCGTGCAGGCTGGCCGAGGTGCGCAGGGCCGTCCACACCGAGACGTCGTCCTGCCCCAGGAACGTCTCGGGCGCCGCGGACCAGCGGTGCCCCTGCTCCTTCAGCCACTCGTTCAAGTGGAGCTCCATGGCCTTGCCGGTGACGTTGAAGTAGACCTGGGTGAACATGTAGTACCGGGCCATCACCAGGGCTTCCAGGGCGTGGACGCCCCCCTCCTCGACGCCGATCCCCCATTCGCCCGTCTCCGGATCGGCGATGGGAAGGATGGTGTCGAGCAGCCGCTCCAGGTCGTAGGTGCCGTAGCGCACGCCGCAGAAGAGGCTGTCACGCAGCAGGTAGTCCATCTTGTCGACGTCGAGCTCGCCGGAGACGATCTTGGAGAGGAGGCGCTCGGTCGGCGAGCCGCCACCGGCCAGCAGGCGCGACACGTCGGCCGTGGTGATCCCCTCGCCGTGGGCCTGGAAAACCGCTTCGACCTCCGCCATGCCGAGCAGGCGGCGGGTCATCTCCTCGTGGTCGATCCCCCCTTCGAAGAGGTCCTCCGCCGAGTGGCTGAAGGGGGCGTGGCCAAGGTCGTGGAGGAGGGCGGCGGCGCGGGCGAGGCGCCGCTCGGGGCTGCGCGGGCCGGCGGGGAGGAGCCCGTCGCCCTTGGTGCACAGGGCGTCGTACACCCGGCCGGCGAGGTGCATGGCCCCCACCACGTGGCCGAAGCGGGTGTGCTCCGCTCCGGGGAAGACGAGGAAGGTGAAGCCGAGCTGGTGGATGAAGCGCAGGCGCTGCACCGGCCGGCTGTCGATCAGCGCCGTCTCTAGCGGATCGGCGCGGATGAAGCCGTGGACCGGATCGCGGATCGAGAGCACGCAGGACGGTCCTTACCAAGGCCGCGAGATGACGCAGGCGTTGATGCCGCCGATCCCCATCGAGAGCTTGCCGGCGGCGCCGCGGGAGGCGTCGCAGGGCTCGTCGAAGACGTAGACGCCGTGGAGCTTCTCGATCTCCCGGTTGAGCTCGGCGGCGTGGAGGGGAGTCGGATAGAGGCGCCCCCGCTCGTAGCCGAGGTACTGCGCGGTCAGCTCCCAGCCGCCGCCGGCCGACATGCCGTGGCCGAAGGTCCCCTTGCGGGCGGTCACCAGCACCGACTCGGGGAGGATGCCGCGCAGGGTCTCGATCTCCCGGTAGTCGCCGGGGGTGGCGGTGGCGTGGAGGTCCCAGGTGGCGATCTCCTCCGGCCTGGCGCCCGCCTCGGCGAGGGCGTTGCGGATGGCGGCCGTGGGACCCGCGACCGAGGGGGTGATGATGTGGTCCGCGTCCGAGCTGACGCCCACCGCCACCGGCTCCATCCCCAGCGGCTCGAACCCCTTGGCCGTCATGTACTCGAGGTCGCCCAGCACCCAGAGCACGGAGCCGCCGGCCACGTGGGTGCCGCGCAGGCCGGTGAGCGGTTTCGAAACCGAGGCGTCGGCCGAGATCACGCGGGCCGAGTAGAAGGCGCCCACGTAGAGGTTGAGCGGCGGCGGGTCGGTGGCTCCCACCACCACGGCCTTGGCCTCACCGCGGCGGATGGCGTCCATCGCGAGCTTCAGGCAGACGCCGAAGGTGGAGCACGCCGCCACCGGCGCGAAGGCCAAGCCGGTGATGTGGCCGAGCATGGAGATCTGCGACGCCGGGGTGTTCCAGATGTTCCATACCAGGTTGGGTGAGACCGACTGCCAGGGTGGCTCCGGCTCCTGCCAGCGCTCGTGGAGCTGCCGGAGCTGGCGCTGCTTCTCCTTGAGCACGCTCACCTTGCCGCGCTCGACGTCACCTTGGACGGCGAGCGACTCGATGGCGGCAAGCTGTTCCAAATAGATCGCAAGATCGGGCGAGGAGGCGGCCCAGAAGTGCCACCAGGCAGCCTCGGCCTCATAGCGGTCCTCCGGGTCGGCCACCGAGGCGGGATCGGGCGGCGCCCCTGCCGGCAACTCGCCGCCCCGCTGCTGGTAGGCTGGATTGCGCTCGGCCCAGAAACGGTCCCAGCGCCGCTGGGCGCGGTCGAGCGAGCGGGTCTGCTGGGAGACGGTGTCGATGCAGCCGATGCCGGTGCCCACGTAGACGTGGGCCGCGGTCCCCAGGCTCTTGAGCTCCGCCTCCAGACCGGGGTTCTGCCCCAGGGCCTGGATGAAGGCGCCGATGGCGTAGTGCACCGGCAGGTCCATCTTCTCCACCAGGGAGTGGAAGCGGGCGGGCGGGAAGCGCTCGGCGATCCAGCCGCGATAGTCCTCGAAGCGAAACTCGGGAATGCCCACCAGGAAGTTGTCCGGCCCGAAGCCGTTGAAGGGCGTCAGCCAGCTCTCGGTGGACGACAGGTTCTCCGCGAAAGCGGCGATATTGGGCGAACGGGGCGCGACGAGGCCCCAACCAAAAATTCCGACTCGACGCAAAAGAGGGTCCCTCCCCTGAATCCGAAGCCCTGGATTGTGCCATAACCACGGGCCGGATGGCCGTCTCCGTCTGTTGATGGGCTATTCGTTGCGGATGGCGAGGAGGGGATCCACCCGCGAGGCCCGCTCGGCGGGGAGCCAGGTGGCGGCGAGGGCGACGGCGGCGAAGAGGGCGGCCAGGGCGGCGTAGGTCAGGGGATCGCGGGCGCTCACGCCGTAGAGGAGGCTGGCGAGCACCTGGGTGAAGGCGAGGGCACCCAGCAGGCCGAGGGCGATCCCCGCCGCCGCCAGCCCCGCCCCCTGGCGCATCACCAGACCGATCACGTCCCACTTCTGGGCGCCGAGCGCCACCCGCACCCCGATCTCCCGCGTGCGCTGTGCCACCAAGTAGGAGATGACGCCGTAGAGCCCGGCCGCCGAGAGCACCAGAGCCATCCCGGCGAAAATGGCGAGCAGCCAGAGGTTGAGCCGGTGGCTGGCGAGCGATTGGTCGATCACCTCCTCCATGCTGAGCACCTGGTAGAGGGGCAACCCGGAATCCACCCGCCGCACGGCCTCGCGCACGGGACCGGCGAGCCGCCCCGGGGGACCATCGGTCCGTATCACCAGGCTGGCATCGCTGAGCAGGCCGGCGGCGTCCGCTTGGCCGTAGGGGAAGTAGACCTCGGCGAGGGGCTTCTGGCCGAGGCCGGCCTGCCGCACGTCGCCCACCACGCCGGCGATGGTGAAGTCCCGTGGGTCGTCGAAGCGCAGCCGCTGGCCGACGGCCTCCGCACCGGGGAAGATGCGGCGCGCGAAGGCCTCGTTGACGATCACCACCCGCGGCCCGCTCTCGCCGTCCCGCTCCTCGAAGTCGCGCCCCCGCCGGATGGGGATGCCGAGCGCCTGGAAGAATTGCGGGCTCGCCACCCGCAGCTCGGCGATGGGTTCCTTCCCAGGGGGCGGCGCCGGCCGGCCCACGACGGTGAAGCTGCCGTTGGTCCAGGCGCTTTGGATGGGGAGCATGGAGACCAGAGCCGCGGCGCGCACCTCCGGCAGGCGGCGGATGCCGTCGAGCACGGGGCGGAAGGTGCGGGCCGTGGCGGTGGGGAGCCGCGGCACCGGCACGGCCAGGTGGGCGGTGAGGACGTTCTTCGCCACCAGCCCCGGTTCCGTGCCGCTGAGGTTGCGGAACCCCCGCAGCAGCAGGCCGGCGCCCACCAGGAGGACGAGAGTGACGGCGATCTCCGCCACCACCAGGCCGCTGCGGAAGCGCTGCTGGCCGCGGCTCGAGGTGGACTTGCCGGTCTCGGTGAGGCTGTCGCGCACGTCTCCCCGCGCCGACTGGAGAGCCGGCACGATGCCGAAGGCGAGGCCGCTCAGCAGGGAGACGCCGAGGAGGAAGAGGAAGACGCGGAAATCGAGGGGGACGCCGCCGGCGAGGGGGAGGGCGCCCTGGGCGAGGGGGCCCAGGACGGTGAGGCTCCAGCGCGCGAGGAGCACCCCGAGGACGGCGCCGGCCAGGGCCAGGACCACGCTCTCCACCAGGAACTGCCGCACCAGCCGCGCGCGGCTGGCCCCCAGCGCCAGGCGGATCGCCACCTCCCGCTGGCGCACGGCGGCGCGGGCGAGGAGGAGGTTGGCGACGTTGGCGCAGGCGATCAGCAGCACCAGGGCCACGGCTCCGGAGAGGATCCACAGCGCCGGCCGCACGTCCCCCACCACCGCCTCCTGCAGCGGCAGGACCTTGACGCTGCGCCCCGTCTGCTCGACGGGATAGGCCTTCGCGATCCGCGCCGCCACCGTCTTGAGCTGCGCCGTGGCCTGCTCCAGGCTGACGCCGCGCTTCAGGCGGCCGGCGACGTTGAGGAAGTGGCTCCCCCGCTGGCGGGCGCCGTCCGGGCTGGGCTCGTCGAGCACCCAGAGGTCCGTCTGCGACCACCCGGGAGGGAAGTCGAACGCGGCGGGCATGACCCCGATCACCTCGTACTGCCGGCCGTCCAGGCGCAGGGTGCGCCCCACGATCTTGGAATCGGCGCCGAAGCGCTTGCGCCAGAGCCCCTCGCCGATCACTGCGACCTGCGCCTTCCCCGGCTCGTCGCGCAGCGGATCGAAGGCGCGGCCGAGCCGCGGCTCGACGTTCAGCATCTGGAAGAGGTTGGGGGTCGCGGCGATCGACCGCACCCGCTCGGGCTCCCCCGTCCCCTGGAGGTTGGCGCTCCCCCGCCGCCAGGTCGCGAGCTGCGCGAAGCCGGTCGCCTGCGCCACCCAGTCGCGGTAATTGGGAATGGAGACCGTGCCCGTGCCCAATTCCATCGTCTCCCAGATGCGGACCAGGCGCTGCGGCTCGGGGTACGGCAGCGGGCGCAGGAGGACGGCGTTGAGGACGCTGAAGATCGCCGCGTTGGCGCCGATGCCGAGGGCCAGGCAGAGCACGGCCACGGCGGTGAACGCCGGCGAGCGGACGAGCGACCGCAGCCCGAAACGCACGTCGCGCCGCAGGTCGTCCAGCCAGGGGGTCGTGGGGGTGTTTCGCATCGTCCTCCTCCCGCATTCTACGGAAGGAGCTACGCGGCGTCCCGGGAGGATGTTTCAGGAAGGAGACGATCGTGAGGGCCGTCGCCAGGGGCTGAAGACCCTGGCTACCAACGGTAGTCCCTGCGGGACCCAGAGGAGGACGAAGCTGCGGTCCCGTAGGGACTACCGTTGGTAGCCAGGGATTTCAATCCCTGGCTGTGCTGGGGGACACCCCCTCAGTGAGCGAGGATCTCGATGCCGCCGTTGGTGGTGTGGATCGACAGCTTGCCGCCGCCGCCGTTGATGTCCCCCTTGAGGGCGTGCTTCCCCTGCTTGCCGCCGTGGACGTCGAAGTCGCTCTTGACGTGGCCGTTGGTGGTTTCGGCATCCACCGACAGGCGGGCGTCGCGGGGGAGGCGGACGTGGATGCCGCCGTTGGTGGATTCGAAGCTGAGGTCACTGCCGGCGGGGAGGGCGGTGAGGTCGATCTCGACGGCGCCGTTGGTGGTCTCCGCCTTCACGGCTCCGGCCACCCGCAGGGCGGTGACGCCGCCGTTGGTGGTGCCGGCGTTGACGTTGCCCGTCACGTCCGCCACGTCCACGGCGCCGTTGGTGGTCCCCAGGCGCACCTTGCCGTGGGTGCCCGCCAGCGAAACGGCGCCGTTGACGCTCTCGGCGTCCACCGCCGCCTGCCGCGGCACGTGGATGCGGTAGTTGACGTTGTAGTTGATGCCGTTGCCGAAGATGGCGTCCCAGAAGCTCTCCCCCCGCTTCGGGGTGTGGGTCTCGATGCGCAGGCTGCCGGCGCCCGGGGTGACGTCGATCCGCACCTGGTCCATGGCCTTGCGGGCGGCGGAGTCGGTGCCGGCCTTCACCTCCTTGTCGGCCTCGATCCGCACCTCGTCGCGGTCCCAGGCCTCCAGCTTGACGCCGCCGTTGACGTTGCGCAGGGTGAGCTGGGAACCGGCTTTCAGGGGAAAGGACTTGTCGAAGTGTTCCTTCAGCGTCGCCGCCCGGGAGGCGGACGCGAGGAGGACGAGGCTGCAGAGGACCGGGAAGATCCTGCGGCTGGGAACGATGGACATGAGGAAACCCTCCTTCGGATTCTAGGTGGTTGGAAGGCAGGCACGCCGGCCGCCTTCCCTCTCCTACGCGCTCCCGGGCCGAAAGGTTACATGGCCTCCGCGGAAGGTGTAGCCTTTCTCCGTAAGGAGGCGAAGGAAACGTGGCGGGACGACCCATCACCGACGACCTGGAGCTGCTGCTGGCGGTGATGCCGCCGCCGCTCAGGAGCGCCCTGGAGGGGGAGGCGCAGAAGGAAGCGCTGATGGAGCTGGTGCTCGACCTCGGCCGGCTCCCCGAGGCGCGCTATCCCGACCGCGGCGAGATCCTCTCCGAGACCCCGGTCACCCGCGAGGACATCGCCTACGTGGTCGGCCGCGTCGGCCGCTTCGGCAAGGACAACCGGGCGGGGATCGAGCGCACCCTGCACCGCATCTCGGCCATCCGCAACCGGGTGGGCGACGTCATCGGCCTCACCTGCCGGGTGGGGCGGGCCGTCTTCGGCACCGTGGACATCCTGCGCGACGTCATCGAGGAGGGGCAGTCGATCCTCCTCCTCGGCCGCCCCGGGGTGGGCAAGACCACCCTCCTGCGCGAAGCGGCGCGGGTGCTGGCGGACGAGCTCGGCAAGCGGGTGATCGTGGTCGATACCTCGAACGAGATCGCAGGCGACGGCGACGTGCCCCACCCGGGGATCGGCCGCGCCCGCCGCATGCAGGTCCCTTCCCCGGACGAGCAGCACGCGGTGATGATCGAGGCGGTGGAGAACCACATGCCGCAGGTCATCGTCATCGACGAGATCGGCACCACCGCCGAGGCGCTCGCCGCCCGCACCATCGCCGAGCGGGGGGTGCAGCTCATCGCCACGGCCCACGGCAACACGCTGGAGAACCTGCTGCAGAACCCCACTCTCTCCGACCTGGTGGGGGGGATCCACGCCGTCACCCTCTCCGACGACGAGGCGCGGCGCCGGGGGACCCAGAAGACGGTGCTGGAAAGGAAGGCGCCCCCGACCTTCGACGTGTTGATCGAGATCCAGGACCAGGACCGCCTGGCCGTCCACCACGACGTGGCCGAGGTGGTGGACCATTTCCTGCGGGACGTGCCGGCGCGCCCGGAGCTGCGCACCCGCACGGCGGGAGGGGGTGTCGAGATCCAGCAGGCCGAGCGGCCACGGCCGGAGAAATCGGTGGAACGCCCCGTCCCCGAGCGCGGCCGGGCGCCCCATACCGACCGGCCGCGGCGGACCCGGCCCCGCCAGCCGCAGCCCGATTCGCCCTGGGTGCCGGCGGAACCCTCCCGGGAAGAGACCGAGGAGGAGGTCGTCCTCCCCCGGCGCCTCTCGCGCGGCCGGACGGTGCGGATCTTCCCCTACGCCGTGAGCAAGGCGAAGCTCGACCGGGCGCTGCGCAAGCTGCGGGTGCCGGCCTACATGGTGGAGGACCTGGACGACGCCGACATGGTGGTGACCCTCAAGGCCCAGGAGCGCCGCCAGCCCCGCCGCCTCCGCGACGCCCAGGCCCGGGGCATTCCTTTCTACGTGGTGCGCAGCAATACCATCGTCCAGATGGAGAACTTCCTCCGCGCCGCCTTCGGGGTGGACGATCACCCCTCCCTCGACGAAGCCGCCGTGCGCGAGGTCGAGGAGGCGGTGGACGAGGTGCAGGAGCTCGGCCATCCCGTCGAGCTCTCCCCCCAGAACAACCACCTCCGCCGCCTCCAGCACGAGCTGGTGGGACGCTTCGGCCTCACCTCCGAGAGCAAGGGGCAGGAGCCGTACCGGCGGGTGGTGGTGTATCCGGAGCGCAGCGAGCCCGATCTGACGCAGTAGGGGGAGCCGCGCCTTAGGCAGGACCGTCGGCAGGCCCCCCGCCCAAGACCCTCATCACCCCGGCCCTCTTCTCCCAGCCTCCCCCCCGTCCGCCGGGAGAAGAGGGAGAACAGCAAGATCCTCCGCAGGCCGATGACGGGAGCCCGTAGGGCGGCAGATTTGTAGCCCAGGCCGTAAGCCCTGGGCGGGCCGCCCTTGGGCGGTGAGCGTCGAGCCCGGCCCGGCCGGTCGCCCAGGGCGCCCGCCCCCCCAG
>DASUEN010000286.1:0-14398 GCA_036275055.1 Thermoanaerobaculia bacterium
GGGAGGGCGAGGGCGAGCTTCCCCGACTCCTTCTCTCCCGAGGAGAAACCGGCGGGGATGTAGGTCTGCACGAAGCTCGCGCCGGTCGGCCCCGCATCCACCAGGCTCTGCCGCACCGTCTTGAGCGTCGCCCAGGGATCGACCTCGTCAGCCGAAACCCGGGCCGCGAGCGCCAGGGTGCTGGCCGAGAGGAGCGAGAGGAGAAGGAGGGCTCGTTTCATAGTCGGGTCTCCCATGTGCTGTGGAAACAGGGGGTGGGGGAGAAAGCTTCCCCGGGCAGGTCCTCAATGCCGGAAATGCCGCACCCCCGTGAAGACCATCGCCACTCCCGCCTCGTCCGCCGCGGCGATGGCCTCCTCGTCGCGCTTGCTTCCCCCGGGCTGGACGATCGCCGTCACCCCGGCCTGGATCAGCACGTCCACGCCGTCGCGGAAGGGGAAGAAGGCGTCCGAAGCGGCCACGGCGCCGGCCACAGGAAGCTGGGCCTTCTCGACGGCGAGCCGGCAGGAGTCCACCCGGCTCATCTGGCCGGCGCCGACCCCCACCGTCTGGTCGCCGTTGGCTACCACGATGGCATTCGACTTCACATAGCGGACGACCTTCCAGGCGAATTCCAGGGCCCGCCGCTCCTCGGGGCTCGGCTGGCGCTTCGTGGGGCACGTCCAGGTGAGCGGCGTATCGGCGTAGCCGTCCGGCGGCTGTGCCAGGAAACCGCCGTCGAGCGCCCGCAGCTCGACCTCTTTCCTATGGGGACGGTAGAGCGGGCAGGAGATCAGGCGGAGGTTCTTCTTCGCCGTGAAGCGCTCGCGGACCTCCGGCGAGAAGCCGGGGGCGAGGAGCACCTCCACGAAGAGATCCGCCATTACTTCAGCGAAGGCGCCGTCCGCCTCGCGATTGAGGGCGATCACGCCACCGAAGGCGGAGACGGGATCGGCCGCCAGGGCGCGGCGGTACGCCTCCGCCAGATCCCGCCCGCGGCCGATGCCGCAGGGGTTGTTGTGCTTGACGATGACGACCGCCGCGGGCGCCTCCCGGTCCTCCTCGCCGAACATCCCCGCCATCTTGCGCGCCGCGTCCGCGTCCAGCAGGTTGTTCCAGGAGAGCTCCTTGCCCTGGAGGGCCGAGAAGCCGCCGAATACCCCGGGTCCGCCCTCGACCGAATAGACCGCGCCCCCCTGGTGCGGGTTCTCGCCGTAGCGGAGCGTCATCTCCCGCCGCAGCTCCAGGGCCTTCCATTCCGGGAAGACGTCGGAGGCGGACGCCACGTCCTGCGCCGCCAGCCACTCCGAGATCGCCGCATCGTAGGAGGCCGTGTGGCGGAAGGCCTTGAGCGCCAGCTCCCGCCGCAGCCCTTCGGGGGCCACGCCCTCGCCCTCCTCCAGGGCGGCGAGCACCCGGGGGTAGTCCGCCGGATCGACCACCACCACCACGCTGCCAGCGTTCTTGGCCGCGGCGCGCACCATGGTGGGGCCGCCGACGTCGATCATCTCGATCGTCTCCGCGAACGAAGCGCCCCGCGCCACCGTCTCGCGGAAGGGGTAGAGGTTCACCACCACCACGTCGATGCGGTCGATGCCGTGCGCCGCCAGCGCCTCCAGGTGCTCCGGCACCTCCCGGTTGGCGAGGATGCCGCCGTGCACCTTGGGATGGAGCGTCTTCACCCGGCCATCCAGGATCTCCGGAAAGCCCGTGACCTCGGACACCGCGGTGACGGGGATCCCCTTCTCCTCCAGGAGCTTGAGCGTGCCTCCCGTGGAAACCACCTCGATGCCGAGGCGGGTGAGGCCGCGGGCCAGCTCCGGGAGCCCCTCTTTGTCATAGACCGAAATCAAGGCACGCCGTGCCGGCAGCATTCACCGTCTCCTTCGGGGAGGTTTTCAGCGCGCCGTCCGGGGGAGCACGGTCAAACGCGTCCCCACGGCCGGCAGATGAGCGCGGTCGTCGATGCCGCCCGCCGCGAGCCAAATATACCGCAGCACCAGGGAGACGTCGGTCACCGCATGGCTGAAGGCCACGGAGCCCACGCCGAAGGCCGTGGAGCGGTCGTCGAACACCCCCACACCCGAGCCGAAGCCGATCCGCCGGTACTCGCGGCCGATCAGGGGATAGAGCTGCCGGCCGCGGCGCAGGGCGCCCTCGACGATCGCGGCCACGCCCCGTCCGCCGTCCCCGTTCACCTGGAGACCGTAGAAGACGAGGGGGAAGCGGGGCTCGGCCGTCTCCACGTAGCGGAGGAAGTCCGCGAAGTAGCGCCCCTCCTCGGCGTCGTCCGCCGAAGCGGCGAGGGGATTGTTGGCGTCGGCCACGAAGTGGGAGACCACTCCCAGGCGGCGGACGATCTCGTCGAACGGCTGATGGCCGCGAATGGCGAGGATGGCGGCGTCCACCGCGTCGTAGGTGGCGCGATCGAGCCGGCCCGAGCCGTCCAGGTTCTTGGTGTGGCGGCTGGGGTCGGCGTCCGCGAACGGGGCGTTGATTCCCTCCTCATAGGCACGGTGGTGCTTGTCGATCTGGCGGTAGAGGTCGGGAGGGGAGAGATGGGCGGCCTCGCGGGCGATGGTGACCTGGGTGGCCGGAGTCCAGGCGGCGGCGGGGAGGCCGGCGAGACAGAAAGGGGCTGCGGCGGCTAGGATGTACGACCGGAAGCGCATCTCCGCCTATTCTAGCGGCATTCTGCCGGGGCGGGAGGTCCCGAGCTTGTCAGCGAACCGCCATTTCCTCGACGTCACCGGCACCCTCTGCCCCTTGCCGATCCTCCTCGCGGCGCGGGAGATGCGCAAGCTCCAGCCGGGGGACCTCCTGGAGATCGTGGGGGACGACCCCGGCATCCGGGAGGACATGCCCGTCTGGTGCGAAAGGGCCGGCCACCGCCTCCTGGAATTCCAGGACGAGGGCCATGGGCGCCTCCGCTCCCTGGTGGAGAAGGGAGAGCCGCGCCAGCGCCGTCCCCCGTCCCCGGAACCCGCCCCTTGACTCCGCCCGACCCCTCTGGGATACTTTCCCTCCCTCGGAGCCGCCCGGCTCCCTGTGCCCAGGTAGCTCAGTTGGTAGAGCACGTGACTGAAAATCACGGTGTCGATGGTTCAATTCCGTCCCTGGGCACCATTCTAAACCCTTCCAGGTCAGTTGCTTGGAACGATCCGAATCCTCTTGGTGAACAGGCCGGATTTGCCGGGGGGCCGCAGAGGGGCCTCACGCGGTTTGCCTTCGAGGCTCCCTTGAGAGTGGAAGGGCAGCCTACTGCCCTGCCCACGTTACCGAACGCCGCCGACTTGGCAGCCACCCCCCTTTAGTGGTTCGGCGAGCGCGTTCTGGGCTGGAGGAGTCGGGGATTGCAGGAAACCACTAGGGTGATTGCGAAAGCGCATCCCGAGACGATAAGATTTTGGTGAGGCGTCATGAAGATTGGCTTCTTGAACGGCTCATCCTCCGTATGCCCGGGCGATGCGAAAGAGGAAGCGAACGGAACTGGTAGCAAAAGGACATTGAATGCAACGAGATTTCTTTGTTAGCTATGCCTCAGCCGATTCAGACTGGGCCGAATGGATTGCCTGGCAATTGGAGGAAGCACAGTACTCAACAGTTCTTCAGGCGTGGGATTTTTCCGCGGGCTCGAATTTTGTGCTTGAGATGGAGCGTGCAAGCAGGGAGGCAAGGAAAACTATTGCCGTTCTTTCTAGTGCATATCTTGAAAGTCTCTTCGTGAAGCCTGAATGGGCGGCTGCGTTTGCCCGAGATCCTACAGGAGTAGCGAGGGTCCTTTTGCCCGTAAGAGTAAGACCGTGCCTGCTCCAGGGAATGCTTTCGCAAATAATTTACATAGATTTATTAAATCTAGACGAGAGAAGTGCCCGAAAGAGGCTTCTTGAAAAAATTGGCGGAGAACGGGCGAAACCTCTCTCTTCTCCTACCTTTCCGGGAAATCCGGATGCACATAGCCCCCGACCCTTTCCCGGAAGCCAGACTCCCCAGATTCATTCTTCTCATAGCGTTCTTGTTAGCCGCGGTTTTGTATGCGCCAGGCTCACGGCGAACGGCCTCCTTGACCTTGAGATGCCCGAGAACCCCTATGGCGATGCCCTTGATTCTTCTGAGCACGGAAAATTAGGCAAACGCTCAGAGGTCGGGCTTGCCTTATGGTTGCCTAGCGTCGAGTATATTCGATCCCCCATGCAGAGGCTAACGCCTGTAGCTGCCGTCTGTACTCTCGATCCTGAGAGAGTGTTGCGCAGAGCTTGCGAAGCATTGCCCAGTTTTGCAGAAATACTCGCGGACAAACTGCCGAGGGATATGAGAAACGATGTTAGAGAGGAAGTGATTGCCGCCATGGGCTACGGCCTGAGAGATTCGTTCGTGGCGGCCGTTACGATTCCATCGATTGTGCTTGGCGTTGGGAAAAAAGATGCCAAGATGGGATACCAAACTATTCTTGACCTCTTCTTATTTCCACTGCTTGAGACTCATTGCCAGATTGGTTTCCGACAATTTCATATCTGCTTCCCACCCTTGGAGGATATAGCCTATAGAGGTAGCATTCTAAAAATCGCAAAACGAATGGTGGCTGCGTTGTCTTCTGCGCGGAGGGGCACCGCTGGTACTGTTGAATTCGCGTCGCCGAATACCTCTTGGTTGACTTTCATTAATATGGCGAGGTTTCTGACCTGGATGGCCGGGGCATATTACAATCACAGAAATGAGAAGTGGCTGCTTCTATTTAAGGAAAAATTTGAGTCTGAAGGTAGAGATTGATAAAGGGAGCTCTTTGCACCGAAAGAGCTCCTTTGAATTGACCTCTCACGCTCTTTCCTGCAATTGAGGCCGAGTCGGCCCCATGTTCGCCGTGTCAGAGTGCCAATGGCACGACTCTAGCGCTATCTGGTTCTAGGCTTTTGAAGCCCCTCAACTCGGGGGTCCGCGAGCACGTGGAATATAGGCGTGATGGGTCGGGATGATTTTTCGCATGGTTGGCAACGACGTTATACACGTCAGTCGGCCGTTTTCCAGCCGGTTTTTTCGGGATCTTGGAGGATCGCAGGGTGATAACGGGATGCGCTCCGGCATCTGGTGGTGAGAGGAACCTTTGGGTCCACCTAGCTACCCCAATCCCAAGAGATCAGCGTAGGACGTCCGGAGGGCCGCGAATGAAGATCATGCCACACATAATATCGATGGGCACTCTAAACATCAAGCGTCAAATTGCTACTTGCCTATATAGTCATGGTTGCCGTTGGAGACTCGGCGCCTCCCGGCACAGCAGGTTGGCGAGGTCGACACGCCATGGGTGGCGCGGATGCGCTCCACCAGCAGGGTGAGGATCTGGCGGGCGTCATACTGCTCCAGAAGAAGGAGCCAGGGCATTCCTGAAGATCGCCCAGGTCGAAAGCGACTAGTAGCCGCAGGCGCCCGTTTTTACCCTCACCGGAGGACATCCCTTGTCCTAGCCGGGCACACCTTCCCCCTCCAACGAGCCTCAAGCTCGCAACAATTGCCCCTCGGGTGGGCGGTGATGCTGTCAATGAGCGTCTGGCTTGCCACTACCCAGCCACGAAGGGCAGGGCCGGTGGGAAGCTTCCGCAGGGGACGGGCGCGTAGCGGTCACCGCGGCGCAGCCTTTCGGACGCCTCCGGAAGGCGGCGCCGAACCAAGGGCGATCGGGCGAGGGTGGGTGGGTTTAAAGGGAGCGAGGGAAGCGAGAAGGCGGCCCCACAGCGGCCCCACAAAGGAGCCGCCATCGATTCCTACTACGTGTGGGTTAGCTTCTCAAAGAGCCGGATGACCGCTTGCGCCTTCCCTCGGTCGGGGGCAGCGCCGAGCACCTTCTCCGGGTTGATCTCCTGCCAGTCGATCCTCCGCAGCACGGCAAGCTTCCGGCAAAAAGAGGCTACCTTCACGGATCTACCTCGCGAGGGCGGATGAAGACGGCGGCATCCGAGATGGCTTGCTGGCGTTCCAAGCCAAGAATTCAGCCCCACTTCCAGGCGGTCCGCCAACTCGCCGATCGCCAGAGCCACTTCAGAACCGACGCCGGCGAGGCGGATTTCATACTCGCTTGAGGCACTGAAGACTGGGCTGCACCAGGAGGACATGGCCTTGAAGATGCCACATGTCCGCCACGGCGGCCCGCAGCCCGGTAGAGAAGATTCCTTCCGGGTGGTCGGGCCAATGGCCCCAGGTTGCGAGCACCATCTCGAACAGCAGCCGGCAAAGCCCCGGAGTCTGGCGTTGACTCGGGCGCCAGGGAAGTAGGCCATGAAGGCCTCCCTGAAGGTCATGAAGTCCTCGAATCTCTCTGGATCGATGATAGGCGACTCAGATCGAATTCGTGAACCTGATCATGGACCACCTCACAGAGCACGGCGTGATGGGCGTATCGCTGCTCTACGAATCGCCCTTTACCGACCTGGCGCCGCAAGGTCCCGACGGGCTCTTCACTTCAGTGCAGGTAGACGAGTTGGTGGACGTTCTGGGGCAGGCGACTGCGATTGCCGCTTGATCTTGCTGAACGGTGCGGGTATCGACCTGTGCCGCACCGCCCCCTATCATCAACATTCGCTTCTTTGGCTGCCGGTCCGGGAAACCTCAAAGCTTGTCCGTCTCTTCTGACAACAGAACAGGCTGAGGAGCCGAATTTCTTATTAGGAGACCTGCCGATGACTGAATCACAGGACGAAGTGAACGCGCTTGTGACTGCCCGAAACCTGGGAGACCCCATGAAGTTGCTACCGGGAGTAGAACAGCTTGACTGCACACAGCTTGCGGTGGAGCTTGCGGAAAGGCGCAGAGATCTGGACTTGTTCGCTAGCCAAATTCGGTCGGTTGAAGAACACCGCCAGTCGCTTTCGGCGGAAATCGCGACTACTCAAGCAGCTAAAGACCGGCGCGCAACGGAGCTTGATGCCGCTGCTCGGCGTGCGAGCATCGACGAGGCTGCGTTGGAGGCTTGTCTGCTGCACGGCATCGGTATGGTCAATGGCGAGTGTTCCAGGCAGGAAGTGTTTCAGATGAAATCGGAGGGAGCTTTAAGAGACGCAAAGGCGGCTTTCTCGGCTGTTACCACGAGCTTGCAGGCGCTTCAACTCGAAGAGTCAGAAATTAGCCGTGAACTCCTAAGTCTGAAGGCCGACCTTGTAGCTATTGAAGGGGAGATCAACCAGATCATTTTAATCATGGGGCAAAAAAGCTGCCTTATCCCAGTCGCATGAGTTCTCCTGGTGCAGCCCGGCACCTCTTGGACGGGCTTTCGTGTGGTTTGCGGACATTGCGGTCGAGGGCCTCCAGGTAGAACTCCATCTTGCCGAGGTGCTCCGGCTGGAACTCACCGATCTTGAGCTCGACGGCGACGAGGCAGCTCAGGCCGCGGTGGAAGAAGAGCAGGTCGTGAGCGTAGTCCTTCCCGCCGACTTGGAGCGGCACCTCGCTGCCGATGAAACAGAAGTCACGGCTCAACTCGGCTAGGAAACGGCGCAGGTTTCGAAGAAGGCTCTTGTGCAGGTCTGATTCGTGATGACCGTCGGGGAGGTCCAAGAATTCGAAGAGATAGGCGTCGCGAAAGACCGCCTCCGCCTCGGGGTGCAATTGTCTCAGCGCTGCTGAGACTTTGGCGGATTCAGCACGGCACGCTCGAACAGGGCGCCAGCGAGCTGACGTTCAAGCTCTCGGCTGGACCACTTCTCTCCAGCGGCGAGACGGATATAGAACTCCCGCTCTTCCGCTCGCTTGCTCCGGCTGAGGATCATGAGGTGGTGCGTCCACGGCAATTGTGTCAGCAGTGCTGACACTTTCTCCTGCTCCTTGTAGGCCTCGAAGAACTGCCGCATCCGGAACAGGTTTCGCCTAGTGAATCCTCGGAGGCTTGGGTGGCGCCGCTGGATGTAGTGAGCCAGGGCCTCGACCACGCCTTCGCCCCAGGCTGCTGTTTCGAGCTTGCGCGAGATGTATTCACCGATCCGCCAGTAGAGGTCGATCAGGGCTGTGTTGACGGCGGCCACGGCCTGCCCGCGGGCGGCCTGAATCATCTCCGACTTCGGCGAAGGCCTGTTCTTCAGGTACGCGATCTTGTCGGCCGTCGCAAATCGTCCGCCAGCTCTGCCTCGATCTCCTCCACCGTAGGCAAGCTCCCTTTCAGCGCTTTCGGGAGCTTCTCGACGAGCTTCGTTTCCCATTCCGCGACCCCGATCGGGCGCTTGAGGTGCCGCAGCGCGTACTCGACGACGACCTTGTTCTTCGCACGGCACAGCAGGAGCCCGATGGTGGGCTGGTCATCGGGATGGCGGAGCAAGTCGTCGGCGGCGGAGAGGTAGAGGTTCAACTGACCCACGAAGGCTGGATCGAACGGGACGGCCTTGAGCTCGACGACGACATAGCAGCGCAGCTTCAGGTGGTAAAACAACAGGTCGATCTGGAAATCCTGGTCGCCGACTTCGAGCGAGACCTGCCGGCCGACGAAGGCGAAGCCGCTGCCCAGCTCCAGGAGAAAACGCTGCACGTGGTCGACGAGCGCCTGCTCCACTTCGCGCTCGCGACGCAGGTCGGCGGTGCCGAGGAAGTCGAAGAGGTAGGGATCTTTGAAAACTTGGGCGGCTAGGTCCGACTCGGTGGGCGGCAGCGTGTCGCGGAAGTTGGAGATCGCCTTGCCGTGGCGTTCGTGGGCGCGGCCGTCGATCTGCAATGCCAGGATGTTACGGGACCAGCCCTCCTGGATCACAGCCTTGATGTACCACTCGCGGGTGGCCGCGTCAGGGAGCCGGTCCAGCAGCAGGCAGTTGTGGAACCACGGGATTCGTGCAGCAGCCTGCTGCACAAATTCCCGCTCCGGCCATGCCGAGGCGAACGCGCGCATGTACTTGAGATTGCGCGGCGAGAAGCCCTTCATGTCGGGGAATGCCTCGTGCAGGTCCGCGGCCAGCCGGTCGATCACCTTGGCCCCCCAGCCCGCGCGATCCTGCCGGTCGAGGATCATCTGGCCAATATCCCAGTAGAACAATACCATCGCTGCGTTGGCGGCAAGCACGACCCGCAGGCGTTCTTCCTGGATGCGTTGCTTGATGGCGCCGAGGGCGTCCGCGTAATCCGTCGGCAGGCCTGCCTTCGCCGGCGTGGTCGGCAACCGGGCTTCTTCGTGCTGACGGCGCAGGCTGAGCCGGTTTTCCATTTTTTCGCCACGCTGGCGCTTATGAGCCATCCCTGAGCTCCTTCTTTGGCTTCGGCATTTTGGGCATCTCGCTTGCGGCTGCGCGATGGTTTCGAGGACTGCAGCCCACCGCCGCTACGGCCCGGCCCGTCCTGGCCGTCCGCGGGTGGCCAGGCTCAGGCCTCTCGGCCAGCCGTCAAGGCACGTCGTCGCGCAAGAGCAGCATAAGCATACACCTTGACGAGGGTCGAGACGCGGAGATGAGACACGGGAAGCGAAAAGCTCTGCTGGGGCCGGTCGGTTCGTGGCACACACTTTGCCTGATGAATCCCACGAACTGGAGAGCAAGGAGGTCTCATGAGCGTGAAGATCGAGCCCTCTGGACACGCCGGCTGGTCGTGGTTGAAGTCGAGGCCCCCGGGACCTCTGAGGAGGTCTGGCAGGCCATTGCTACGGGACCCGGAGTCTCGTGCTGGTTCGTGCCGACGGAGATCGAGGAGCACGTGGGCGGCGCCATCGTCTCTCACTTCGGTGAAGGCATGGATGCGCGAGCGACCGTAACTTCCTGGGAGCCCCCACCGGTTTTCGGCCGAGAGCCGGGACTGGAGGGAGAGCGCTCCGGCCCTCGCTCATCCCCAGCGCGCGGGACACCCGTGGTACCAGCGTCTCCCTCGGCGCGGCGAGAGAGACGCTGGCGCCCTGATTTCAGTTGAAGGTCCCACACCTGGCGGTATTGTCCGCGATGCAGGTGCAGAATTCGTTCGTGGCGGTGGCGTAGAATTGTTCCGTGGCGGTGCAGCTCGCGGGCCGATTGGTCGTCACGGTCGTCCCTACCGCCGCCCAACCGTTGCCTGTGGTACCCGAAACCTTCACGTACAGGTAAGGCGGACCATCGCTTCGCTGCCATAGATCACAGGGATTGGATGGCTGCACCCCTTCCGGGCTTCCGGGGCCGGCCTTGATCTGGCAGGCCCTCGCGACGATAACGGCCTCTCCTCGCAGGTTACCGTTGCTGATGTGGCCAAAGTCTGAAGTGTACGAGACGCCTTGCGTGAATATACTTCCCGTGCCGGTTCGTTTGATGTCATAAGCTGCGCCGCCCTCCAGCCGGGTCCCGAAGAGCTGAAGATTGCTGGCTGCCAGGTTCTCAATGAGAGCCGGACTTCCCAGCCCTGAACGGAATCGCCCACCATAAATAGTCGTTCCTAGCGAGCCCGATTGCGCCACGAGGGCTCTGGTTGTCGTGTTCGCATCCGTGCGCATGATATTGAGGTTGTTCGACGACAGGCTTCCGTTGCTTTCTACGCTCACCATGTCGATGGCGTAGGCAGAGGTCACGGTCGAAGCAGCGCGAACCGACATGTTGGTCGTAACGACGTTACCCGCTGCGCTGAAGATCTTCACGGCGCCCGTGGTCGGAGTGTTGTCGAACCAGTCGATATTGAGCACGACGGTACCGTCGTCCGCGGTTACGAGTGACCCTGAGGTGCCGAGCAAGCGGACCGTGGGGACGTCGCCAAGGACCGTGCCGTTGGTCCATCCTCCAACGACGCCCTCCACGGTGGTGAAGCTGGGAATCTCAAGCGAGATCTCCTCATATTGGCTTAAACCGCCGGCAGCCGGCACGCCAGGGTACACTTGAACGAGCCAGCGAGACAGATTCGTGCGCGTCTGTGTCGCCACGAACGCCAACGCCGCAGAGAGCGTGGTGTAGTCTCCGGAACCGCCAGAATCGACAGTGACCAGCCGGCTAAACTGCGGTGTTGCAGGAAGTTTGGGCGACTTTGCCCGCGGCTCCTGAGCCGCCAACTGAAACGAGATGAACATCCACAACGCAGACAGGAACAGCCTCCAAGAGACTGACTTCATGGCTCTTGCCTCCCTCTAAAAAGTTCGGGGACTTTCCCTGCTTATAAGCATAGCGCTATCAAAGCATGAGTGGCAAGACTGAGGTTGGGAGCGGCGGCAAAACCGAGGCCCCCCGCCCTGCACCGAGTCCGCGCGGGGCGCCTTCATGTCGGGGAATGCCTCGCGCAGTTCCGCGGCCAGCCGGTCGACCACCTTGGCCCCCCAGCCCGCGCCGTCTTCCTTCCTGTCCCGGCGGCAGGAGAGCAGGGGAGGTCACGTTCCCTCCTCTCCCAGAGCGCGAGCCAACATCCGGGCCACTTTTTAGGATCGCCTGGTGACCGTGGCACACACTTTGCCTGACGAATCCCACGAACTGGAGAGCAAGGAGGCCTCATGAGCGTGAAGATCGAGCCCTCTGGACGCCGGCTGGTCGTGGTTGAAGTCGAGGTCCCCGGGACCTCGGAGGAGGTCTGGCAGGCGATTGCGACAGGACCCGGAGTCTCGTGCTGGTTCGTGCCGACCGAGATCGAGGAGCATGTGGGCGGCGCCATCGTCTCCCACTTCGGTCAGGGCATGGACGCCCGCGCGACCGTAACCTCCTGGGAGCCGCCCCACCGGTTCTCGGCCGAGAGCGGGGACTGGGGGGAGAACGCTCCGGCCCTCGCCACGGAGTGGGTCGTGGAGCCGCGCTCCGGCGGCACTTGCGTCGTCCGCGTGGTGCACAGCCTGTTCGCAAGCAACGACGACTGGGACGGTCAGCTCGAGAGCATCGAAGCCGGCTGGCCGAGGTTCTTCCGCGTTCTCGCTCTGTATCTTACTCACTATCGGGGCCAGCACGGCTCGGACCTTCGGCTTCTGGCCGCTGTTTCCGAGCCGGAGCCGAAGGCGTGGGAGTCGCTGATCGCGGCGCTGGGCCTCGGGGGCGCCGCCGTGGGCTTGCGGCGGAGCTCGCCCACGGGCGTGCCTCCTCTCACCGGGGGCGTCGAATGGCGCGGCCAGCACGCCCTCCTCCTCCGGCTCGACGAGCCGGCACCGGGCATCGGCTCGCTTTTCGCCCACGCCATGGGCGGCAAGGTCTTCGTCGTGATCGATCTGTATTTGTATGGCGACCAGGCGGCGGACGCCGTCGCCAGGAACGAGCCCCTGTGGAACGCTTGGATGAGTGAGCGCTTCCCGCCGCCGGCCGAGAAGCCCAAGGACACAGAGGACAAAAAAGACGTCGAGGACAATCAATGACACGCTCCGGACCGTCTCACTCGCAACCGTCTCACTCTGAACCGTCTCATTCGCCCACCGTCTCGCTTCGGACTGTCTCACGGGAGACTGTCTCACTGGGAGTCCCTTCGCTCGGCTTCGGGCTACCCGGAGCCGCGTCCGCTTCGTCCTTCCCGTCCGCGGCGGCGAGCCAGATCATTTCCAGGGCCGCAGCTTGGCCTCGTAGCCCGCCCGGATCAGGTTGAGACCGGCGTGGCATGGCTCCTCGAGAACGCGCCGGCGCCGCTCGTACTCTCGCGATTTCATCTCGTCTCCTCGGGAGTGCCGCCGCAGAGCGTCGCTTCCAAACCGTCTCGTCAGTAAGAGGAGGCGCGGACCAGCCGCCGGTCTCCGGACTCCCAAGTTGCCTTCGCGGAGGTTTCCCCCGTCGAAGGGGGCGGTGGGGCTCGCCGCACGCGGCGGTGGCGCCAAAGAGCGGACGATTGGCCCCGGTCTGGCCAGGAGACGCCTCGAGAGCCGGACGGTTGGCGCCGGTTTCCCTGCTCCGCGCATCACGAACCGGGCGGTTGGCTACTCTTCCCCGAACGCCCGGCTCGCGAAGCGGACGGTCGGCTACGCTTTCCCAACCGCCCGTTTTGCGAGGCCGACCTCCCGGTTCGCATTCCCAACCGCCCGCTTCGCATTCCCAACCGCCCACTTCGGATTCCCAACCGCCCGGTTCGCGAGGCCGATCTCCCGGTTCGAGTTCCCAATCGCCCGCTTCCTGGGGCCAACGTTTCGCTTCGGGTCGCCAACGGGCCGGCTCGCGAGGCCGGCCTTCCGCTGCGGTCTCGTGCCGTCCCGCGTTGCGGCGCCGATCGGCCTCCCCGCTCTCCCATCCGCTCGTTTCCCAAGGCCGACGGCCGGCCGCGCTTCCTGAACGGCCCGCTTCGTGGGCGGGGATCGCCGGTGAAGGCGTCCAACGCCTCGGGGTGCACCTTCGCTCTTCTTCGCGCCCACCCGCATCCTTTCACATCCTCCTGCGTATCACCCCTTGCCCATTCACGGAGACACGCCCATGAACCCGAAACTCTCCTCCTTCCTCTTCCTTCTGACGATCTCCCTGGCGGGAGCCCTCCTTGCGGCGGAGGCGCCGCGGGGGGTGGTCGAGATGCCGGTCGTCTACTCCGAGAACCGCTTCTTCGTGGTGCCGGTGACGGCGACGGGAGAGGCCCTGCGCCTCTATACCGATTCGGGGGGCGGACTGTTCCTCCTCGCCGGCGCCGCCAAGCGGCTCGGTCTCCCCACGCAGACGGTCGGCGAGGGGCAGGAGAAGGTCGACGCCGTCACGCTGCCGGCGTTTCGGCCGGGTGCCTCGATCCCGCCGCCGCTCGGCAACGGCGGCCGCCTTTACCTATTTCCCGACGAGCAGGTGAAGCGCGGAGCTCCGGAGCCCATGGACGGTATGCTGGGGCAGGCCTGGTTCGCCGGCCGCGTCTGGACGTGGGACTATCCTGGCAAGCGCCTCCTCTGGCGCACCGAGGGAGAGCTGCCGGCGGTCGCCGCCGAGCACCGGGTGACCCTGGGATTCAAGACGGGGAAGGACGGCGAGGGGCTCGCCTTTCCGCGGATCTCCGTCACCCTCGACGGCGAGACGCTCGACCTCTTGTTCGATACCGGCGCGACGGTCTTCCTCAGTCCCGAGGCGCTGGCCAAGCTGGACGATCACGGTCCCGCGACGCGGGGCACCAGCTTCATCGCCGCCGTCCATTTCGACCGCTGGCGCCAGAAGCACCCGGGCTGGCGGGTGATCGAGAACGCCGACCTCGGCGTCAAGGGAGAGCCGATGATCGAGGTGCCGGCCGTGACCGTCGCGGGCTATACCGTGGGGCCGGTCTGGTTCACCCGCCGTCCCGACCCGAACTTCCACCAGCTCATGTCGCAGTTCATGGATCGCCAGGTCGAGGGAGCCCTGGGAGGCTCGGCGCTGAAGTTCTTCCGGGTGACGGTCGACTATCCGCACGCCTGACCAGCCCGGACCAAACTCCGCCGCAATCTACCAACTGCGGCTGCCGGAGTGAATCTCCGGACGAGCCAGTGCGGCGGGAGACCGGGGAGGTCCGGCCCGCCGCGCCGGCTCGCGCTGCGGCTACGGGATGAGCGGGCAGCGCTTCACCTTCATGCAGATGAAGTTGCAGTCGGGGATGCCGCAGGGGTAGCAGCAGA
>DASUEN010000287.1:0-68864 GCA_036275055.1 Thermoanaerobaculia bacterium
GAGGAGCCCGCGGTGGGGGATGCGCAGGTGGAGGGCGGCGAGCGCCGCGGCGAGGAGCGCCCAGCCGATGGTGATCCATTCGCGGTCGAGCTGAAGGGGAATGGCCACTGTCACACAGGCGAGGACCGCTCCGGCAACGAGGGCGAGCCGCCCCGAATCGCGCGCTATCGCCACTCCCGCCACTCCCGCGACGGGGCTGGTCTTGGGAGCTTGACGCTCCATCCTGATCAAGCGGGCAAGGAGGACGGCGAGGGCGATCGCCTGCGCCACCGGGAGGGCGCCGATTTCCCCGGAAAATCCCCCGGCGACGAGGGCGTGCCGGGCGAGCAGGAAGAAGCTGAGGCTGGCGAGGACCGCCGCGAGATAGGGCTGGCGCAGGTGCCGCGCCCGCTCTCCGAGGATCAGGGGGAACGCCAGGTAGGGAAGGTAGAGCGCCGCCGCGAAAACCAGCTCGTGCCACCACGGTGCGCCTGCGAGGTGATCGAATCGCCAGCCGGCGACGGCGGCCGTGGTGAAGGCGACCGAGAGCGGAGCGAGCCAGGGCCGGCCGGCGCGCACCGAAAGATAGAGGAGGGCGACGAGGAGCGCCACGTGCGCAAGGATCGTGAACGCCAGCGAGGGCGCTCCGGGCACCATGGAGGCCGCGATCGCCACGGCCTGGCCCAGGAAGAGACTGGCGATGGCCCCCGCGGCAACGTGCGCTGTGAGCTCCTCCGCCGGGCGGGCCCGGCGGGAGGCCAGCACCATCCACAGGAGGCCAAGGGCGGAGACCGCAAGAGTCGAGACCAGGGCCACCGAGGGCCAGGGGCTCGCCTGCGCCGTCAACACCCAGGCGAAGAGAATCGCGTCCGAGGCGGCGAGGGCCGCGATCCACAGCGAGGCCCGGCGGAGCCAGAGGGCGGCGACGCCGGCCGCGAGGTCGAGGACGAAAAGGACCCCGAGCAATGGCCACGGAGGAATCGAGAGCCGGGGCTGCACGGCGACGACGAGGAGGAAAGCATGGCCCACCAGGGCCAGGTAGTGGCCGCCGCCGAGCGCGTCCATCCCCGCCTGCTCCCCCTCCCGCCGCCGCATCCAGAGATTGCCGGCGAGTCCCAGGATCGAGAAGCCGGCGACCAGGAAAAGGGCCGGAACGAGGCTCGTGGCGAGCGGCACCGTCGCCCACCAAACGCCGATCAGCACCCACGAGAGGATCGTCCCGACGAGGGCGAGGAGAGGGCGGCGCAGGGTGCCGGCTTCCAGGAAAAGCCCGGCGTTCAGGATCACCAGCAGGAGCGCGAGCCCCCACAGGGCCGCCGGAGCGAGCGGCCCCGCGGCGAGGAAGAAGAGCAGGCCGAGCGAGAGCAGGAGGAGGAACGCGCCGCTCCCCACGGGCGGCAGACGCCGGCCGAGCCGTCGCGCCAGGATCGGCACGCCCAGGTAGAAAAGGCTGAAGATGGCGTAGATCGAAATCCCCGGCAACAGCCGCTCGGGCGAGAGCCACTGGGCCGACCAGATCGCTTCGGACGCGATGGCGAAGAACGCGGCCAGCGAGAAGAGGTAGCCGTTCTCGTAGAGCATCGCGAAGCCGGCCGCCGCCGCGGCGAGGGCGAAGAGCACGGCGAAAGGGAGCCCTGGGGCTGCCGCCGCCGGCTCCAGGGAGAAGAGCACCGGGAAGCTGAAGAGGAGGAGCGGCCCGGCGAGAGCCGCGTAGCGCCCTTCCTCTGCGAGCGGCCGGCCCAGGCGGTCGGTCAGCCAGGGGACCGCGAGATCGAAGAGCACGAAAAGGGCGACGAAGCCGAGGATCCCCGGCCACGCGTCCCCTTTGGGATACGAGTTGCTGAACCAGAGGAGGAAGGCCAGGACGGTGGCGCCGGCGGCGAAGGGGTGGAGCGCGCGGGGTCCGCGAAACGCCGCCACGGCGGCGAGCCCGGCTTGCAGGAGGAAAAGGAAGCCGAAGAGGAGGCCGTAGCGTTCGCCATAAGCCGGCACGGCGGCGAGACAGAGACCGAAGACGAGAGGGAGGAGGCCGCCCACCGCCGCCGTCCTGGCGAAGAGGTCGTCTTTCGTTCCCTCCTCCTTCGCGGAGCCGCGGGCGAGGAGGAGCGGAGCGAGGAAGCCGAGGAGCGGGAAGACCAGGAAGATCCCCAGCGCCAGCGGCAGCTTCGAGGCGTCGAGGAACTTGAAGGCCCATCCCAACTGATAGAGGGTGGTGAAGGCGAGCGAAAGGACCGAGAGCACCGGCCACCGCTTGCGCAGCGCCACCCAGGCGAGCCCGGCATTCAGGAGCAGCAGGTAGCCGAAGAGGCCGATCGGGTGGTCCTCGCCGCTCGCCAGGAGCGCCGGAGTGGCGAAGCCGCCGACGAGGCCCAAAAGGGCGATAAAAAGGGCGTCGTGACGGATGGCGAGCCCCACCGCCACGGCGGTGACCAACACCATCAGGAGGAAGGTGGGAGCGGCTGCCAGAAGGTGCCACAGGGTATGCGCCGCAAAGAACGTGGAGAAGAGGGCGACGATCCCCGCCGCTCCCAAGGCGTTGGCGGTGATGGCATAGCGGCGCGCCACCCGGTGCTCGCAGAGGGCGAGGAGCCCGGCGCCCATCACCAGGCCCATGGCCATACGGATCGGCGGCTTCAGCCAGCCGTGATCGACGGAATAGCGGAGGAACAGGATGGCCGTCAGGGCGAAAAGGATCCCGGCGATCCACGAGAACAGCTTGACCCCTACCAGGCTCTCCCAGTCGAAGGGCTTTCTCGGCGCGGGAGGCGGTTGACGCAGAGGAGCCGGCGGCCTCGGCGGAGGCGGCGCGGGCCGGGCCACCTGCGGCTGAGCCTCCACGGGCGGAGGCGGCGGAGCCGGTATGGGCGGGGGCTGGGGAGCCTGGACGAGACTCGGAACCGGCGGCGGCGCCAGAACCTGTTGGGGTGGAACAGGAGGAGCCGGAGGCTCCGTCAGCATCGGCGGGGGAGGAGGAACCACAGGCTGCGCCGCGACCGGCGGGGGAGTTGGAGCCTGAACGGCCACAGCGGGGGAGGGAAGGACGGCCTCGAGCTGGACGCCGGCCTTCTCCAGAACCGCGATCCGGCGCAGGAGGTCCGAATAGCCGTCCCTCTGAGCCTTGGCCAGCTCTTCGAGCTCCTTCACCCGGCGGCTCGTCGACCAGACAAAGCCGATCAGGATGCAGATGACCAGGAAGCCAAGCCCTGCCATCCTTGACGCTCCTTCCTTCTCCGCGCGGACCGCCGCGCGGGATTCCCTGGATTGATGGGCTCACCCTATCATGCGGCCTCGCCGGGAAAGCTTTCGGTGGACCGAGACGCTCCTGGAGAGAGCGAGGCTCATGCCATTGTGGAACGGTAGCCTATGTTCTTGCTGGGCTTGAAGTTGGTACGCAGGCGGGGCGCTTCTGGGGAGGCAGCCCGGGTACATCGGCTGTACAGGGGAGGGCAGGGGATGGCGGCGTCCTCCCGCCCATCCCTCTATTTCGGCGGCGGGATCTCCGGCAGGCGGTGCAGGTTCTCCACGAAGCGCTTCTGGTTGAAAGGCGTCTGGTCGAACATGCCCTGCGTCAGCTCGCTGACAATCAGGAGACCGATCATCCGCCGCACGTACTCGGGGGAGTAACCCGCGGCCAAGAGCCTCTCGACCGTCTCGCGGGTCTCCGGCGGATCGTTGTCGGCGATCTTCTGATCGACCATCCGCATGACCGCGGCATGCAGGACCGGATCGTTGCGGGCGGCGGCCTCTCCGAAAGCGGGCTGGTATTCGTCGCCCAGCGCCGAGTGGCGATCCTCGTCGAAGCTCTTGGCCACCTTGTAATCCGTCAGCTCGGAAAAACCCCTTTGGCGCAGGTGGTCCAGGAAACGCTCAGGGGCCGAGGGGAGAGGGGGATTCTTGAACGCGAGGGCAAGCTCAGCCTCGGCCGCCGCCAGGGCCTCCTGTTTTGCCGGGAGCTGCCGGCGCCGGTGCAGGACGACCCAGAGCACCTCGGGCGCGCCGCTCCCCGCGATCTGGCACGTGATCACCGGGAAAAACCCGAAGCCGTCGTCGGCCGCACCGGGGACGTACTGCAAGCCCTTTTTCTTCATTTCGGTCTTCATGGCGCGGCAGTAGGATACCCCGGAAGGGGCGAGGCTGCCAAGGTGGTGGGGATCTATCTCAAGGGGCCGCCTTCGACGCGAGCCACTTCTTGAGACCCTCGACCTTCTCGGTGTGCTTCGCGAGCCACTCGGCAGAGCCCGGCAACCGCAGGCTGGAGGTTGCCACGTAGGTGAAGGGCTCGAGCATCGACTTGCCTTTGAGCTCGAGGAAGAAGGGAAGGTATTGCTGGCAGGAAAAGCACTCGTCTTTCTCCCTCAGAGGGTGTCTCGAAAGTGTCGGCAGCGACTCCGCTGGCGCCCGGGATTGAAATCCTGGGCTACCCTCGGTGTTCCCTCCGGGACCGCAGTTTCGTTCTCTCTGGGTCCCGTAGGGACTACCGTCAGTAGCCCGGGATTTCAATCCCGGGCGGCCTTTCGAGACACCTTCTTAGACACAGAGACCGGGCGGAAAAGTTCCTGAAAGCTCAATCTCGCCGGCCGCCGACCTCACGTCTTCGTGTATTGTCTCCCCTGCGAACAGCATTGCAGTCCAGCCAGGTCGCACCGGAACTCCTTCGGCTGAGCCTCGTCTGTCCGGTGCCTGCGAGGGCGGCGGGGACTGCGGGCGGCTGTGCTGCGGTGGCGCTATCCATGGAAGGAGAGGGCGATGAAGACTGCGAGCTCGAAGGGAAGAATGCCTGCCGGGACCGTGATCTCACGGTGTCTGCGGGTGAGCCTGGCGTTGGCGGCCGGGGTGTTGCTGGTGTTGTTGATCACGCCGGGCGTGCGCGCCCAGGAGAAGGCGGGGGCCGAGAAGATCCAGCCGTGGGTGATCGAAAACACCCGCGCCGGCGCCCAGGCAGAGTTCTTCGTGGTGCTGGCGAAGGAGCCGAGCCTGGCGGACGCCGCGAAGCTCAAGAGCAAGCTCAGCAAGGGGACGTTCGTCTACCGGACGCTGTTCAAGGCGGCGCAGGAATCGCAAAAGCCGATCAAGGCTCTGCTGGACGCCCGCGGCGTGGAATACCGCTCGTTCTACCTGGTCAACGCGATCCTGGTGAAGGGCGACCGGAGCCTGGCGCAGATCCTGGCGGCGCGGCCCGACGTGAAACGGATCGACGGCAACCCCGAAATGCGCCAGGCTCTGCCCGAGCCGCAAGCGCCGGAACCTTTGGAATACAACCCGGAGTGGTCCGGCCTGGTTGATCTCAAGACCGGCAAGGCCATCACGTCCGTCGAGCCGGGAATCAGCTACGTGCGGGCACCGCAGATCTGGAATCTGGGCTACACCGGGCAGGGCGTGGTCGTCGCCGGCGCCGACACCGGCTACCGCTGGACGCACGCGGCGCTCAAGAACGCCTACCGCGGCTGGAACGGCACCACCGCCAGCCACGACTACAACTGGCATGACTCGATCCACGCCGGGACTGGCCCCTGCGGCGCCAACTCTCCCGCGCCGTGCGACGATCAGGGCCATGGCACCCATACCATGGGCACCATCGTCGGCCTCGACGGCGCCAACCAGATCGGCATGGCGCCGGGGGCGAAGTGGATCGGCTGCCGCAACATGAATCAAGGGGCCGGCACGCCCGCCAGCTACATGGAGTGCATGGAGTTCTTCCTGGCGCCCTACCCGGTGGGGGGTACCACCAGCCAGGGGGATCCGAGCAAGGCCCCGAGCGTGACGAGCAATTCCTGGACCTGCCCGTCGAGCGAGGGTTGCACGACGCCGAACATCTTGTTGACCGCGGTCGCCAACACACGCGCGGCCGGAATCGTCATGGTGGTCGCGGCCGGCAACTCGGGATCGGGGTGCTCCACAGTGTCCGATCCGCCGAGCTTCTACGATCCGTCGGTCACCGTCGGGGCGCTCAACACCGGAGCCGACACCATCGCCTCCTTCAGCAGCCGCGGCCCGGTGACGGCCGATGGCAGCAACCGTGTGAAGCCCGACATCGCGGCCCCCGGCACCAGCACCCGGTCGGCTTTTAACACCAGCGACACGGCCTATACCTCTCTTTCGGGCACCTCGATGGCCACGCCGCACGTGGTGGGCGGCATCGCGCTCCTCCTCTCGGCGTTCCCCTCGCTCGCCGGCAACCCCGACGCGATCGAAAGCCGCCTCACCTCCTCCGCCCATCCCATTACGTTGACGGCCGCCACGTGCAGCAGCGCGGCTGGAGCCGTCCCGAACAACGTCTACGGCTTCGGCCGCCTCGACGTCGGATGTGGAGTGCCGGCGAAGGTTTCCGGATCCACGGTCGTCTGCTCCGGCAGTCCGGCGACGCTCACCGCCGATCTCGTGGGGAGCGGGCCGTGGACGCTCACCTGGTCGGACGGCTTCGTACAGAGCGGCATCGCCACCACGCCGGCGACGCGCTCCGTCTCGCCCACCACCGCCACCACCTATTCGCTCACCAGCGTTTCGAGCACCGGCTGCAATCAGCCGGGCGCCGGCAGCGCGACGGTGAGCATCGCCCCGCCGCTTTCGAACGTTACGATCGCCGTCGCGGGGTCGACGACGATCGGCAGCCCGTGCCTCGGCGGCACGGCGACGGTGACAGACACGAATGGCGGCACCGCCAGCCATCAATGGGGTTTCCGCACCGTCTCGGGCGGCGCGATCACCAATATCACCGGTCAGACGGGCGCGAGCTACGTGCTCAACTGTGCGAGCTTCCCCGCCGCCGGCAGCTATTTCCTGGTGGAGAGGACGACGCCCGGCTGTGGTGGGGCCCTGATCTCGAATGAGGTCCCGGTGACCGTGACCAGCGTGCCTTCGAACCCGGTGACCGTGACGTTCTCCTCGATCGCGGCGGAGGACGCGCGGGTTTGGGAGAACGGCGAGAACGGCAACGCCGGCGGGGGAGGAAACGCGACCGACAATACGACCGCGTCGCTGCGGGTGGGAGACACCAACGCCAACGAGCAATACAAGACGATCGTCTCCTTCGACACGTCCTCCATTCCGGACACGGCGACGATCACCTCCGCCACCCTCCGCCTGGTGCGCGGAACGTCCCAGGGCACCAATCCCTTCACCACCCACGGCTCCTGCCTGATGGACATCGTGACCGGAGGCTTCGGCGGCTCGACCGCCTTCGCGATCTCGGACTGGCAGGCCGCGGCCACGGCCACCGGCGTGGCGACGATGTCGAACCCCACCGCCAACGGCTCGGCCTCGACGGGCACCCTCAACGCCGCCGGCCTCGCGGCGATCAACAAAACCGGCACCACGCAGCTACGCTTGAGCTTCACGCTGGACGACAACAACAACCTCGCCTACGACTACATCGGCTTCTTCTCCGGCGAGAACGCGACCGCCTCCAACCGGCCGCAGCTCACGGTGACGTACCAGCCCTGAAGTTTATAGAAAGGGTTGTTCAGACGCAGATCCTACCTTGAAAATCCCGCAGCGGGTGCGGGATTTTCAAGGTAGCCGCCGGGCGAGCTCCCGCAAGCGCTCCTCGCTGACGTCGGACACCGCCCACCACGTCATCCCTCCGCGAGTCCAGTGGAGGAGGTGGAATCCCTGACGCGTGGTGGCGACCGGCTCGGGCCCGGAGACGTCCTGGGTGTAGGCGGCGGGCCAGGTGAAGACGTTGATCACGTGGCGGTCGGCGCGATAGATCAGCGCCGCGACAGGATGGTTTCCGAGATAGTCGAGGCGGCCGCCGGTTAGGGGGAAGCCTTGGGCGGCGAGGTCAACGACGGTGGGGGAGTAGTCGAGCTTGCCCGTGAACCACGGCTTCACCGTGTGCTGATCGGTCGAGATCACGTCCGCCGGATGGCCGGCGAGAAGGGAGCGGACGTGGCTCGATACGACTTGTTCCGACAGGTCCGGCGCGGCTCGCGGCGGCCAGACGCGGCCCAGGCTCCAGGAGGCGACGGCCACCAGGAGGAGGGCGGCGAGGGTCTGGAGCTGGGGCCAGGAAAGCCAGCGAGAGGAGCCGGCCTCGGCCGTCGCGGCCTGGCGCAGACGCCGGATCTGCGCGGGTGTGGGCCGGTGGCGCAGACCCGCGTTTCCGATCGCCTCCCGCAGGGCACGCTGCGCCGCGAGGGAACGGGCGCACGAGGCGCACTCTGCGAGATGACGCTCGAAGGCCAGAGCGCTCGTCAGGTCCAGCTCGCCGTCGAGATAAGCCGTGAGCTGCTGCTCGTTCGGACAGCTCATCGCCGCCCCTCCTTGACGCCGTGGGCGATCAGAAAGTCCTGCAAATGGCGGCGGGCGCGCGCCAGGCGCGACATCACGGTGCCGATGGGAATCCCGGCGATGGCCGCGATCTCCTTGTAGGAAAGCCCTTCGAGCTCGCGCAGCACCATCACCTCGCGATAGGGAAGCGGGAGCGACTCGAATCCTGAGCGCAGCAGCCGGCTGTCCGCCTGGCGCAACAGCTCGGCCTCGGGATCGGGTAGGGTGCTCTCCGCCGCGTGGACCTCCTCGTCGAAGGGTGCGGCGATCTCGTGGCCGCGGTCCCGCTGCTGCAGCCAGGTATAGAAGGCGTTGCGGACGATGGCGAGCAGCCAGGCGCGGGGGCTCTCGCCTTTGAAGCCGTCGAAAAACTGGAGCGCCCGCAGCGTGGCCGTCTGCACCACGTCCTCGGCGTCGTGATCGTTGCGCGTGAGCCAACGCGCCAGGTCCCACGCGGCGTCGAGATGAGGCAGGACGGCCTGCTCGAAGCGGGCGCGCCGGCTGTCCTGCCGGAAGAGGCGGTCTCGGATCGTGCTCAGCATCGGAGCAATGTCAGCGGGGGTAGCGGTCTCCGGCTCAGCGATAGTAACCCCGCCGGCGGCGATCTGGGCAGAGGAGGCCATGGGAATCCTGCAAGAGGGTCCTACTTCAGGCTCACCACGTTGACCGTGATCGACGTCTGCGGCCCGGTGGGGACGTGCGTCTTGTCCACCAGCTTGAGGGTGATCACGTGCTGGCCCGGCGTCATCTTGGGGAGCATGTAGGTCCCCTGGAGGTCGTGGATTCCGGGGCTGCGGTCCGCGTCCACCCAGACGTGGAAGTGATCGTCGCCCGGTCCCAGCACGACCTTGTAGTCGAGGGGATAGGACTCGTCGGAGTCGAGATCGGCGTGGTCGGTGGGCTTGAGGATCTGGATGCTGGCTTTCGCCGGTTCGGTGGCGTGAGCGGCGAGAACGCTCAGGGAGACGGCAAGGAGGAGCAGGGCAAAGGCGAGACGAGGGATCTTCATGGGCTAACCCTTGGCCGCGAAGGGCGGCAGAGCCCGCGGCGACCATCGCCGCGGGTTTCTTTCGCCCGTCCTAGACTGCGGACCGGCCGTTTTATTCCCTCGCCGGGAAGGCGGTGTCAGGGACAAGACCGCAAGTTTGTTCAAGAGATTCCTTCAGGAATCTGTAGAATCGAGCTGGGCGAGATTCTTCAGGCCCGTCTTCGAGACCCTGAGGTCTCAGGAAAGGAGTTGCGGATGAGAGTCTTCCGAATCGTAGGACTGTTGGGAATCCTGGCCGCCGCCTGGAGCGGAACGCAGAAGCCGGCATATGCAGGAACGGTGACCTGCAGCTACTCTTGCAGCGGCCATAACTACGTCGCCACCTGTTACATCAGCCTCCAGAGCTGCTGCGACCTGCTGCCTGACCTTTGCCCTGATCCCTATGTTTATGAGGGCGGAGGGTGCTACGACGGGCCGGCGTTCTGCTGAGGCCGGCTTTTGCGAATCCCCCGGCCGCGATGCCGGCCGGGGGTGCTCATTTCCTCGCCGTCGACGCGCGTGCCCGGCGCCGCCCGTCTAGGCAGCGCCCCAGCGCCAGCCCGTGGCCGGAGCGGGCTGGCTCCGGCCACGGCTTCCTTCCTGTTACTTGTCGTTGTAGATCTCCACGAACTCGTAGATGAAGTTGCCAGTGCCGAGGGCGTCGGAGAACTCGTTGATCACCGCACCCTTGCTGCAACCGGTCCCGGCGCCGCTCCCCGGGGTCGGGCCGGTGATGGTGCCGGTGATGGTGGTGATCGTCCAACTGCTGGCCGTGCCGGCGGCGAGGCAGGGTCCCTTACGCTGCACGGTGCTGTTGGCGGAAGAGGGCATGTTGATCGTGGGGCCGTCGATCACCGTGCCGGAGGCGTTCGATAGCGTGTAGTTCTCGTCGCCATTGATCTGCGGCAAGGTTCCCGCGGAATTGACGTAGACGACGTTCGACGGCAAGGGCGTGCCGCCGCGCCAGAAGGTTTCGAAAGCGGCCTTGGTGGCGTCGCGCCCCACGATCAGATATCCCTTGTTGGCGATCTTGGTGCCGGCGGGGAGGGTGAAGGCCTGGGCCGAGTTCTGCTGCTGGAGCTTCCAGCCGGAGACGTCGAGGACACAGGAAGAGTTGCTGACGGTCACGCTGCGCGCCGCAGTCGTGGTGACGTTGTGATTGCAGGAGGCGTCGGTCGCCCGCGCGGCGATGGTGTGAGATCCCGAAGTCGCGCCCGAGCTTGCCCAGGTGAACTGGAAGGTGCCGGCGCCGGAGTTGAAGGTCGCCGGGCTCCAGGCGCCGCCGTCGATCTGCACTTCGACGGACTGGATTCCCGAAGCGTCCGAAGCCGTGCCGGTGATCGTCGTGTCGGCGCAGGTGATCGTGGCGCCCGCGGCGGGTGCGGTGATGGCGACTGCGGGGGCCGTCGTATCGCTGCAACCGGCGCTGTAGGTGATCCACATGGGCGCGGACCAGAGGTTGTTGCCGTCGGTCTGCACGGCGTGGACGTAATAATAGAAAGTGCCCGAGGTCAAGGTTTCGGTGAGCGAAAGGGTCGAGGCGCCGGTGACGCTGCGGTAGGCCGCCGTGGGGACGCCGCCGCCGATCTGGCCGCGCCAGACTTCGAGCTTCGAGATCCCTTCGCCGTCCGGATCGTAGGCCGCGGCCCGCAGGGTGACGGAGCCGGAAGCGCTGAAGATGTCCCCCATGATGTGGGAGCCGTCGCTGGTGGCGAAGACGAGCTGCGCGTTCGCGTCCTCGCTGGCGAAGAAGTGGCGCGCCCTGTGGGCCGCGAGGAGCGCGGCTTTGGTGAGCGTGGGCGTCGCGCCGTTGGGCAGCAGGTAGACGGTGCGGTCCGGCATGCCGATGCCGTAGGTGATGCAGTGCGCGTCGTGATCGGCCGTGGGGCCTAAATGGAAACCGAGGTTCAGGGCGTTTTGCCAGAGGGGAACGTAGTCCACCGAAGCGATGTTGGCGGCGGCGCAGTTGGTCGCGGTGTTGAAGGCGATGCCGCTGCGCACGGCGATTCCCTGCAACGCATTGTCGGCATCGGCATTGAACGCGAAGTTGTCGAACTGCCCCGATTCCGGATGACAAAGGATGCCCAGAGCGCCCTGCGGCGAAGGGTGGAGGACGGACTGGTGGTACATGTTGAGGTACGCGAAGCGCTTGGGAGTGAAGACGTCGAAATAGCAGTTCGTGCCCGAGGTGCATTCCTGGTTGGGACCGTTGCAGGTGGAGCAGGTCTCCCAGCCGAAGAGGGTCGGGGTTTCGAGGAGAGTGACGTGCCCTTCGTCCGGATTGGTCAGCACGCCCCACTCCATGCCGTAGACGGCGATGAAGGCATCGTTGACCGTGGCCGCCGCGGCCGCGGCGAGGCCGCTCTGATAGCGCGCGCGGATCTTGGTCTCGGTGACGGGAGGGGCATTCGTCGTCATGGCGTCGTCGAGAAGGTGATTGTGCTCGTTGATCACCCAGTAGTCGAGACCGGCGGTGTTGCGCGCGTAGTCGTAGATGGCGGCGGGAGCGAACGTGCCGCTGCCGTAGGCATTGCCGGAGGCGCAGTTGGAGGTGGGCTGGCCGCCGTCCGACCAGTTCGAGTGGCTGTGGGTGGAGCCATAGTAGAAGTTGTAGGCGAAACCGGCCTCGATCGGCGTATTGCGCTGCCGCTGGCAGACGCCGGCAAGGGCTTTGGCAGTCAATTGCCTGGCGGCGATCGAGTCGAGGCGATCGTCGACGATGACCTCGTGCGGCGAAGTCCGCGCCTCAGCCATGCCGGCGGCTTTCAGCTCCTCGTAGACGGCGGCGTTCGAGCGCTCCCGGTCGGAGAGGAAGCGGGCGTGAAACGTGTACTCGTAGCGGCCGGGAGCGACCGGTTTGCCGTCGGCGTCGAGGCCGTTCCAAGCGTATTCGACGCGGGCCTGGCCTTCGGCTTCGATGCGGGCCACGCCCTGCGCCAGGCGCACGATGGGCGCCTTGCTCCCGGCGGGCTCGTCTTCGGCGAGCGGACCGCGGACCTCCAGGCGCCAGAAGGCGCGGCCGTACTCACCCATCGCCGCCGCCTTCTGATAGGAGAGGACGGAGAAGAGGTGGACGGTGCCGAGCCCGTCGGGCAGGGCAGGCGAGAACTGGTAGACGTCGGAGCCGACGAAGGCGATGAAGCCGGCCTCGCACTCGTCGTAGGGCTGGGTGGTGGCAGTCGCGGCGGTTGCGGCGGTGCTGGGGCTCGCGAGCGACGCGGCGAGCGCAAGCGGCAGGATTAGGGACGAGAAAAGCCTCTTGGGATGGCGACAGGTTTCCATGACAGCGAGGGTGCGCGGCGAGGGCTTGGGCGAGCCGGGCGGGCGTGCCCTGGCGAGACGGTCTCGTTACATCGAAGCGTCCTGCACGATCTCCCACGACTTACCGTGCTGGCGCAGGACGAGGAGAGTGAGCCCTTCGGCGGTTTTCTTCTCCGGCTGATCGGGATAGACGAGCTTCCAGCGGGCGGCGACGGAGACGGCGTGGATGCGGCTCGGGCGAGCGTCTTGTAGGGGAGTGACCTCGATTCCCTCGGCTGGGCGCGTTTCGATCACTTCGAGGCTCAGGATGCCCATGGCTTTGCGATCGGGATAACGGCGCCGGTAGCGCTCCAGCACCTGCTGGCGCCCTTGGGTGAGACCGGTGGGGGAGAGGAAGGTGGCGTCCTCGGCGTAGACCGAAGTGAAGGCTTCGAGGTCGCCGCGGTTCCAGGCCTCGGCCTGCGCTTTGAGCAGAGAGGCGACGCCGTTTTCCGCATCCTTCGCCCGCCGTAGCGCGATCAGACGGTCCCAGAAGCCGAAGCTCGCATCGCCCACGTAGCGGGGGTCTTCCTGGAAAACAGGGTCGGAGAGGACCTCGTCGGCCTTGGCGAAGCGGTAGCCGCGCGCTTCGAGCCAAGTGAAGAGACGATCCCACTGGGCGGCGCCGACCTCGTTGGCGTGGAGCAGGAGGATCTGCGGCAATGGGCGCCCGAGGAGGCGGTCGCCGCGCGATTCCTGATCGCGGATCTCGACGTGGAGCGATTCCTGATACTCGTCGCCCACGCGCGCCATCTCCTGCCGGTCCCCTTTTCGGCGTGCCTCGACCCACGGGCGCTCGAAAAGCCAGTCCTGATCGTCGATCGTCACCGGCAGGTTTCGCTGGCCCGAGCGAGCGAGATAGGCGCGGACGGCGTCGAGCTTGGCCGTGGTGTCCCCCTCGTCGAGATAAGGAAAGCGGAAGAAGCGGAGCGGCTTTCCTCCCTCTTGGGCAAGGAAGCCCGTGAGCCCCGTCCGCCCGGCCTCGATGTCGGCGACATACGCATCGGCGGCGGCGGTCGTGAAATCGAGGTGGCTCGCCGAGTGGTTCCCGAGCTCGTGCTCCGCGGCGAGCCACTGGTGAAGGATGGCGCGGTCCGCCTCGCCTTTCACGTTCCCCCAGATCACCAAGCCCACGGCGGGGACGTGGTGCTTCGCGAGCACCGCGAGCAGATCTTGGGTGATCCGCTCCCGCTCGGCCCGATCGGTATGGAGGTCGCCGCCGGCGACGGGCAGGTCGTCGATGGAGATGAGGAGAGGGCGCCCTGGCCCGGTCGCGCCGGAGGCCGAGACGGAGAGCAGAGCGAGCGCGGCGGCGGCCGCCGTGAGGGCCGGGATTCGATTCATGACCGGGGATGCTACTTTAAGGTGTAGTATCCCGCCAACGTTCCCACAGACCTAAGGAGGAGAGCTATGAGCTTCATCTGGTTCATCTTGATCGGCCTAGTGGCAGGGTGGTTGGCAGGACAGGTGATGAAGGGAGGAGGCTACGGCGTCATCGGGGACATCATCGTGGGTGTCATCGGTGCTCTCCTGGGTGGATGGCTCTTCGGCGTGCTGGGAATCTGGCCCGGAGGCGGGTTGATCGGCAGCCTCATCGTGGCGTTCATCGGCGCCTGCATTCTGTTGTTCCTGGTGCGGCTCATCAAGCGGGCCTGACGAGCGAGGAGGCCGAGCCCGGCCCCGAGGGGACCGGGCGCCTGAAATGGGTGTTGGGAAAGGTCAGGTCGGGGTCGCCTGTACTCTCCAGATGCCCTCTTACAGGTTCAGAGGCAAGGAAAACTCCTCCAGGAAGAGCTCCGTGGCCTCTTTCAGATTGGCCAAAGCCTCCTCAGGAGATGATCCCTGACTGACTGTGCCGATCTCGGGGCATTCTGCCACATAGAGGCCGGCCTCTTTGTGCAGAATCGCGGTGAAGGTAGTTGATTGCACATATTCAGGATATCAGATCGCGCGGTGCCCGCCGTGCTATCGTCCCGCCCGTGCGAGACGACGCGGCCCCCTCCGCGGCGCGATCCTTCTCCGGACCGGCCGCTGCCTTCCTCCTCGCGGTCCTGATCTCCTTCGCCGGCATCGGCTCGCACTCGCTGTGGAGTCCGGACGAGCCGACCGGGGCGGCCGTGGGGCGGGGAATGCTGGAGAGTGGGGATCTCATCGTGCCACGGCTCAACGGCGAGCCGTTTCTGGAGAAGCCCCCCCTCTACTGGTGGGTGCAGGTGGCGGCCTTCCGCGTCTTCGGCATCTCGGATGCCGTGGCGCGGGTGCCGTCCGCGCTTTTCTCGGCGCTGACGCTCCTCACTGCTTATGCCATCGGGCGCCGGCTCGGCGGGGCACGCCAGGGGATGCTGGCGCTCCTGGTGCTCGGCACGACCGTGGTCTTCGTGCAGAACCTGGGGCGGGTGGTGGTGGACCCGGCCCTGACCTTTTTCGTCGCCCTGGCCCATTTCGGTTTCGTGATCCTCGCCGAGCCGCGCTCTCCGGCGGAGGCGCGCCAAGCGCGGCTGTTGATCGCCGTCGCCATTCCTCTCGCCTTCCTCAGCAAAGGAGTGGTGGGGATCGGCCTGGGTGTGGGGCCGCCGGTTCTCTATCTGCTGGCGACCCGGCGGATGAAGGCCTGGCGCGATCTGGCGCTTCTTGCGGCCCTCGGAATCCCGATCTTTGCGCTGCTGGTGGTCCCATGGGCCGTGGCGCTCTACAACGCGGCGGGGTGGGCCGGTCTTCAGGAATGCCTGGGGAACAACACGGTGAGCCGGTTCGTCCATACTTCTAAGAGTGCCGGCTACGGCCACACCCAGCCGGTCTATTACTATCTCGTGCAGGGTCCCCTTCAGCTCCTGCCGTGGACGCTGGCGCTGCCGGCTTTCTGGCGCGCTGGCGTTTTCCGTCGGGGAGAACCGGGAAGCGAGTCCCGCCGGCTCCTGCTGGCCACGGCAGGGCTCGGCGTCCTTCTGCTGACGGCGGCCTCCAGCAAGCGGGAGATGTACCTCATGCCGCTCCTCCCCGCCTGGTCCGCGTGCGTGGCCTGGTGGCTCGCGGGAGTGGGGGAGGACGGCGCAGAGAGGGCCTGGGACCGGCGGACTCTGCTGACCCTGCTCGGCTTCGCGGGCTTCGCCTTCCTGCTGCTCGGCACGTTGTCGCTGTGGATCGCCTGGGCACCGCATCTCCCTGCCACCCTCGCGCCGGTCCAGGCCGCCGTGGCACCGTGGCATCTCCAGTCGTTTGGCTGGATCTCTGCGGGAATCGGCATCGCTCTGTTCGTCCTGCTCACCCGCTGGCGACGGACGGGCCCGCCGGTCGCTCGCGTGGCGTTCTCCTTGGTGCTCCTTTTCCTGGTGTTGGAGACGCAGGTGCAGGCGCTGATCGATCCCGTGAAGCGCATGGATGAGATGACTTCGGCGGTCGTGCGCGAGATCCCCGGCTCTGGGCCTGTTCCAGCGTATCTCCCTCGGGGGCAGTCGAACGAAGTCGTCTTCGGAATGATCGGTTTCGAGCTTGGGCGCCGCGTTCTACCCCTGGCCAGCCTGGAAGAGCTGCGGGGCTGGCTCGAAGCGAACCCAGGGAGGGCCGTTTTGTTCCGTGCGCCCCAGGCCAGGAAGCTGCCACCGGAGTTGCTGCGCGAGCTCCGCTTCGTCTACGACGAGACGGGGCGGAGGGCGTCACCCTATGCCTTGGGGGTAAGAATTCAGCCAAGGACATAAAGGACACCAAGGACCTCAAGGACGAGAGACGATCAGTCTCGCCGGTATTCTGGGTCCTTGAGGTCTTTGGTGTCTTTGGTGTCCTTTTTGCCCTTCGAGTCAGTGCATCGAAACCGGCGCCGCCGACGCCCCGCTCCGGCGTTTGAAGAGCAGCAGCATGGGAATGCAGCAGAGGAAGAAGACGCCGACGACGCGGAAGGCGTCCATGTAGGTGAGCAGGAAGGTCTGTTTCAGCACTGCACCCTCGATCGCGCCGTAGGCTTGTTGCTGCGCCTGGAAGAAGCTCGAGCCCTTCGACATCAACCCGCTCGTGATGGCTGCGAGACGGTCCCGCAAGGCGGGATCGTAGATCGAGGTGTGCGAGATGAGGTTGGTGCGGTGCGTCCACGAGCGGTATTGGATGAAAGTCGCCACCAGCGCCACGCCGAAGGAGCCGCCGAGCTGCCGCATCATGTTGGTCAAGCCCGCGCCCTGGGGAATGTCCTTGCCGCGCAAGCCGGAAAGCGCCAGCGTCGTCAACGGCACGAAGAGGAGCCCGAGGCCCACGCCGCGCAGGATGAGCGGCCAGAAAAAGTCCTGCCGGTCCGAGGCCAGGGTCGAGTGGGAGAGGAGCCAGGTGAAGAAGAAAAAGGAGATGAAGCCGAGAGCGTTCATGAGCTGCGCCGGCACTCCCTTCTGCATCATGCGGCCTACCAGGGGCATCATCACCGCCGTGGCCAGCGAGCCCGGCAGCAGGATCAAGCCCGTCTGCATGGCCGTGAAGCCGAGCAGGTTCTGGGCGAAGACAGGGAAGATGAAAACCGAGGCATAGAGACCGAAGCCCATGATGAAGGTGAAGAACGTGCCCACGGCGAGGGAGCGGTCTTTGAGCACCCGCAGGTCCACGATGGGATTGTCGGTGGTGAGCTCGCGCCAGATGAAGGCGGCCAAGGCCAAGACCGAGATCACGGTGAGCACGATGATGTAGTTGGCCGCGAACCAGTCCTCGCTCTCGCCGCGTTCGAGTACGATCTGCAACGAGCCGATGCCGGCCACCAGCAGGCCGATCCCCGTCCAGTCCACCTTGGTGATCTTGCGCGTCTCGTGCGATTCGGGGATGAAGGCCATGGCCATCAGCGCCGCGATGATGCCGATCGGCAGGTTGACGTAGAAGATCCAGCGCCAGGAGTAGCTGTCCGTAATCCAGCCACCGAGGGTGGGACCGACCGTCGGCCCCACCACCACGCCGAGGCCGAAGAGGCCGTTGGCCATCCCCAGCTCTTCCGGTGGAAAGGTTTCTACCAGGATCGACTGCGAGGTCGAAAGCATGGCGCCGCCGCCGGCTCCCTGGATGAAACGGAACACCACCAGCTCCCACAGGTTGGTGGCGTGGCCGCAGAAGAACGAGGCGACCGTGAACAGGATGAGCGAGGCCGTGAAGTAGTTGCGGCGCCCGAAGACCGAGGCGAACCAGCCGGTCATGGGAATGACGATGACGTTGGCCACCACGTACCCGGTCACCACCCAGGCGATCTGATCGAGCGTCGCGCCCAGGTTGCCCATCATCTGCGGCAGGGCGACGTTGACGATCGACGTATCGATGAGCTCGATCACCGAGGCCAGGATGACCGTGATGGTGATGATCCACTTGTTGGCGCCCTGCTGGGCCATGGCGAAACCCTCTCCCTCTCCGAAAAACGTGATTCGTCGAGATGCGATCAGTCGAGGCTGACGACTACCGAAACGTTCATGCCCACCCGCAGCGGACGCTGGGAATCGGACGGATCGGTGAAGACGATCTTGACCGGCACGCGCTGCACGACCTTGGTGAAGTTACCCGTGGCATTGTCCGGCGGCAGCAGGGAGAACTTCGCTCCGGTCGCCGCGGCCAGCGACTCGACGCGGCCGTGGAAGGTGTGGCCGGGGTAGGCGTCCACTTCGATCTCCGCGGTCTGGCCCGGGTGCATCTTGGCAAGCTGCGTTTCCTTGAAGTTGGCGCTCACCCAGGTGTCGTGCCCCTGAACGATGGCCATCAGCGGCTGGCCGCCCTGGACGAACTGGCCCACTTCGACAGCTTTTTTCGACACGATGCCGGCGACGGGCGCCGTCACCACGGCATAGGACTGTTGCAGCCTCGCCGCTTCCAGGGTGGCCTCGTGCTGGGCCACCGAAGCCTGGGCCGCGGCGACCTGCCGCTGGGCGGCTTCGATCTGGGCTGCCGCGGCTTCGGCCGTCGAGCGGGAAGCTTCGGCCGTGGCGCGAGCGGCTTCGACGGAGGCGTGGGCTGAGTTGGCGGCGGCGCGCGCGGCGTCGTATTGCTGCTGTGAGATCTCTTCCTTGGCCGCCAGCGTCTTGTAGCGGGCGAGGTCGGCGGCGGTCTGCTCCTCGCGGGTGCGGGCCGCGGCCACGTCGGCCTGCGAGCTCATTGCCTTGGCGCGGCTGCTCGCCTGGGCGGCGCGCATGTTGGCGACGTTCGCCTGCGCCACGGAAACAGCGGCCTGCGAGTTGACGAGCGCCGCCTGCTCCTGATCCATCTTGGCCTGGAGGTCCTTGGGATCGATTTTCACCAGCACGTCGCCGGTGCGGACCTCTTGGTTGTCCTTCACCAGCACCTCCAGAACGTAGCCGGAGACGCGGGCCAGCACCGGATCGATGTGCCCGTCGAGCTGGGCGTCGTCGGTGGTGGCGTGGTGCTCGTAGAACACGAAGGTCTTGAAGCCATAGATCCCTCCCACGATCACCATCAAGGCGAGGATGGTGAGGACGACGATCCTCTTCGTTCCTCCCTTTTTCGGCGGAGGAGCGGGCACCGGAGCCGGCGCTTCCACGTTCTTCTCAACTCTCAGCGGACTGCTCATGTCACTTCCCTCCGTCGTGCCGCGTATTCTTCAGATGGTCGTTTTCAGAATTGGTTGCGGGGCTCGCGGGAATCAGATCGCGGATCTGCCCCGTGGCCCGCGACAGGTCGAAACGCGCCTGGGCCTCGTCGGCCTGCGAGTCGATGCGCAGATCGCGGGCGGAGGAGAGCGAGGTCTGGGCATTGTCGACCTCGATCGACGGCGCCACGCCGGCCTTGAACCGGTCGCTCGCCTGCTCGAGCTCGTCCTCCGCGAGCTTCACGCTCTGATCCGCCAGCTCGACGCGGCTCTTGGCGTTCTGCCACTGGAGGAGGGCCTGGCGCACCTCCTGCTCGACCTGGCGCTCCGTGTCCTTCTGCTGCAGCTTGAGCTGCTCCTGCTGCGAGCGGGCCTCGGCCACCCGCGCCTCGATGCGCTTGCCGGTGAAGAGCGGCACGTTGACGAAAGCGCCGATCGTGCGGCTCCATTCGACGTCTCGCACCCGGTTGCCACTCTCGGTGCCCTGCGCCTGGGCGGCCACCGTGGGGAGCCTCTCGGCTCGCGCGGCCTCGATCGTCAGGGCCGCGGCCTGGAGGCGCCGGTCGAGCAGCGAGAGCTCGGGGCGGTCCTTGTGCGCCGCGGCCAGGGCCTCCGGGAGGCTGGGCACGGGGACCGAAATGTGATTCAAATCGTCGGCGAGGACCACGTCCGCGCCGAGATCGGCCCCGATCGCCCGCAGCAGGGCAAGGCGGGCCACGTCGCGCTGGTTGACGGCGACGAGCAGCGCCTGTCGCTGGCGGGCGAGCTGCACCTCGGCCCGCGTGGTATCGAGCCGCGTGCCCACGCCCGCGTTCTTCTGATCCAAGGCGAGCTGGCGGAGCCGCTCGAAGAGATCGACATTGGCCTTGATCGCGTCGATGCGGGCCGAACTGCGCCCCACGGCGACGTAGAGCGAAGCCACGGCGGCGGCCACTTCGTTCTCGGTGCGGCGGCGGTCCTCCTCGCTCACCCGCACCCCGGCCCGCGCCGCCTCATAGCGCCGCTTGGCCGCGAGGTCGATGACGTTCATGGCCACCGTGACGTGGACGTCCACGACGTTGAACGGCGGCGTCACGTTGGGGACGCCAGGAAGCGAAAAGCCGAAGGTGGCCAGGTTGAGCGTCTCGTTGGCGACTTGGCTGCCGGCGCTGAGCTGCGGCTGCAGGGCCGAGCGGGCCTCCTGGGCCCGGGCCTCGGCCTCGCCCACGCGTTCCGTGGCGAGCCGCGCCGCCGTGCCGTCGTCCAGGGCGCGCCGGATGGCATCAGCCAGCGAAAGGCGCAGCACCGGCTGACCCTGCACGGCCGGCGGCGCCGGCTCCTGCGGTTCTCCCAGGGCCATGCCGGCGCTCAACAGCAGCGGCAGCAGCAGGCCCAAAACACGAAATTTCATGATGTCTTCCTCTCCTCTTCTTCCCCCTCGCACCGGATCCACGAGAGGACGTAGGCGGGGCAGTGGACCAGCTCGACTCCCTTGGCGTTGCCGCAGGCGAAAAACCGGACGAGCTCGCGGTCCACGAGGACGACGCCAGCGAGGTCGAGCGTCACCCGCCGTCCCTCAGAACGAGCCGCCTTGACCAAATCTCTCAGCTCCTCCAGATGCTCCTGCGTGAGCTGGCCGGCCAAGGCATAGGTAACGGCGTCTGTGGTTTCGGATCGTGTCTCGATGCGTAACATCGTCTCAAGCTCCCGCCGGGGAGTAGTACACGATCGATGCCAGAGGGGCGATCGTGAAGAATCAAGGACTTAGGAGAGATTCACGAAGGGTGGTCGTTACGAGATCTCGGGAATTCACGAGATTTCGTGAGCGGGGGAGTGCCGCGGGCGGAGCGCGCCTGATGTAGTCTGCGCCCCGAGGGTATCTGATGAGATCACTGTGCAATACCCCCGGGCTCGGCCTCGGCTTCTGGCTCCTCGCCGCGGCTCCCCTCGCCGCCTCCCGCCTAGGGGGCGCCACGATCGAGCGCCTCGACAACGGCCTCACCGTGATGGTGCTCGCCGACCCTACCCTGCCGGTGGTGAGCGTCCAGATGCTCTACCGGGTGGGCGGGCGCAGCGAAAGCTCCGGCGCCACCGGCCTCGCCCACTTCGTGGAGCACATGGCGTTCCGCGCCAGCGAACACTTCCCGGAGACGGAGCTGGCGAGCCGCATCTACGCCGTGGGCGGCGAGTGGCACGCCTACACCTGGATCGATCAGACGACGTACTTCGAAACCGTCCCCTCCGGAGATCCCGCAAACCTCGACCTCGTCCTTGCGATCGAAGCGGACCGCATGGCCCGCCTTCGCCTGCCGGCCGCGGAGCTGGAGGGTGAACGGGGCGCCGTGCTGACCGAGCTTCATGGGTACGAGAACGATCCCGCGAGCGTGCTCAACGACGCGGTCGTCGCGGCCTCCTTCGCCGAGCACCCCTACCGCAACAACGTGATCGGTTGGACGAGCGACGTCGAGCGGCTGACGCACGACGAAGTGGCCGCTTTCTATCACCGCCACTACTCGCCGGCCAACGCCGTGCTCGCCGTTGCCGGCGCCATCGATCCCGCTGAGACCTTGTCCAAGGTTCGCCGGGCCTTCGGCGATCTCCCGGCCGGCGAAGCGGATCCTTTGCCACGCACCGTCGAGCCGCCGCAACGGGGCGAGCGCCGGGTAGTCCTGCGCGGCGCCGCGGAGGAACGTTTTTTTCAGGTCACTTACCGGGCTCCGGCGGTCACGGCGGCTGATTTTCCCGCCTTCCTCCTGCTCCAGGCCGTGCTCGGCGGCTCGCCAGGGATCAATTTTCATCAGGACGAGTCTCCCTATCCCGTGCAGCCGGGGACCCGGCTCTCCGCCGCCGCGCCGTCGATGGCAACGTTTTTCGCTTCCACCGCCCAGCCGTACGTCTTCAACCTCGTGGGGCGCGCGCCGGCCGGCGCGGCTCCGCAAAAAGTCGAGTGGGAGATCGAGCGCCGGATCGCACGACTGCGCAGCCGCGCCATTCCAGCCGCGGAATTGGATCGGGCACGCCGCGATCTCCTCTCTCAACTCGACCGCGACGAGGAAACGGCCGCGGATGCCGCCCATCAGATGGCGTTCTTCGCCGCGGCCGGAGCCTTCAGCGTCTTGACGAGCCTGCCGGAACGGCTGGCCGCGGTCTCTCCGCAGGACCTGCGGCGCGTGGCGGCCACCTATCTTCAGCCCTGGCAGCGGACGATCGGCTGGTTCGTCCCGGGTCCGCTGCCGGCGGTGCCGCAAGAGCCGCAGAGCCCACCCGCCCTGGAAAAATTATCGGTCGCGCCTCCCTCCGCCATCCCAGCGGCACCGCCGCAGGTCAAGGTGCTCGCCAACGGCGTGGCCCTCATCGTCCGGCGGGTGCCGCGAATCCCCGGCGGCTCCCTGCGGGTGGTGATGGCAGGCGCTGAGGCAGGGCCGGACGATCCCATCTGGCATTTTTCTGCCGGCGAGCTGCCCAGGACCGCAACCCAGGCACGCAAGGCGCTGGGAAAACCGATCGATACGAAACCCGAACGGCTTTCCGAAGATCCCGAGACCCGGCTCCGGCAGACGCTGCGCGAGCTGTTAGGAGTCACTCCCCAGAGAAGGCGAAAAACACCGGCCGCCGTCGTGGCGGTAGGCGACGTCCAGGAAGACGAAGCCTTCACGATCCTGTCCCGCACGTTCGGCCCGCTCGCTCCAGTCAAGGTCGAGGCGGGCCCGCCGCCCTCCGTGAAGCGTCCGGAGACCGTGATCGAGCTCCCCGGCAAAGCCCAGTCGCAGCTCGGCTACGCCGTGCCCGTTCCCGGTCCGCGCGACCCTGATTTCCTCGCCTATCGCCTGCTGCTGTACGTCATGGCGCACGATTACGAAGGGCGCCTGGGCAAAGAGATGATCGCCCGCCGCGGCCTCGCCTACTTCATCGACGCGCGGGTCCATTCAGATGGAGAGTCGGCATGGCTCTCCATGACCCTGGGCGTGAACCCGGAGCGGCTTGCGCCCACCCGGCAAGGCTTCGGCGAGCTGATGGCAGACCTGCGGCTCCACCCGCCCACCGCGGACGAGGTCGAAGAGGCCAAGACGTACCTGATCGGCCGGCGGCTCACCGCGCCGCAGAGCGACGACGAGATCGCCGCTTTTCTGGCCCGCGAATGGATCGAGCAAGGGCGAATCCTTTCCCAGGAGGAGTGGGAGCGGCGGGTGCGGGCCGTCTCCCGCGAGGACGTGCTGCGGATCGTGCCCCGGTTCCTGGCGGGAGCCACCGTGGTGGTGGATACAAGGGCGCGGTAAGGCGCCAGGGCTTGAAGGAGAGCACGGATGCGTTCATGCCTCTGCCTGTCGCTGCTGCTGATTCTTCTCGGCTGCGCGAAAGACGATGCTCCGGCGGGTCCCGTAACCCTGGGCGCCAGCCTGCGCAGCCCGGACCGTGCCGAGGAAGGAGCGGTGCTTCAAGACGTCGAGGGGCAGGGTCCGGCCGGCGACGCGGGGCTCCATCCTGGTGACCATATCCTGACCCTCGACGGCACGGCCGTGGACAGCCCTTGCACCCTCGATCGCCTGCTCCGCGTCAAGCGTCCCGGGCAGACGATCAAGCTCACCGTGCGGCGAGGAGCGGCGGTGCTCGAAAAATCAGTGGCGCTGGCCGGTGCCCTCGCGTACCATGGGAAAGCCTGTACGGCCGGGCGCCCCGCGGGGTGCTTCCAGCTCGGCGTCCTCTACGTTCAGGGGCAGGGCGTGCCGGCCGATCCGGAACGCGCCAATCAATTTTTCGCTCAGGCCTGCCAAGCCGGCAGCGCAGCCGGGTGCGCCGAGCTCGGCGGCCGTTATCTCAACGGCCTCGGCGGCACCGCCGGCGACACCCGCATCGTTGAGCTCGTCCGCCGGGCCTGCGACGGCGGCAGCGCCGCGGGCTGTGCGCACCTCGGCTTCCTCTATGCCACGGGGCGGGGCGTCCCCAACGACGACGAACGGGCGCTCAGCCTCTACCAGGACGCCTGCAAGGGAGGCGACGCTTCAGGTTGCTACAACGTCGGCCTCCACTTCGAGAAAGCTCGTGGAACCGCGGAGAACGTCAGCCTCGCCTTGATTGCCTACGGCCGCGCCTGCGACCTTGGGGAAGCGCGCGGCTGCACCAACCTCGCCTTCCTGCACGAGCACGGCCTGGGCGTTCCCGCAGACTCAAAAACCGTGGCCGACCTTTACCGCCGCGCCTGCGATGGGAGCCCCTGCGAAGAAGGAGATCCCCTGGGCTGCTTCAATCTCGGGGTCTTCTACCGCGACGGCCAAGGCGTGGCGGTGGACAAGGTTCGGGCTGCCGCCCTCTTCGAAAAGAGCTGTAACGGGCACAACGCCTTCGGCTGCGCCAACCTCGCCGACCTGCTCTATGCCGGCGACGGCGTGCCCAAGGATGCGAAACGGGCTGCCACGCTGTTCCGCGAAGCCTGCGAGGGTGGCCACACCCTCTCCTGCCGCAACCTGCTGGGCCTCCAGGCCGAGGCCGGCGAGCCGAAGGCGGCCGCGGAAGCCCTCGACCGGCTGGAGCGCACCTGCCGGGAGGGAGAGATGGCCGCCTGTTACCAACTCGGCGCGGTCTACGACGACGGGATAGGGGTCTCTTCCGATCGGCCTCGCGCGGCCGACTACTACCGGCAGGCCTGCGAAGGCGGCGAGCCCCGCGCCTGCGTCAACCTGGGAGTGATGGCCTCGAACGGCACCGGCGTTCCACAGGATGACGTCCGCGCCATCGCCCTCTATCAGCAAGCCTGCGACGCGGGGCTGCCGAGGGGGTGCTACAACGTCGCGGTGCGCTATGCGAAAGGGCTCGGCATCACGAAAGACCCTTCCCAGGCTGTCCACCTCTACCAGAAAGCCTGCGACGGCGGCGACATACTGGCCTGCGCCAGCCTCGCCGACCTCTACGACAAGGGCGACGGCGTCATCCCCGACCCAGCCCGCGCCCGCGAGCTCTTCCAGCGCGCTTGCAACGGCGGGAATGAGGAGTCGTGCGCGCGGTTGCGGTAGGATCAACGGCTGTCTGTTCGCCGCGTGCTGACGCCGGCCGCCATCGATACTCCCGGAGCCGCCCATGACTGAACCCTCTTCGCCTGTTATCCAGCCGACCCAGGCCTCGCCGGCCGAGCAGATGTTTCCCACGCTGACGCCGGAGCAGGTCGCCCGCATCGCGGAGCATGGGCGCGTGCGTCCGATCCAGCGCGGCGAGGTGCTCATCGAGGCCGGGGACCACGTGGTGCCGTTCTTCGTGGTCAAGACGGGCCAGATCCAGATGATTCAGCCCTCCGGCAACGCCGAGACGCTCGTCGCCGTCCATGGGCCCGGGCAGTTCACCGGCGAGGTGAACATGCTCTCCGGCCGCCGTGCGCTCACCCGGGCACGCGCGGCCGAGCCGGGGGAGGCCATCGAGCTCAAACGCGAAGACCTGCTGGCGCTCGTGCAGAGCGACGCCGAGATCGGCGAGATCGTCATGCGCGCCTTCATCCTCCGCCGGGTGGAGCTCATTGCGCACGGCATCGGAGACGTCGTGCTCCTCGGCTCGAATCACTGCGCCTCGACGCTGCGCGTCCGCGAGTTCCTGACGCGCAACGGCCATCCGTACGCCTATATCGACCTCGACCATGACGCCAGTGTCCAGGAGCTCCTGGACCAATTTCACATCGCCGCCGGGGACGTGCCCGTTCTCGTCTGCCGCGGCCAGGTGGTGCTGCGCAACCCCACCAACCAGCAGATCGCCGACTGCCTCGGCTTCAACGAGGCGATCGACCAGGGGCACGTGCGCGACCTGGTCGTCATCGGTGCCGGACCTGCCGGCCTCGCGGCGGCCGTGTACGGCGCGTCGGAGGGGCTCGACGTGCTGGTGCTGGAATCCAATGCTCCCGGAGGACAGGCAGGTTCGAGCTCGCGGATCGAAAACTATCTCGGCTTCCCCATGGGCGTCTCCGGCCAGGAGCTGGCGGCGCGCGCCTTCACGCAGGCACAGAAGTTCGGGGCGCAGTTGATGATCGCCAAAGACGCCAAGCGGCTGGAGTGCGCCCGCAAACCGTACGCCTTGGAGATCGCGGACGGTCCGCGCGTCCCGGCGCGCACCGTCATCATCGCCACGGGCGCCGAGTACCGGAGACTGGCCCTGCCGAACCTGTCGCAATTCGAGGGCGCCGGGGTGTACTACGGCGCGACCTTCATGGAGGCGCAGCTCTGCGTTGGTGAAGAGGTGATCGTGATCGGAGGGGGAAACTCGGCCGGCCAGGCCGCGGTGTTCCTCGCCCAGACGGCCCGGCGCGTGCACATGCTCGTCCGCTCGAGCGGCCTCGCGGAGACCATGTCGCGATACCTGATCCTGCGCATCGAGCAGAACCCGGCGATCGACTTGCGAACACGCACGGAGATCGTGGCCCTGGAAGGGAACGGCCACCTCGAACGCGTGCGCTGGCGAGACGATCAGAGCGGGAGCGAGGAAACGCACGGCATCCGCCACGTTTTCTGTATGACCGGTGCCGCGCCCAGCACCCACTGGCTCGAAGGTTGCGTCGTGCTCGACGACAAGGGTTTCATCAAGACCGGGCCGGACCTGTCGCAGGAGGAGCTGGCCGCGGCGAACTGGCCGCTCCCCCGCTCCCCCTACCTCCTCGAAACGAGCCTCCCCGGTGTCTTCGCGGTCGGCGACGTCCGCGGCGGCAGCATCAAGCGCGTGGCCTCAGCCGTCGGAGAAGGATCGATCGCAGTTTCCTTCGTGCACCGAGCGCTCCACGAATGAAAAATGGCTCGCCCGCCACCCTCCGGCGAAAATGCGCTGGAAGGTGGCGGAGGATGCTGTCCGGGCGGGCGGGAGCGGTCCTATTCGTCCCTTATGGCTTTGCCGGCGCGGGCTCGGCCGGCTGCGCGGCGCCCGCGGTTTGCGTTGGCTGGTGGTAGTTGGGATACGGCGGCCGTTTCGCCTTCGGCAGCGGATTCTTCGCCAGCAGGTCGAGCGCCGTCTGCACGGCCTTTTCGAGCTGCGCGTCGTGCCCCTGGCGCCAGGCCTTGGGGTCGAGCTCGACCTCGACGTCGGGAGCCACGCCGTGGTTCTCCACGTCCCAGGTCCCGTTCGGGTTGTAGAAGGCGACGCGAGGCGCGGTGACCCGGCCGCCGCCGATCAGGGAGGGATAGTCGAAGATCCCCACCAGGCCCCCCCACGTGCGCTCGCCGATCAGCGGGCCGATCGCCAGCTTGCGGAAGTACCAGGGGAGGGCGTCGCCGCCGGAGCCCGCGGACTCGTTGATGATCATCACCTTGGGGCCGAAGATGGAGCCCACGGGGGTGGTGAAGTCCTCCCCCTCGCGGGAGGTGAAGTAGTTGAGGAGCGGCCGGCGCAGGTAGTCCACGATGTAGTCGGCGGCGGCGCCGCCGCCGTTGTAACGCTCGTCGATCACCGCGCCCTCGCGGCCGATCTGGGCGAAGAAATAGCGGTTGAAATTCGAATAGCCGGCGCCCCCGGTGTTGGGGAGGTAGACGTAGGCGAGACGGCCGCCGGAAAGCTCGTCGACCTTGCGGCGGTTGCCCTCCACCCAGGCCAGCTCACGCAACTGCTCCTCGCCGTCGACCGGCACCACGGTCACCTTGCGCGAGCCCTTGCCGTCGGCGGAAGGCCCCACTTCGATCACCACCGACTTGCCGGCCGTGGCCTCGAAGAAGCTGTAGACGTCGTCGCTGGCCTTGAGCTCCCGGCCGCCGACCGCAAGCAGGTACTCCCCCGGCTTGACGTTGACGCCCGGCTGGGTGAGGGGGGCCTGGAGGTCGGGGTTCCAGTTCTCGCCGCTGAAGATGCGGGCGAAGCGGTAGCGCCCGTTCGCGATCTCGTAGTCGGCGCCGAGGAGCCCCACCTTCACCCGCGGCACCTCGGGAGCGTCGCCGCCGGCCACGTACATGTGGCCCACGGTGATCTCGCCCAGCATCTCGTTGAACAGGGCATTGAGATCGCTGCGGTGTCCGACGCCCTCCACGTACGGCTGGTAGCGCGCGACCGCGGCCTTGAGGTCGAGCCCGTGGAGGTTCGGGTCGTAGAAGAAGTCCCGCTCCAGCCGCCAGACCTCGCGGTACATCTGGCGCCATTCCGCCGGCGGATCGACCAACACCTCCAACCCTTCGACGCTCAAGGCGCCGTCGCCCGGCTTGGGCGGCGCGGCCGTGGGGACGATCGACCATGCCTCGCCTACGCGCACCAGCATCTTCTCGCCGTCGTGGGAGACGACGAGCGTCTGCACGCCGTCGAGGAGCTTTTCCGTCTTGCGCTTGGCGAGCTCGAACCGCTGCACCGTTCCCCCGCGGACGGGGCTCCCCACCGGCGGCGCTTCGAAAAGGATGAGCACGCCCTCCTTGCCGTCGGCCAGGGAGACGTAATTGCGCCCCGGCAAGGGCAACGAAAGGATCCGCTGGTCGATGCCGTCGAAATCGACCTTCACCACCGGCACCTTTTCCTTGTCCTTTCCCTTCCCTTTGTCCTTGTCGGTATCCGCTTCCTTGCCGTCCTTGCCGTCCTTCCCTTCCTTCACCGCCGCGTCCTTCTCCTCGTCGCTCAGCGGCGCCAGGGGCGAGGGGAGGGTCTTGTCCAGCACCGCGACGTAGACGCTGCGCGTCACCGGACGCAGGAAGCTCGACATGTCGAGCCAGCCGGTGGTGGGGCCGACATCGGTCGAGGCGGTGAAATAAAGGTATTTTCCCGACTTGTCGAAGACCGCGTAGCGCGCGTCGCTCATGCCGTCCGTCACTTGCGTGGATTTGCCGCTGTCGAGCGCGTGGATGAACACCGCCCCCATGTGGTTGCGCAGCGTCTTGGTGTAGGCGAGGAAACGGCTGTCGGGAGACCAGGCGGGATCGAGCGCGCGGGTCGGCGCGTCGTAGGTGTCGCTGTCGACCTTGACCGGCGTGCCCTTGGCGAGGTCCACGTACCAGACGTTCAGGCGCTTGTCCGTGTAGGCGATCTTCTTGCCGTCCGGCGACCACTTGGGCTCATAGAAGAAGGAGGGGGGATTTCCCAGGTCGATCTTCTTGACCGTGCCGGCGCCCGTCTGATCGGCGATGTGGAGGGCGTATTCACCGGACTCGTCCGAGAAATAGGCGATCTTCTGGCCATCCGGCGACCAGGCGGGAGAGCGCTCCGCGACCCCCGGCGAATGCGTCAAGTTACGCACGTCCCCCTTCTCCGCCGGCACCGTGAGGATCTCGCCGTGGGCCTCGAACACCGCCCGCACCCCGGTGGGCGAGAGGGCGGAGGAATCGATGCGGTCGGCCGTGACCTTCATGTAATGGGGGCGCACCGCCGGCAGGTCGCCCGCGACTTTCACTTCGACGCCCCGCGAGCGGCCGGTCGAGAGGTCGAAAAGGAAGAGCTTGCCGAGCTGATCGTAGACGATGGCGCCCGGGCCGGCCGAGGCAGAGGCGATGTCAGCCCCGTGGTTCTCCAGCACCTGGCTCACCTTGCGGCTCACTGTGTCGTAAGCGAACAGGGTGACAGGGCCGTTGCGGTCCGAAAGGAAGTAGACCTTGTCGCCGATCCACTGGGGATCGAAATCGTTCGAGCCCTGGTGCGGGACCTCCTCGACGGCGGAGTCGGCGAGGTTGCCGATCCAGACCGGCGAGGCCAGGCCGCCGCGATAGCGCTTCCAGGCCACGTAAGTACCGGGCGCGTTGCGGCGGTTCCAGCGCGGCACGTAGGCCAGGCGGGAGCCGTCCGGCGAGAGCGTCCCCTCTTCGGCCGTGGGGAACGGCAGAGCCGCGGGGAGACCTCCCCCCTCGACGGCCACGGTGAAGAGTTGGTTGGCGAACGGCTGATTGCGGCCGGAGCGGAAGAGCACTCGCTTGCCGTCGGGGGTCCACCCCACCACGCGATCGATGCCAGGGTGCCAGGTCAGCCGGCGAGGAACGCCGCCCGCGACGGGGATGAGGTAGACGTCCCAGTTGCCGTCGTACTGGCCGGTGAAGGCGAGCCACTGGCCGTCGGGGGAGAAGGCGGGATCGGTCTCCACCCCCACTCCCGTGGTCAGCCGGCGGGCCTCTCCCCCCTCGCGTCCCACCACCCAGAGGTCACCGGCATAGGTGAAGGCAATCTGCGTGCGGCTGAGAGCGGGGGTCCTGAGCAGCGGATCAGCCACCGCCGGCAGGGCGGCGAACAGGGCGAAAAGCAGGGCGGCGAGGGCGAGTGGACGCATGAATTCGAGCCTCCAAGAGGTTGAAAGGACAATCTCCGCAAGTACGCAGGCCGGGCGACAAAGTTGCCATAGCTTAGCGTGGCGACAGAAGAAAGGGACAGCAGGGACTTCAGGGACGACAGGGACAGGAAAGTCGTCTCTGGAGTCTCTGCGGTCCCTGGTGCCCATTCTTGGAATGCCGCCCGCCCCTTCCGCCGTTCTCTGAAAGCGAAGGAGGGCCACGCCATGAGATGCCACACCCCAGGATGCACCGGCGAGCACCAGCTCCAGGCCATCAGCCACTCGGTTCTGTACCGGCAGCGGACGCTCGTCGTCCATGGCGTGCCGGCCGCGGTCTGCCCGGACTGCGGCGCCGCGACCGTCGCCGAGGAGACGCTCCTCGAGCTCAACCAATTCCTGGCGAGCCGGGGTCGCTCGCGGGGCGCTTCCCTCGTCTTCCGGGCCTGACGTGTAAACTCTCCGGCCGTTCTGGCGTACTCTTCGCAGAGTCCGTCACGCTCGAGTCAGGAGAGAACCCGATGCGCCATGCCATCCCTGCCGTTCTATTGTTGCTGATCGCCGTCCTCGTCGCCGTTCCCGCGCTCCTCGCCCAGGCGGCGACCCCGGGCGCCGCTCCGGCCCCCTCGGAAAGCCCGGCGATGGCGACGCCCGTCTCCGCCGCGGGAACGGTGAGCGCGAGCCCGCAGCCACCCGTGCCGGTGCCGGTCCCCAGCGAGAAGGCCATGCGGTACTACCGCAGCGGCAACGTGATCTGGGTGCTTGCGACGCTGTGGGGGTTCGCCGTGCCGGCTCTCCTCCTCTTCACCGGCTTCTCCGCCCGCATGCGGGACGTGAGCCGCAAAGTCGGCCGCAACTGGTTTTTCACCATCGTCGTCTACGGCCTGCTGTTCACGGTGGTGACCTTCGTCCTCAGCCTGCCGCTCGATTGGTACACGGGCTTCGTCCGCCCCCATGCCTACGGGCTCAGCGACCAGACCGCCGCCAAGTGGTGGAAGGACGCCGCCATCGGCCTGCTCGTCGGCTGCGTGCTCACCTCCCTCACCCTCTGGCTCCCCTACCTGCTGCTCAAGCTGAGCCCCAAGCGGTGGTGGCTGTACACGGGGCTCGCGGCCATTCCGCTCATCGTCGTCCTCCTCGTCGTCACTCCGATCTGGATCGAGCCGCTGTTCAACAAGTTCGGGCCGATGAAGGACAAGAAGCTAGAAAGCCAGATCCTGGCTCTGGCCGACCGGGCGGGGATCGAAGGAAGCCGGGTCTACGAGGTCGACAAGAGCGTCGACACCAAGACGGTGAACGCTTACGTCACCGGCGTCGGCAGCACCAAGCGGATCGTCCTCTGGGACACCACCCTCGCCAAGCTGAGCCCGCCGGAGGTGCTCCTGGTGATGGGGCACGAGATGGGGCACTACGTGCTGGGGCACGTGCCGCAGCTCGTCGCCCTCGCCTCCCTGCTGGTCCTCTTCGGCCTGTGGGTGATCCATCGCACGGCCGGCAGCCTGATCGCGCGCTACCGCGACCGGTTCGGCTTCGTGCAGCTTTCGGACGTCGCTTCGGTGCCGCTGGTGATCCTCCTCTTCAGCGTGGTGAGCTTCATCCTCTCGCCCGCGGTCAACGCCTTCGGCCGCCACACGGAGCACGAGGCGGACCGCTTCGGCCTGGAGATCACCCGTGACAACCACGAATGCGCCACGGCGTTCGTCAAGCTGCAGCAGGAAAACCTGAGCAATCCGCGCCCCAGCCTGCTCTACAAGCTCTGGCGCTCCGATCACCCGCCGCTCGGCGAGCGCATCGACTTCTGCAACGACTATCACCCCTGGGATTCGGGCCAGCCGCTCAAGTATGGGGATCTGATCCGGCCGCCGAAGGGGTGAAGCGTCATTGCGGCCGCTTCTTCCACGGCGCGCGAGGGCCCGGCCGGCCGTAGGAGCGCGGGGGCGTGCGCCGCTGCGGCCGGTCCCCTCCCTCGCGCTCTTTCCGCTCTCCCCGGTGCTCGCCGCCGGCGATCTTGACCTCCAGCGAACGGCCGCGCAACGTGGCGCCGGACATCTTCTCGATGATCTGCTTTTGGAAGCGGGCCGGTACGTCGACGAGGGTGAAACGGTCGTAGATGTCGATGGCGCCGATCTCCCGGCCGGGGACGCCGGCCTCGTTGGCGATGGCGCCCACGACGTCCGCCGGCCGCACCCCGCTCTGCCGGCCGGCGTTCAGGAACAGGCGCACCATGCCGTCGCCCGTTCCCGGCAGCTCCCGCGTCTCCGGCTCCACGGCCACCTCCACCAATGGGCGCTCGCGGCGGGCGAGGAAGGCGGCGGCGGCGGCGATCTCGGCGATCTCCAGCCCCTCCTCCACCATCTCCTCGACCAGGGTGAGATAGAGGTCGAGGTCCTCGCCGCCGATGACTTTGCGCAGGCTCTCCTTGAACAGCTCGGAGCGCCGCGCCGCCACGTCCGCCGGGGTGGGCATCTTCATCGGCTCGACCCGCTGACCTGTGAAGCGCTCGATCTCCTGCAGCATCCGCCGCTCGCGCGGGGTGACGAAGAGCACGGCCATGCCGGCCCGTCCGGCCCGTCCGGTGCGGCCGATGCGGTGAACGTACGCTTCCACGTCGTTCGGCACGTCGTAGTTCACCACGTGACTGATGCGATCGACGTCGAGGCCGCGGGCGGCGACGTCCGTCGCCACCACGATCTCGACGCTTCCCGAGCGGAGGCGCTCGATCACCCTCTCGCGCAGCGGCTGCCCCATGTCGCCGTGGAGCGCCGCCACGGAGTAGCCGCGCGCCTCCAGCCGCTCGGCCACCTCGGCCGCCGCGTTCTTGGTGCGGGTGAAGACGAGCACGGCCTCGGTCGGCTCGATCTCCAGCAGCCGGGTGAGGGCTTCGAGCTTCTGCGGCTGCGGCACGAGGAGGTAGCGCTGGGTGATGGCCGGGAGCGTGAGCGTCTTGTGCTCGGGGGACAGGGTCACGGGATCGTGGAGGTGGCGCTGCGCCACGCGCCGGATTTCCGGCGGCATGGTGGCCGAGAAGAGCGCCGTCTGCCGCCCTGCCGAAGAGGGCGGCGCCTGGGCCAGGATCCACTCCACGTCCTCGATGAACCCCATGCGCAGCATCTCGTCCGCTTCGTCCAGCACCACCATCTGGAGGCGGTCGAAGCGGATCGTGCCGCGGCGCAGGTGGTCCATGATCCGTCCCGGCGTGCCCACTACGACGTGGACGCCCCGCTGGAGACGCCGCTGCTGGTCTTCGAGCGAATGGCCGCCGTAGACCGGCAGCACCACGAGCCCCTGAAGGTTGCGGCCATAGGTATGGAGCGCCTCCGCCACCTGGATGGCGAGCTCGCGGGTAGGCGTGAGCACCAGGGCCTGAATGGCGCGCTGGGCGGGATCGATCGCCTGCAGGAGCGGCAGGCCGAACGCCGCCGTCTTCCCCGTGCCCGTCTGGGCCTGGCCGATGAGGTCGCGCCCGGCCAGAAGGGGCGGAATGGCGAGGGATTGAATGGGCGTCGGGGCCTCGTAGCCCACGCCGGCGACAGACTCGAGGAGCGGCTCGCTCAGGCCGAGAGCCTGGAAGGAGTCCGGCGATGGCGGGGACGCGGGCGGGGAGCTTTCCATCCCCGCTTTATACCACCCTCGCCCCTTATCCCCTCTCGCCCTTTCTCGTTGCGTTGACCAGGGTTAGGAACCGGCGTAGAGTCCTGACCATGAAGAGTCGAGGATTGGAAACGCCCTTGAGAAACGAGTTCACGGCGATCATCGAGCAGGACGGCGACTGGTTTATCGCTTACACTCCCGAGATCCCCGGAGCGAACGGCCAGGGCCGGACCAAAGACGAGGCCCGGCGTAGCCTTGTCGAAGCGATTGGCCTGATCCTCGATGACCGGCGCCGCGATGGCCTCCGCGGTTTGCCGCGAACCGCCCTGCGCGAGAAAGTCGTCGTTGGGTGAAGCGAGGCGACCTGCTGCGTCACCTTCGCCGTCACGGATGCAACCTCAAACGGGAGGGTAGCTCCCATTCCCTATGGTACAACCCGGCGACGGGGGCGGTGGAAGCTGTGCCTCGTCATACCGAGATCCCCGACATGCTGGCGCGAAAGATCTGCCAGCACCTCTCCGTACCGGAGCTAGGAAGATAACCAGAACCCAGAGAGGCTTGGGAGCGGGAGAAGAGGGCCGGGGTGATGAGGGTTTTGGGCGGGGAAGAGCCCGACACCGTGGTAAAATCCGCAAGCTTCTATGAGTAGCGCCAGCAGCCTCGTCCTCCCGACGAACCGGCGTTCCCGAGCTACCGAGGCGTACAAGGAAGGAGAACAGCATGGACAGACTGATCGGTCGTAGGCAGCGTCAGGCGGGCCGCCTGGTGTTGGTGGTCTGTGCCGGCCTAGTGGCCGGTGCGGCCGCGGGATGGGGAGCGACGGCGGCGAACCCGCCTTTCTTCGAGGATTCCCAGACGGCGCCCCAGACCTTCGGCATCGCGCAACCCCAGAACGCCGCCAAGGCCCTGAAGCCCGCTCCCGCCACGCCGTCGGAGAAGGCGGGGATCGACCTCGCCACGGTGACCGTGCCCGAGGTCCGCCTCGCGGCCGTCGACCGCGACGCGCTCCTCAAAGAGGACGCCCTGAACGAGCGGACGGGGCAGACCAAGATCCTGCGCTTCGGCATCGCCCGTCCGTTGCGCGTCGCCGCCGCCAACGGCGCTTGGTACGACGCGGGCGAGGGCGCCCGGCTGTGGGTGAGCGACGTCGTCTCGACCGGCGCCCTCGGCCTGCGCGTCCATTTCGACGCCGTCCACCTCCCCCCGGGCGCGGAGCTCGCGGTTTACGGCGCCAACGACAAGTCCGGCGCCGCCGGCACGCTCGCCAACGGCTTCGCGGGCTTCGACCGCCGCCTCGAGCGCTTCCAGGGCTCGGAGGCCCAGGCCGAGCGCACCGATTTCTGGACCGGGACGCTGCCGGGTGAGCGGGTGCGCATCGAGTACCTGGCTCCGGCGGACGCCGCCGGCTCCAACGCGCTGCCGTTCGCCGTCGACAACCTACAGCACGTCTACTTCGACCCGGTGGCGAAGCTGGCAGAGAGCCTGATCCGCAACAAGGACGCGGCGGGTCCCTGCCACAACGACGTCACCTGCTTCCCCGAGTGGGCGGACGTGGCCAAGGCCGTCTCCGGCCTCGGCATCATCTTCGCGGGCGGCTCCGGCTTCTGCACCGGCCAGCTCATCAACGACCAGGCGGCGGACTTCACCCCCTACTTCCTCACCGCCCACCACTGCCTGAACACGCAGAAGGAAGCGACGACGAGCGAGTACTTCTGGCTCTACCAGACCCCGACCTGCAACGGCACGCCGCCGGACATCAACAGCGTCCCCCGCTCCACGGGCGCCACGCTGGTCTCCACCAGCGCCAATTCCGACTACACCCTGTTGATGGTCGAGGGCGCCCTGCCGGACGGCCTGTTCTGGGCCGGCTGGACGGCGGCGCGGATCGCCGACGGCACCACCGCCGCCTGCATCCACCACCCCTCGGGAGACTTCAAGCGGATCAGCTTCGGCTTCAAGGACGAGAGCTCCGCCTGCCCGGACGTCAACAACTTCGTGCGCATCAGTTGGACCGACGGCCCCACCGAGCCCGGCTCGTCCGGCTCGGGCGTCTTCCGGCTCGACACCCATCAGCTTTTCGGCCAGCTCCTGGGCGGCCCCTCGGCGTGTGGCAGCGAGACCTTCGACTGCTACGGTGCCTTCGCCGCCACCTATCCGAAGGTCAAGAACCCCCTGCGGAAGGGGTGGGACGACGCCTACGAGCCGAACAACACCTGCGCGCAGGCGCACCAGATCTTCACCGGCTCGGTGAAGAACCGGGTGGTGAAGCTGCTCGATCCGGACTGGTACAAGATCAAGGTGCCGGCCGGCAAGACGCTCACCGCCCGCGTCAACTTCATCAACGCCAACGGCGACGTCGACCTCGACCTCCAGGGGCCGAGCTGCGACGGCGATCCCGCGACCACGTCGCGCACCACGAACGACCAGGAGATCGTGCAGTTGACCAACCGCACGGGCACGGCGACCTTCTTTTACCTGAAGGTCTACCTCGCCTCCGACACCCGCAACACCTACAAGCTGACGACCTCGATCCGTTGAAGACCTCTGCCGCCGGGCGCGGATTCGTTGCCGCGCCCGGCCTTCGAGCCTGCCGAAACCTTGCCGCCGATCACCGTCCCCCTGCACGCTCCTGAGCTGGCTCCCGGCCGGTGGATTCAGGGTCCCGAGGTCTCCATCGCCTTCTCGCGGGGCGCCGTGGTGCTGGTGGACTTCTGGGAATTCACCTGTGTCAACTGCCTGCGCACGCTCCCTTACCTCAACGCCTGGCAGGAGCGCTACGCCGGCCGCGGCCTGGTGATCGTGGGCGTCCATACGCCGGAGTTCGAGATGTCGGCCGATCCCGAGCGGGTGGCGGCGGCGGTGCAAGGCGAGGGGATCGCCTATCCCGTGCTCCTCGATCAGGACAAGGAGACCTGGCAGCGCTTCGCCAATCACTACTGGCCCGCCGAATACCTGATCGACGCCCGCGGCTACCTGCGCTACGAGCATTTCGGCGAGGGCGCCTACGGGGAGACGGAGGAGTGGATCCAGCGTCTGCTGCGCGAGGCCGGGGACTCGGGCCCCATGCCGGAGCCGCTCGCCCCGGTGCGCGCGGAGGACCGCCCCGGCGCCGTCTGTTATCCGGCGACGCGGGAGATCCACCTCGGTTTCCACCGCGGCCGGCTCCTGGCGCCCGAGGGCTACCGCCCGGAGGAGGAGGTGCGCCACCGCCAGCGCGAGGAGGGGCCGGCGCCGCCCGGGATGTTCGCCGCCCGCGGCCTCTGGTACCACGGCGCCGAGTCCCTGGAGACCCGGGAGCCCGGGGCGGAGCTGGACCTCGTCTACGAGGCCTCCGGCGTGAATCTGGTGCTGGAGCCGGCGGGGGAGCTGGAGATCGAGATGGACGGCGCCCCCGTGCCAGTCACTGAGCGCGGCGCCGACGTGATCGAGCGAAACGGCCATACCCTGGCCCGCTGGGAACGGCCGCGCCTGGTGCGGCTGGTGGATTCCCCCGTCTTCCGCCGCCGCCACCTGGTGCTGCGGTTCCCGGCGGCGGGGGTGCGGGGGTATGCGTTCAGTTTTTCGACGTGTGTGGTGCCCACTCCGGATGCCGCTGGAGGAACGCCTGCACGTAGGGGCAGGTGGGGATGAATTTCGCGCCTTCCGCTTTGATCATCTCGAGGGTGGCCAGCACGAGCTGATCAGCGACACCGTGGCCGCGCAGCTCCTCGGGCACGAAGGTGTGGAGAAGGTTGTAGACGCCGTGGACCTTGGCGTAGCCGATCCGCGCTTCGTGGCCGTCCACCAGAGCGTAGAACTTCCTTTCCTTCTCGTCGTTGTGGACCTCCAGGCTCATTCCCCTCCTCCTCTCGTGCGTCGCGGGTTGCGCAGGTCGCTCAGTCGCTCCTCGGCGAGGCGGTCCGCGGCGGCGTGGGGCGGCAGGTCCTCGGCCTCGGCCCGCCGCAGCACCGCGAGCAGAGTATCGTAGATCCCTTCGACCCGCTGCCGGGTCTCCGCCTCGCTCCAGCCCAGCAGCTCCCGGCCGCCGCCGCTGATCACCCCGCCCGCGTTGACCACGTAGTCGGGCGCGTAGAGGATCCCCCGCTCCCGCAGGCGATAGCCGTCCCCTGGCTCGCGGAGCTGGTTGTTGGCGGCGCCGGCCACGACCGCCACCTGGAGGAGCGGGATGGTCTCCGCGTTCAGCACCCCGCCCAGGGCGCAGGGCGCGAAGAGGTCGGCTGCGGTGTCGAGGATCGCCTCCGGCGCCACGCCCTCGGCGCCCGCCGTCTCGATCACCTGGCGCACCCGTTCGGCGTCGAGGTCGCTCACCCGCAGCCGGGCGCCCAGGGCGGCGAGCTCGCGCGCCAGGTGGAGGCCCACGTGGCCGCACCCCTGAATCGCGATGGTCCGCCCCTTGAGCTCGTCCGATCCCCAGCGGTGCAGGGCCGCGGCGCGGATCGCCCGCACCACGCCGTGGGCCGTGCTCGGGGAAGGATCACCCGACTGGCCGGGGAGGCCTGCCACGTGCCGGGTTTCGCGGCGCAGGATCGCCATGTCCGCCGGGCCCGTGCCCACGTCCTCCCCTGCGACGTACTCTCCTCCCAGCCGCTCGATGGCGCGGCCGTGGGCGGCGAGCATCGCCTCGCGGTCGCTCCCTGCCTCGCTCAGGATCACCGACTTGCCGCCCCCCAGGGGAAGCCCGGCCATGGCGTTCTTATAGGTCATCCCCCGCGAGAGGCGGAGGGCGTCGGTCAACGCGTCGTCCTCGCGCGCGTAGGACCACAGCCGCGTGCCCCCCACGGCCGGGCCGGCCGCGGTGCTGTGGATGGCGATCACCGCCCGGTAGCCGGCTTCCGGATCGCGGCAGAAGACCACCCGCTCGTGGTCCGTGCCGGGGTGGAGGTCCTCCAGGGTCAAGGGGCTCAAGCGTGCCTCCTTCGCCAGGCGTCACGAGCGCGCACGGCGACGTCGGAAAAGTCGCTGAACAGGCCGTCCACGCCGAGCTCGAAGAACTGCTCGTACTCCCGCTCCGGCTCGCCCCCGTAGTCGGGAGCGAGGAAGGGCGCGTCGCTGCGGAAGGTCCACGGATGCACGGCGAGGCCGGCGCGATGGGCGTCCGCCACCAGCGAAGTGGGAGGCTGGAGGCGCCCGTCCGGCCCGGCGGGGACGATCATCCGCTTGTTGGGGCCGATGCCGTTGGCGTAGGCGGCGATGGCGGCCAGGCCCTCCGGTGTCGCGAGGTCCGCGTAAGTGCGGGGGTCGCCGGCCGCGGCGAGGTCCCACGGCTGCCCCTGGTCGTCGAGGAGCTGGATGAGGGGGAGGTCCGTCCGGCGCCGCAGGGCCTCGAGGTTCCCGGTCTCGAAAGACTGGATGAAGACGGGAGCCTCCGGACCGCGGTACCCCTTGAGGGTGAGGGCCGCCAGCAGCAGCTCCTCCAGGGGGAGGCCGAGCGCGCGGAAGTAGCTCGGGTGCTTGGTCTCGGGATAGACGCCGATGGTGCGCCCGGTCTCCTGGCTCTTGTTCATGGCGAGGTCGAGGATCTCTTCGAGGGTCGGGATCTTGAAGCGGCCGTCGTGCTCGTGGCTGCGCAGCGGCAGGCGCTCCTTGGCGCGCAGGGTGGTGACCTCGGCGAAGGTGAGGTCCTCGGTGAACCAGCCAGTGACCTCGCGCCCGTCGATCGTTTTCGTGGTGCGCCGGTCGGCCAGCTCCAGATGGCCTGCCACGTCGGTGGTCTCGGAGATCTCGTTCTCGTGACGCGCCAGGAGCACGCCGTCGCGCGTCGAAACCAAATCGGGCTCGATGAAGTCCGCCCCCATCTCGATCGCCAGCTCGTAGGCTTCGAGCGTGTGCTCGGGGCGGTAGCCGCTGGCGCCGCGGTGGGCGATGACGAGGGGCTTCTTCATCATGGCCCCAGCCTCTCATAGTCCGCCGGCGTATCCACGTCGATCACCACCCCGGGATCGTCCACCACCACCTCCAACAAGCCGGCTTCGTGGAGGTCGCGGAGCTGCTTCAGGCCGATCCCGGGATCGAGGATGGGGATCAACGGGATCAGCGCGGGAGAGATGGCCATGGGATGCCCGCGTTTCCCGCGGTAGACGGGCACGGCGAGGAGGGCGCCGCTCGCGGCCATCTGCCGCAGCAATTCGGCGACCGACTCGGCGCGCAGGCGCGGGAGGTCGGCGGGGGAGACGAGGAGGATTTCACCGCGGCCAGCGAGGGCGTTCCCTCCGCCCAGCGCCGCCACTCCCACCTGAACGCTGGAAAGCATGCCGCGCTCGGGCTCCGGGTTCACCGCCACGGCAACACCCTCCTGCCGGGCCCAGGCACGCAGGGCCTCGTCCTCGGGAGCCGTGACCAGGACGATACCGCTCACCCCAACCATCCGAAGGGACTCCACCACCGCCGCCACCAGCGGGCGTCCCTGAAAGGGGAGGAGCAGCTTCGGGCGGCCCATCCGGCGGGAGGCGCCCGCCGCTGGGAGGATGGCGACGGCGCTGAGGCGGAGCATGGCGGGGATGGTATCCCAAGGGCGCGACGAACACGGACGGCCACGGACGGGCATGGACGAACACGGACCTTCACCGGTCCTGTCTGTGTGTCCGTGAAAGTCCGTGCCAGTCCGTGTTCGTCGCGTTTTCCGCTCGTACCCGGCCGGGTCAGCCGGCCAGCCGGCGCGCCAGGACGATCGTGCGGTCGTCCGCGAACGGCACCCCGCCTGCGAAGGCTTCCAGATCCCTCTCCAGGGCTGCTGCCAGGCTCGCCGTGGGCTCTCCCCGGTGGCGGGCGCAGACCTGCTTGATCCGTTCCAGGCCGTATTCCTCGTCGCCCGGGTTGGCGGCCTCGGCGATGCCGTCCGTGTAGAGGATCAGGAGGTCCTGCGGCGCGAGCGCCGTTTCCGCCGCACTGTAAGGCGCGTCCGCTAGGAGCCCCAGGGGGACCCCCGTGGTCCCCAGCTCCTCGGCCTCGCCGCCGGCGCGCACCACCAGCCCCGGATTGTGGCCGGCGTTGGTGTAGACGAGGCGCCCCGTGGCCGGCGCCAGCACGGCGAGGAGGGCGGTGGCGAACTTCTCGGGCGGCGTGCGCCGGTAGAGAAGACGGGAGAGGCGGGTGCAGATCTCGTCCGGCGGCAGGCCGTCCTCAATGGGGCCGGCGGAGAGGGCCTGGAGCGTGGCAGTCAAGAGCGCTGCCGCCACTCCCTTGCCGGAGACGTCGGCGATCATCAGCACCAGCTCCTCGCCATCTTTCCGGGGGACCACCTCGTAATAGTCGCCCGAGACCACGCGGGAGGGGTAGTTGACGCCGTGCAGCTCCCACCCTTCGACCCGCGGCAACTGGCTGGGGAGGAGCGCCACCTGGATGCGCCGCGCCAGTGCCAGCTCCTCCTCCAGCCGCCGCCGCTCCTCGGCCTCCAGAGCGAGCTTCAGGTTGCGCAGGTGGAGGGCCGCCACCGCCGCCAGCGAGACCAGCAGCTCCAGGTCCTCCTCGGCGAACTGGCGCACCTGAAGGCGCGATTCGAGGACGATCAGCCCCAGCGATCCCTCCGGTCCGGGAAGGGGAGCGGCGATCAGGCTGCGGATACCTGAGAAGAGGATGCTCGGCGCCTCCGAGAAGCGCACGTCCGTCCAGGCATCGAGGACCAGGGCGGCCATGTTCTTCTCCGCCACCTCGCGCACCAGGCTGCGGGAGAAGCGCATTTCGTCGAGGTTGCTCGCCGACGAGCGCGTGGCCGCAGGGCGGATCTCGCCGTCCGGGTCGCGCAGCAGGATGGCGCCGCGGTCCGGCCGCAGGTGATCGAGAACGCGCTCGAGGATCAGCTCCAGCAGCCCTTCCAGCGACAGCGAGCTCCCCAGGGCCTGGTGGATCTCGTTGATCAGCTTCAACCGTTCGGCATAGCGGCGCAGGCCGGCCTCGCCCTGGAGCTGGGCCGCCTCGGGCGAGCTCTGGCGGTCGAGCAGATCGGCGGCGTTGCGGAAGACGGTGCCGTCCAGCGCGTCGTCGGTCTGGGTGACTCGGGCCGCTGGCGCCATCTCCTCCAGCGTCAGCAGGCTGCCGCTGATCTTGACCGTGTCCCCCGGCACCACGGGCGACGGCTCCAGCACCTTCTGGCCGTTGAGCAGCGTGCCGTTGCGCGAGCCCAGGTCCTCCACGTAGACGGTGGCGCCGGCGCGGTAGAAGCGGGAGTGCCGGCGCGACAGGAACGGGTCGGCGAGGGTGAGGTCCGCCTCGGCGGCCCGGCCCACGACCAGCGAGTCTCCCGTGAAGGGGTGGTCGAACGGCAACCCCTCGGGAGGGACGACGTGGAGCTTCAGCATGGAGGGCATTCTAGCCTGGGGTTGCGCCGTCCCGGAATCGGCGCCTGACGGCACCCTAAGGCCATGGAGACTGCAACTTATCAAGCAAACGCCCGAATCGAAATCGATGCCGCGCGGGTGAGGGCGGCGGGGGAAGGCAAGCGCGTGGCCGTGGTCTTCGGCTCCGACTGGTGCCCGGACTGCGAAGCATTCAAGAGAGCCCTGGGTCACCGGCTGGTATCGCCGGTCGTCGATCCCGGGTTCGTCGTCGTCAAGGTCTCGGTGGGGAACCGCGACCGCAACCTCGACCTCCTGGAAGAGTACGGCATGAGCGTCCTGGGCGGCATTCCGGCCGTGGCCATCCTGGAGCCGGACGGCTCGCTGGTGGCGGCGCAGCGCGACGGCGAGTTCAGGAACGCCAGCTCGCTGCTCTCGGTGGCCGAGATCGTCACCTTCTTCCACCGCTGGGCGCCCGCCAAGGGCGAGCCCTCAATGTGACGTCGCCGCGAGACCTGCGGCGTCACCTGCCGGGTCCGCGGGTCCACTCGCCCGCACCCGGTTCTTCCCTTCCGTCTTGGCGCGGTAGAGCGCCAGGTCCGCCGCCTCCACCAGGCTCTCCGGCCCCTGGCCGGGAGCCGGGACCAGGGCCGCGACGCCGAAGCTCGCGGTGACGTGCCCCAGCGGCACGGCCTCGTGGGGGACGGCGAGCTTCTCGATGCCGTCGCGCAGCTCCTCGGCCACCTGCAGGGCGCCTGCGAGGCCGGTATTGGGGAGGAGGATGGCGAGCTCCTCGCCGCCGTAGCGGGCGACGAGGTCTCCCTGCCGCCGCATGGCCTGGGCGAGATAGCGGGCCACGGCCTGGAGGCAGAGGTCCCCTTCCCGGTGGCCGCGGGTGTCGTTCAGCAGCTTGAAGAAGTCGAGGTCGAGGAGCACCATGGCGAGCGGGCTCTCCTGGCGGCGGGCGCGATCCCACTCGGCGTCGAGCACCTGCTGGAAGTGGCGGCGGTTGGCGAGACCCGTCAGCTCGTCGCGCAGCGACAGCTCTTCCAGGCGGGCGTTGGCTGCCGCGAGACCGGCGTGCGCGTGCCGCAGGTCCTCCACCGTGCGCCGCAGCTCGACCGTCTGCTCCGCCACCCGCGCCTCCAGCCGCGCCGCCCGCTGCCGCAGGGCGCGGCTGCGCAGCCAGGCGTAGCCGGGCAGGGCCGCCACGGCGAGGGCGATCCACAGCACCCAGGCCCAGGGGGTGCGGTACCACGCGGAGCGGACGCTGAACGACCACGACGTCTCCCGCGCCACCTCGTGGTTGGGGCCGAGGGTGCGGACGTGGAAGGTGTAGTCCCCCGGTGGCAGGCGGGTGAGGTCGGTGAAAGGCTCCGGGCTCGGCCCGCTCCAGTCGGCGTCGAGAGGCTCCAGGCGGGTCTGGTAGCGCAGGCCGGCGCGGAAGGAGAGGGGAGCGAACTCGATCCGCAGGTGGCGCAGGTAGGGCGGCAGCTCCATGGCCGGCGGGCTCGCGCCGGGAGCCAGGCCGAAGAAGAGCGTCCTGCCGCCGGCCGTGCCGTGGGCGAGGAGCGGCGGCGGCAGCGCCGTCTCCTGGCCCGCCGGGCTCGTCTCGTAACGGTAGAGCCCCTTGTCGGTGGAGATCCACACCGTGCCGTCCGGCTCCGGATGGACGAGCGCGGTCTCGCGCGCCACGACCTCGACGAGCGAGCGGCGCTCCCGCGCCCAGCCGCTCCCCCTGCGCGGCGCCATCACCGGGGGAGCGGTGCCCAGCCACAGCTCCCCCTGGGATCCCTCGGCGAGGCTGTTGACGAGGCCGCGGCCGGCGGAGACGGCGAGGTCCGCGAGGCCGGGGGCCGCGGCCATCTCGCCCTTGCCCTCGTCGAGGCGGAGCACCCTGTCGCCGCCGGCCGCCAGGATGCTCCCCCCGGCCCGGCTCAGGGCGGCCAAGCCCTCGCTTCCCCGGGCTCGCCGCACCCTGGGCACGCCCGCCGCGGGCCAGCCCGCCGGCACCTCGACGCCCGCGATCCCCTCGTTAACCGTGCCGTACCAAAGGACGCCGTGTTCCCCCTCGACCAGGGTGCGAACCCCGCCGGGCCCGTTCTGGACCGTGCCTTCGAGCCGCCATTCGTTCCCCTGTCGGCGGAGGGCGGCGACCCCGCCGTCCGTCCCGATCCACACCCGGCCGGAGTCCGCGCGCGAGAGCAGGAGGGCGAAAGTGGTGGCCTTTTCCGTGCCGGGGATCAGCCGGGGCTTACCGTCGTGAAGCTGGTAGACGCCGAAGGCCGTACCCACCAGCAGGTCGTCGCCCACCGGCAGCAGGCTCCAGACCGCCGACGGCAGGCCCGGGAGAAGGTGCGCCCGCACCGGGCCCCCTCCAGGGTCCTGGCCGAGGGTGAAGACGCCCCCGGGAGTGCCCAGCCAGAGAGTGCCGCGAAAGCGGGCCAGGGCGTAGACGATCCCCTGGAGGCCCGACCGCCGGTCGATGACGGAGAGCGGCGAGGCCACCTCGGCGCGGGCGAGCCCGTTGTCGAGGGCGATCCAGAGCGCTCCTTCGCGGTCCACCGTCAGGCCGGCGGCGAAATTGTCCGGCAGCCCCACCGATGTATCGAGAATCTGATCGACCTCGCCGTCCGGCCGCAGGAGGAGGACACCGCCCAGGACCGATCCCAAAGCCCACCGGCCGTCGGCCAGCCGCACCCCCTCGAACACCCGCTTTTCCTTGGCCCAGCGCGTCCCCTCGGGAGAGAAGGGCGTGGCCTTGCCATCCCTGTCGAGGAGGAAGAGCCCCTCGCCGCGTACCGACACCAGCAGGCTGCCGCCGTCGGCCGGCAGGATCTGATCCACCCGCCGGCCGCGGAACCCCTCGCCCCCGGGGAGCGGCGCGAGGCGCGTGCCGGCGAGGCGCGAGATGCCGTCGCGGGTGCCGAAGAGAGCCTCCTGGCCTATCGGATAGACCGTGGAATAGGGGCGCTCGTCGGGGAAGGTCGCGACGGTGGCGATCCGCCGCGCGCCGTCCCACAGCAGGATCGAGGTCGTGGTGGTGAAGGCGAAGCCATGCGCGGCGGGCGCGAGCTTGAGGATCTGGCCGAATTTCCGCTGCCCGGCAGGGAGGAGGTCGAGGAGGGAGACGTAGCGCAGTGTGCCATCCGCGGCCGGCGCCAGGTAGCCGAGCTCGTCGGTGCCGCCCACCGCCACCCGTCCCTCGCCGTCGCTCGCCACACAGAACGCCGTCTTCGTCTTGCCCGCCGGGATCAGCCGCCACCAGGCGCCGTCGTAGACCAGGACGCCGGCCACGTTGGCGACGTAGATCACGCCATGGGGATCGCGCGCGATCCCGAAGTTCTGCACCTCCGCCTCCGGGATCGTGGGCTCGTACGTCTGGATGAGGGGAAAGCCCCGCTCGGCCGAAGGAGCCGCCAGCGCCAGGCCCGCCCCCGCGAGCAGCAGCGAGCACGCCAGGAGACACGGAAGCCGCGGGACGGAGAGGGGGCGCATAGGGGTCGGGTTGCTGGGGGGAGTCTACATCGAAGGAGCGCGCGGTCTCTGGAAGTTCGATCGCGACGGCCTCCCCCGCCCGGGCATGAATACCCGGGCTAAGAACGACGCCGGATGAATCCGGCTTGCGAAGTCCCTTTCTCAGGGAAAAGCCCTCTTTAGGGGGCGCTGTTCATAGCCCCGGCATTTATGCCCGGGCGCAGGCGCGAGCTCGCCTCACCGCTTCAAATACCGGTCCAGCCACCCCACAGTCCGCCGGATACTGTCCTTCCGGTGGCCCGGATCGGCGAAGACGTGCCCCTCGCCGGGGTAGACCACGAGCTGCGTCGGCACTCCCAGGGCTTTCAGGGCGTGCCAGAACTCGTAGGACTGCGGGGTGGGGCACTCGACGTCGCGCTCTCCCACCAGCACCAGCGTCGGCGTCTTCACCTGCTTGACGAAGTTGATCGGCGAGCTCTTGGCGTAGACCGCGGGGTCGTCGTACACCGAGGCGCCGAAGTAGGGGATCATCCATTGATCGATGCCGTTCTCCCCGTAGTAGCTCTGCCAGTTGGCGAGCCCCGCCCCGGCGACGGCGGCGCGGAAACGGCCGGTCTGCGTCACCGCCCACATGGTCATGAAGCCGCCGTAGCTCCAGCCGGTGATGCCGATCCGGTCAGGATCGATGGGCAGCGACTTCACCGCCTCGTCCACTCCCGCCAGGATGTCCTTCAGATCGCCGTAGCCGAAGTCCTTGACGTTGGCTTTGGTGAACGCCTCCCCCCAGCCCAGGCTGCCGCGCGGATTAGGGAAGAGCACGAAGTACCCTTCGCTGGCGAGGATCGCCGGGTCGAACTGAGGGCGCGGCCAGGCGGGCGACTTGGCCCAGGCGGGGCCGCCGTGCACGGCGACGGTGAGCGGATAGCGCTTCGCCGCATCGTAGCCGCGGGGGAAGAGGAGCCATCCCTGGACCGTCCTACCGTCGCTCTGCCAGTGGAGGCTGCGGGCCTCGCCCCAGGCCGGCCGCACCTGGGCGTTGGCGTTGGTCAGCGGCTTCCAGGCGCCGGTCTCGCCCGCCCACACCTCCGGAGGAGCAGCGAAGGACTGGCGGATGACGGCAGTGACCTTGCCGTCCCGGCTCGGCGAGATGGCGAGGCCGAAGGACCCCTGGGCGGCGATGCTCTCCGGCCCGGACCATACCGGCTCCACGCGGCCGCTCGCCGGATCGAGCCGGGCGATGCCGCTGCCGCCGTCCGTGTACTGGGTGAAGAGGATCTGCCCGGAAGGGAGCCAGGTGAGCCAGCTCGCCGAGCCCTGGAGGTCGGGAGTCAAGTTGCGCGCCTCGCCCCCCGCCGCCGGCACCGTGAAGACGTCGCCGCCGACGATCGGCTCGTCGCTCATCAATCCTCCGATGAAGGCGATGGTTTTGCCATCCGGCGAGAAGCGGGGGACGGCGATCTGGGTCTGGATCGAGGGCTTGAAGATCGAGCGCGTCTCGCCCGAGGCGGCCGTGATCGTATAGACCTCGGCCACGTACCAGTTGTCGTCGCCGGAGCCGTGCGCCGCGATGGCCGCGAAGCTCTTGCCGTCAGGTGCCCAGTCGAATTCGTACACGTAGAGATCGGCGGGCGACACGGTCCGCGCGCGCCCCGAGGCCACGTCGATGATGACGATCCGCTGCTCGTCGACCGTCTCCTCGATGACCCCCACTTGGGCGGCGCCGGCCTCCAGCGGCCCGGCGAGGCGGGTGGAGCCGGCGATGACGAGGAGGGCGATCTGCTTACCGTCCGGCGACCAGTGAGGATCGGTCAAGGCGCCCTGGAGCGCCGTCACCTTGCGCACCGCGCCCCCCTTCGCGGGGACCACGTAGAGCTGAAGCTGGCCGGCCTTTTCCTGGTCCGAGAGGAAAGCGAGCTGGCTGCCGTCCGGAGACCAGGCAAGGTCGTGCTCGACGTACGGCTGCTGCCCCTTCCCCGCGCTGACCCGTCGCGCCGGAGACCCTATCTCCGCCATGGAGATCGCTGTGACCGCCGAAGCCGCCCCCGTCCGTTCCTGGAGCGCCTCGACCCAGGCCACCCGGCTGCCGTCAGGAGAGATCGCCACCTCGTTGAACCGGTGAACGGCGGCCAGCTCGTCCATCAGCGCATCGACGCCGGGGCGCTCCGCGCCGCCGGCCGCCGCCGGAGCGAGTGCTGCCAGGGCGAGAGCTGGAAGCGCAGCGAGGAACCGGTTCTTTCTCGGCATCGTGGACCCCCTTCGTCTTCGGTTGACCGGGGGGAATCCTACCTGAAAGGTGGCGCGCCCTTCCTCCCGCCCGCCCGACGGACACGGACTTCCACGGACGACACAGACGAACACGGACCTTCCACCGGTCCATGTCGTCCCTGTTCGTCCGTGCTCGTCCGTGTCCGTCGGGTGGGGGAGCGCCGTACCCCGCCTTCTGTACACTGAAGCCCATGTGGAGGAGATCCCGCCGCCGGCTGCTCTTCCCTCCCGCGAGTTGGGCCTCGCCGGAGGGGGTGATCGCCGTTGGCGGCCGGCCCGACGCGGAGACGCTCAAGGAGGCCTACTCCCGGGGGATCTTCCCGTGGCCCCACGATGGGGTGCCGCTGCTCTGGTTCTGCCCCGATCCCCGTTTCGTGCTGGTGCCGGCGCAGGCCCACGTCTCGCGATCGTTGCGCAAAGAAATGCGGCAGGGCACCTTCGAGGTGCGGGCGGACACCGCCTTTAGCGAGGTCATCGGCCGCTGCTCCCAGAAGCCGCGGCCGGGGCAGGGCGGCACCTGGATCACCCAGGAGATGATCGCCGGCTACACGGCGCTCCACTGCGAGGGGCTGGCCCACTCGATCGAGGCCTGGCGCGACGGGAAGCTGGTGGGCGGGCTCTACGGCATCTCCCTGGGGAGCGTCTTCTTCGGCGAGTCGATGTTCGCCGACGCCGCCAATGCGTCCAAGGTGGCCTTCGCCACCCTGCTCGCCAATCTCCTGCGCTGGGGCTTTCCGCTGGTCGACTGTCAGAGCTACACCGGACACCTGGAGAGCTTCGGTGCCGAGGAGTGGCCGCGCGCCCGCTTCCTCGCCCTCCTCAAGCGGTCGCTCGCGGCGCCCACGCGGCAGGGGCCGTGGACCCTCGACCTGGGGCCGATCGAGGCGGCGGCGGCGCTCGCCGGCGGCGAAGCGCCCACCTTTCCTGCGAAAGATTTGTCGTAATCTGCTTCGTAACGAAGTCCCTGTAACCTCTCTCCGACTTGTGGACAGAGTCAGGAGGGATCTCATGGGAGACCAGCATCCCACCGCAACGGAGATCTGGGCCTTTACGCGGGGCCGCTGCAGCCTGGAGACGGCGCGGGAGGTGGTCGCCCACCTCCTACGCGAGTGCCCTCCGTGCCGTGCAGAGATGGCGCGGCAGGAGCGGGCGCAAGCGAGCGCACCCAGCTCCTACGACGCGGCCTTCGAGCGGGCCAGGGTGTTCAAGCTGCCGGCGACGAGCCCGGTCGCATCTGCGCAAGATCTCCTCGTCGGCGCCGCCCGTCCAGTCCTCAAGGCCGGGCCGCGACACTAAAGCTGTCAGCCGGCTGGCCGGCCCTGTATCCTTGGGGCGGAGGTAGAGCCGCCCGTGGAGTGCCGCATCGGTTGCGGGGCCTGTTGCATCGCCCTGTCCATCTCATCCCCCATTCCCGGCATGCCTGAGGGAAAGCCGGCCGGTGTGCGTTGCGTGCAGCTCACGGCGGACAACCGCTGCCTCCTCTTCGGCCTCCCCGAGCGCCCTACCGTCTGCGTCAACCTGCGGCCGATGAAGGAGATGTGCGGCGAGACCACCGAAGAGGCCCTGGCCTACCTCGCCTTTCTGGAGCGGGCCACAGCGCCGGGTTGAGCCCTGCCGGACCCTCCTTGGCATAGTGGTTGCTACACTGCACTCTGGGCGTTTTCGCCCCGAGAACCTTTCCCTGGACCCCATGGACTCACCCGCCGAGGACCTAACGTCGGAACCTCAAAGGAGAAGTGCGCCATGTCCGAGGATGATCGTGCAACTGGAGGAGTCGAGCGCAACGACAAGGACGAAGTGAGCCGCCGCGTTTTCCTGCGCCTGGGCGCCATTGCGGGAGCCGGAGCCCCCTTGGCCGGGCTCCTGGGCAGCGCCGCCCGGGCGGCGGCGGAGGAAGCCGCCGCCGCTCCCGAGCCGGCCCATGGCTCGTTTACCGTGGTGGAGGCGAGCATCGCCGACCTGCAGGCGGCGATGACCCACGGCCGCGTCACCTCTCTCGACCTCGTGAATCAGTACCTGGACCGCATCGCCCGGTTCGACCAGGGCGGCCCGCGGGTCAACTCCGTGCTGGAGCTCAACCCGGAGGCGCGGAAGATCGCCCGCGCTCTGGACGCCGAACGCAAGAAGAACGGCCCGCGCGGGCCGCTCCACGGCATCCCCGTGATGCTCAAGGGGAACATCGACACCGGCGACCAGATGAGCACCACCGCCGGCTCCCTCGCCCTCCTGGGCGCCCCGGCGAGCCAGGACGCCACCGTGGCGGCGCGGCTGCGGGCCGCGGGCGCCGTCATCCTGGGCAAGACCAACCTCTCGGAGTGGGCCAATTTCCGCGGCAACAACTCCTCCAGCGGCTGGAGCGGCCAGGGCGGGCAGACGGGCAATCCCTACGTGGTGGACCGCAACCCGTGCGGCTCGAGCTCGGGCTCCGGCGCTTCGGCCACGGCGAGCTTCGTGGCCGCGGGCCTCGGTACCGAGACGGACGGCTCCATCGTCTGCCCGGGCTCGCTCAACGGCGTCGCGGCCATCAAGCCCACCGTCGGCCTCACCAGCCGCGCCGGGGTGGTCCCCATCTCCCACAACCAGGATACCGTGGGACCCCACGCCCGCACGGTGGCGGACGCCGCCGCGATCCTGAGTGCCCTGGTGGGGGTCGATCCCCGCGATCCCGCGACCGCGGCGAGCGCCGGCAAGTTCTCCACCGATTACACCCAATTCCTCGACCCCAACGGCCTCAACGGCGCCCGCATCGGCGTCTGGCGCCACACCACGACCGGCTACAGCCGGGAGACGGACGCCATCTTCGAAGAGGCGCTCCTGGCGATGGCCGCCGCCGGCGCCATCCTGGTCGATCCGGCCGACATTCCCACCGTGGACGCCCTGAACGCCACCTCGGACGAGATCACCGTCCTCATCTACGATTTCAAGCGCGACTTGAACGCCTATCTCGCCACCCGCACCGGCCTGACGGTGCACACCCTGGCCGACGTGATCGCCTTCAACGATGCCCACGCCGCCCAGGAGCTCCAGTTCTTCGGCCAGGAGCTGATGGAGCTGGCGGAGCAGGACGTCTTCACCGCCCAGGACTACGCGGACGCCCTGGCGGACGGCAAGCGGCTGGCCGCCACCGAGGGGATCGACGCCATCCTCGCGTCGCAGAACCTCGACGCCCTGGTGGCCCCCACCGGCTCGCCGGCCTGGCCCACGGACCTCGTCAACGGCGACCACTTCACGGGCGCGAGCTCCGGCCCCTCGGCGGTGGCGGGCTATCCCATCGTCAACGTATTAGGGGGGTATTCCTTCGGCGTGCTGCCGGTGGGGATCAGCTTCTTCGGCACCGCCTTCAGTGAAGGCAAGCTCATCAAGCTCGCCCATTCCTTCGAGCAGCACACCAAGCTGCGCAAGCCCCCCACCTTCCTGCGCACCTTGCCCACGCCGGGCCACACCGTCACCAAATCCCTGGGTGCGACCCGCTTCGAGAACATGCTGGACCGGCTCCTCTCCAACGCCAAGGCGCGGCCGATCCTGAGGTATTTGTAGCCATTTCAGGCCATCTCCAGCCCCGCCGCGGCGGCCGTTGCCTTCCTTCGTGCCCACATCCCCGCCGGCAGGTGGAGGAGCGCGAAGACCGCCGCCGCGGTGAGGGCGCCCGGCAGGCCGAAGATCCCGGAGAGGGCGACCGCTCCCGTGGCCGCGCCGCTGAAGAGGGCGGAGACGAGAGCCAGGGCGGTGCGGTTGCTCGAGACTCCCTCCTCCGATCGCGACTGCGAGAAGGGGAAGCCGGGGAAGAGCCCCTTGCCGGTCACGATCAGCAGGTCGCCGAGCAAGAGGAGTTCGGCCATCAGGGCCAGGCGCAGCGGCCATGGGCTGCCGCCGCGGCTCAAGGGGACCATGAGGGCGGCGAAGAGCGGCAGGAGCTGGAAGAGGCGCATCAGCGAGATCGTGCCGAGCGAGAAGCGGGCACGGTCCACGGGCGAGACGAGGATCCACCACATGCTCGCCGGCTGCGAGCTGCGGGTCAGCACGTTCGTGCCCATCATCAGCAGCCAGCAATAGAAATAGACGTCGAGCATCGGGATCGAGTGGAACGGGCCGAAGCCGCGCAGGTAGAAGACGAGAATGAAGATCCCCATCAGCGGCAGCAGCAGGAATTCCGAGCGCACCCGCCAGTCGGCGCGAAGCTGAACGCGCAACAGGGCGAAGAGGCGCGCCCGCTCGCCGCCGCCGTGAATCGCCGGCCGGCGGCGTGCCGCCCGCCGCGTCGTCCCTTGCGGCTCCGGCTCCAGGAGCTTTTCACGCAGCCCCGAGCCCAGCCAGCGGGTGGCGCCGGCCAGCAGCAGAGCCGGCGTGGCCACGGCCAGGGCCAGGCGCCCGAGGACCGGAGCCGAGGCGCCCGCCGTCGCCAGCTCCACGAGCGAGACGAACCAGTACGGCGGCAGCGCCCAAGGGAGCACCCCCAGGGCTCCCGGGCTCGACGTCGTGAGCTGCGAGGTCAAGCGCTGGCCGCCGAGGACGATGAAGTAGCCGATCTGAAAGGCGCCCTGAACCCAGGGGAGCAGCCGGTTCAAGGCGTTTCGGCCCCCCAACCGCACCACCGCGGTGGCGAAGAGGAGCCCGAACGTCAGGGTCGAAACGCTCGCCGCCGCCGCTCCCGCCCAGAAGCAGGCTCCCGCGAGCAGCGAGCTGAAGGCAGCCGCCACGGCGATACCGGGAAAGCCGAACAACAGCACGGCCAGAGTCGAAAGATGGTGGACGAGGGCGGCGAGCTTGGCCAGCAGGAACGAGCGGCCGTCCTGGGGACAGGCGCCGAGGAGCAGCATTTCCCGCGGATTGATCAGGATGTCGAAATTGTCGGTGACCACCACCAGCATCAAGAAGGCGCAGCCGAGGAACAGCGAGAAGACGGCGCCCAGGAGGTGCGACTTGGCGCTGGCGAGCGTCATGGCTCCTACGAACCCATAGAGGCCCGCGAAGACGCAAAGCAGCGCGAAGGGCGAGAGGGCCGAGCTCGCCCTGCGCCCCATCCGCATCGAGCGTACAGTGCGCTGCAAGAGGAGCTTCTGCGTGCGATAGAGCGGGCGGAACGTTGCCGGATCGGCGCCCAGCAGTCGGAGGAGGGGATCGGAGAGGCGGGTCATGAGGTCCCCGCGCCCTCCGCGGTCAGCCGCAGGAAGAGCTTGGAGAGCGATTCGTCGCCGCTCGCCGCGATCAGCTCCCGCGGCGCGCCGAGGGCCGCCAGCAATCCCTGGTGGACGATCCCCACCCGGTCGCACACCTTTTCGACGACTTCCAGGATGTGCGAGGAGTAGATGACGCAGCAGCCGTGCGCCGCCCGCTCGCGGATCACCTCCTTGAGCGCCTCCTGAGCCGGCACGTCCAGGCCGTCGAGCGGCTCGTCGAGGAGCAGCGCCTTGGGATCGTGCTGCAAGGCGGCGATCAAAAGGATTTTCTGCTTCATCCCCTTGGAGTATTCGCCCATCGGGCGGCCGAGGTCCTGGCTCAGGGCGAAAGCCTCGGCGAGGGTGCGGCGGCGGGCCTCCGCGGCCGGCGGTGGAATACGGTGGAGGTCGCGCACCAGGTCCAGGAACTCCTCGCCGGAGAGCGCCTCGTACAGCTCGGCCCCCTCGGGCACGTAACCGATCACCTTCCGCACCTCGTTGGGCTCGGCCACAAGGTCGTGCCCCGCCACGCTGGCGCTGCCGCCCGTGGGGTGGAGCAGGGTGGCGAGCATCTTGAGCGTGGTGGACTTGCCGGCGCCGTTGGGGCCGAGCAGGCCGAAGACCTCGCCCGCCGGAATCGTCAGCGAAATGCCGCGTACCGCGGGCCGGCCGCCGTAGCTGCGGGCCAGCTCGGAAAGCTCGATCAGGGTTTCCATGATCCCAGGTCCATCACCGCGTAATCCCGGTCGCCATACACCAGTTGTACGCCCGGCGTCTTGGCAAGTTGCGACGCCACTTGGGGATAGAGGTTGTAGGGCACCGTCGCCCACCGCGCGCCGAACTGCTGGCGGATAGCTCGCGCCGGGTCCGGATTGCGGCCGGCGGTGACCTCCACGTAGGTTGCGAAAAGCTTGGGGTCCTTGAGATAGAAAGCCGTGGGATCGAGCGCCACCAGCGACTGGAGCTGCGGCGCCGCGTAGAGGAGAGGGGAGGAGTCCGCCCACTGCACCGTGAACACCCGCTCGCCGGCCTTGCCGTGCTCGTCCAGCCAGCGCGCCATGGCGAGCGGCGGCGAGTAAACGCCGTAGTGATAGGAACGCAGCGAGCCGATCGTCCACACGCCCGCGAGCAGGATCGTGGCCGCCGCTGCGATCCGTCCCCATTCTGGAAAGAGAGGAGGAAAACCCTTCTCTTGCCGCTCGCGCAGCACCAGCGCCAGGGCGAGCACCGAGAGGGGAACGCCCAGCTCGAGGAAGCGGCGGGCGGCGAGGCTGCCGGCGGCGAGGAAGGCGAGCGCGACGATCCCCGCCGTCAGCGTCGCCCGGCTGCGCAGCCGCGGCTGGAAGAGCAGGGAAAAGAGCACGATCGCGGGCGCGACGAACGCCGGCCACTGCTCGGTGAGGATGCTCCATTCCGGCCGCGACATCTCGATGCCGAGCTGCGAGCGCAAAGCCGCGTCTCCCGCGGCCGTGGACTGGAACGGCACCACGAAGTTCGAGACCAGGAAAAGCCGGAAGTTCGCCGGCACCTCCGGATGCACGAGCTGTCCCAGCAGCCATCCTCCCGCCGCCGCGGCCAGGGGCTGCCAGGGAATCCGCCGCTCCTCGGCCGGGCCGCCCGGCACCGCGAGCCCCGAAAGAGCCCACAGCGCGGCGATGGGAATCGCGATCCATCCGCCCGTATGCGTCAAGCCAAAGACGGCGCCGATCACGAACAGCGCTTTCCATCGCTGCTCCAGGAGCAGAGCGATCACGATCACCGTGAACCCGATCAGCCACGCCTGAGGGCGCAGCATTTCCAGCCGCTGCACGAAGAGCGTTCCCAAAGCCGGGAGGGCCGCCACGAACCACCAGGGGCGCGGCACGCGCAGGGACCACAGCGCCCAGGCGAAGGCGCCCACCAGGAACACCTGGCCGAGGACGACGCCGATCATCCCCGCCGTCTCCAGGGGGAGATTGGCGAACGGCATCAGCAGCACGTGGAAGAGGGGCGTGCTGTCCACGAAGCGGTCGAAGAGGATCGAGAACGGCGTCCACCGGAACGATTCGATGCGCAGTCCCCCCCGCATCACCCGCGCCAGTCCCAGGTGGTAGTACTCGTCGTAGGACCACGGAGCCGGAGCGGCGGCGCGGAGGGCGGCCAGGAGCCCGATCACCGCCGCAGAGGCCAGGATCAGCTTCAGCAGGGGAGAGATGCGTTCCCGGCGCGCGGGAACGGCGGCAGCCGGCTCCGCCGGCTTCGGGAGACGGCGGTCTTTCCTGGGGCGGGCGAAGAACGCACCGTTGGGGGAGGACAGCGCATCGAGCATAGGGGTGGCAGTCTATCCGCGGGCCGGACGGGACGCCAAGGCGCCACCCGTTCCAATTCACCGCAACCTCCTCCCTCTACCGCGTCCGCTTCGCGGCCTTCACCTCTTCTCCCATCGCCGCGAGGCGGCGGACGACGAGGGCGTGGGTGGACATCGGCTCGTCGTCCTTCCCCGAGGCTGGGGGGACCCGCTTGTAGTAGTCGCGGGCCACGTCGGGGAGGCCGTACTGTTCCGCCAGGCGGCCGAAGACGTACCAGTCGTCGGAGGTGGGAGCTTCGTCCTTGCGGGCGTCGATCGACTGCAGGATCAGGCGGTAGGCTTCCGCCGTCTTGCCCATCTCGGCGTAGATCGAGGCCAGGGTGTGGAGGTGCGCCGAGTTGCCGTAATTCGACAGCGTCGCCGCCCGCTGGCCGAGCTCGACGGTCTTGTCGTCCACGCGGTTGCGCTCCAGGCGCATCCAGGCGAGGAGGTTGAAGTCCTGCGACTTCCCCTTGCCGCTCTCCACGAGGTGGGTGAAGCGCTGATCGGCGAGGTCGAAGTCCTGGGCGTGAAGGGCGGTGGCGGCGAGGAGGCGGAGGGCCCATTCGTCCTCGGGCGAGCTTTGCAGGCGCTGCTGCGCCGCGGCGGCGGCCTCGTCCCAGCGTCCCAGCCCCACGAGCACCCGGGCATGGATCTCCTCGGCGCGGTGCGAGGCCGGCACGGCTTCCACGAGCCGGCGTCCCACCTTCTCGGCCTCGTCCTGCCGGCCGAGGTTCTCGTTGGCGAAGAGCAACGCGAGGTCGAAGGCGTTGCGCCGCGCCGGATCGGCTGCTCCGTCGCGGCAGGCCGTCAGCAGGCGGGGTCCGTCCTGGCTCTTGCCCTGCGCGAGCAGGGCGGCGGCGGCGCAGCGCAGCTCCTCGGCGCCCGCCTGCGAGCCCTTGCTCCAGAGCGCCGGGAACGGCTGGGAGGGAAGGGGATCGTTCCCCGTCCCCTCCGCCCCCTGCGATTCTTCGGCGGCCCAGTCCAGCCACTGGCGGGCTGCCGCGAGGTCGCCGCGATCGATGCGGTGCAGGATCTCCCGGGCCAGCAGCTCCGGCGCGTGGCTGGCCGCGGCCAACCGAAGCTCGCCGTCCTCCCGCACGACGTAGACCTTGAACTGCTGCGCCTTGTCGCCCATCGTCGAGGTGAATTCCACCCGGTAGCCCAGCTTGTCGTCGCCGGTCACTGCCTCGCGCAGGCCGGCGAGGCCGAGATCGACGGCCGCATCCGCCGGCAGGTCCCCGGTGGAGCTGTTCCGCAGACGCGAGAAGGTGGCGCTCACGGACTCCCCGGTGTCCTTGCCGCGCCCCATCTCCGCCTGCGCTTCGCGCGAGAAGAACGAGGCGAGCTTCTTGGCGTCCAGGTCGTCCACGAACATGGCAAGGAGGAGACGCTTGAACACCGTGGCGGGCTGGTCCGCGGGGAGCTGGAGGTCCTCGTGGCGGCGCGTCCGCTTCACCAGGTCGGTCATGGAGAGGAGGGCGGCGGGATTGGCCGCCTGGGCGCTGGCGCGGTCGAAGAGGACGGCGGCCTCCGGATAGCGCCGCACCAGGAGGAGGTTCTGTCCCGCCTGCCGCAAGGTGTCGGCACGCGCCTTCTCGTCCGCCAGCTTGCGCTCGCTCTCCTGCACGGCGGCCTCGGCACCGTCGGTGGCCGCGATCGCCACCAGTCCCAGGACGGCGGCGGTTGGCGAGTCCTTCATCTCGGCCGCGAGCTTCTTCGCCTCGTCGAAACGGTTGGAGCGCACGAGGTCGACGAGGAGGTTGTCGTCCATCGCGTGGTTGTTGAGGTCCTTGCGCAGCGCCTGGTACTCGGTGATGGCGGAGGCGAGGTCCGCCTGCGGAGAGTAGCGGCGTCCCTTGGCATCGTACTCCAGGAGGATGGCGAGGTCGGCGCGGATCCCCTCGTCCTTGGGGTCCAGCTCGCGGGCCTTGCGGTAGGCGGCGATGGCCCCCGGGCGGTCGTAGCCGGGGTGCAGGCGGCGGCCGAGCTCGTCGTGCTGGAGCACCCAGCCGAGGGTGAGCCAGGCGTGGCCGAGCTTGGGCTCGATCTGAATGGCGCGCCGCGCCTCCTTGCGCGCCGCCTCTCCCATGCCGCCGGCGAGGAGGGCGCGGGCCACGCGGGTGCGGGGGAGGGCCTGCTTCGGCGCCGCCGCGGCCAGCCGCTCCAGCTCCGCCAGCGCCTCGCGCACCCGGCCGGCGGCGAGGTGCGCCTCCCCCACCTGGTCGAACTGCAGCAGCACCGCCTTCTCCCGCAAGGCCTCGCGCGTCGCCTTGCGGGTGGCCTCGAACTCCTGGGCGGAGATGCGCCGCTTCCCCGTGTCCAGCCGGTAGCTGACGGTGACCACGTTGTCCGCTCCCGCGGCGTACGACTCGGTGACGGTGACCGTGCCGAACTGCCGCACCCGGGCGGCGGGGAGCGTCTGCGGCGCATAGCCCGGGGGCGGCACCACCCGGTAGCGCAGCTCGAGCTGCATGGGCTCGCGGAACACGTAGTCGGACCGGCGCGGCTCCGCGGACGCCGGCTCCTCGGAGCTGCCCACCAGCTCCGTGGGGAGGCGGGCCAGCAGCGTCGCGGGAGTGAGCCCCACGACGGCGTTGCGCAGGTCGGTGTACCCCCGGCGGGCGTTCTTCAGCTCGATCCGCATGTGCAGCGGCACCGTCAGATCGGTGGTCTTGGAGTGCTCCAGGGCCGTCACGTCCTCGGCGAGGAAGTAGCTGGAGGCGTACTCCTTGACGGCGCCCTTCAGCGAGGTGTCGTCCTGCTGCGCGTAGAACGCCCGCATCGCCCGCTCCGGGGCGCCGAAGTACTCGTCGGTCTCGACGATGCGCGCCGGCCCCAGGTCGGCGAGCACGAACTCGCGGACGTCCACCTCGCGGTTGTCGGCCGAGGCCGTCTCGGGGGTCCGCGTCAGGCCGGTGGCCGTGGGGCTCGCGATCAGCGCCAGGCGCCCCTGGTCCGCCAGCGGCAGCTCGCCAGCCCGGGAGAAGGGATCGGTGGGATCGATCCACAGCGGCGGCGAGCCGGGCACCACCACGATGGCGTGATCGAAGGTGCCGAAGCCGGGGAGCGACTCCTCGACGTCCGCGTCGTCCTCGCCGGCGTTGAGCAGCGCCACGTAGGCCGGCACCTCCGAGGCCCGTAGCATGGCGGTCAAGAGCACCGCCTTGTCCTTGCAGTCGCCGAAGCGGCGGCGGAGGGTCTCCGCCGGCTTCCTGGGGACCATCCCCCCTTCGCCGAGCTCGATCCCCGTGTAGCGCACCTCCTCGCTGAGGCGCGCCAAGTAGAGGTTGATCAGATCGAGCTGCGACGGTGCCGTTCCCTTGACTGCCGAGCGGATGAAGGCCTTGAGATCGGCGCCGCGGATCGTCTGGTCCACGAGGTCCGAGTAGCGGCGGGCGAGGTCGCCCCAGGAGCTGCCGGTGGAGAAGGCGACGTACGCCCCCCGCGGCACGTCGGAGGGGAGCCCCGGCTCGGGATCGTCCGCCGGCTCCAAGTCGCGCGCCTCGACCTCCAACCGCCGCCGGCCGCCGGCCACCGTCTCCTTCTTCTGCGCCTCGGGAAGGTCGCGCACCACCCAGCGCAGGGAGGTGGACTCCGGCGTCTCCACGGTCACCCGCGCGTGCAGCACCGGCATGCCGAGGTCCACCCCGTGGAGACGCACCACGCCGCCGTCGAAGAAGGGGGATTCGTCGCGCACCGTCACCATCTGCTCCACCACGGCGCCGGCCCGCGTCGCCGGCAGAGGAGCGCGCAGCACGCGGCCGTCCTCGAACATGTCCGGCGAGTCCGAGGCGTTGGCGGCGTTCTCGGCGATGGTCGCGGGGTCGAGGGTGTGCTCGGCGCCGTCGGGCGTGATCACCCGCGCCCGGATCTCCGGCCGCGCCTGGTGCCACGGCGCCCATCCCTCGTCCACCGTCGACCAGCTCTCGTGGGCGGTGGCGGTGAGGATCTTGTAGACCAGCCGCTGGCTGTAGGTCTCGCGGCCGGCCGCGTCGTAGCTGTAGCTCGCCTCGGAGAGGAGCACGACGACGTCGTCCCCCTCCTCGCTCTGCACCTTGGCGGCGGCGCGGGCCACGGCCGCCGCGTCGGCGGTGAACGGCGCGCCCTCCCACGGCTGCGCGGGAGCGGCGGCCGTCTTGGCCGCGGCTGCGGCGGGCAGCAGCAGGCAGGTGACGAGCAGCGCCTTGGCAAGGGAAACCCGGGAGACCGGGCTGGACGGCGGGGTCGAAGCAATACGGGACATTCTGTCTCCTGGCCAGGCAGCACGAAACGGCCTGGAGGACGTGTCATGGCATCTTAGCATGAGGTTCCCCGGGACTCCGGTGGCAAGCCTGTAAAATCGGCTGCCGGCAGTCGCCTTCAAGGAGAGTGCTGCGAGCTCACGATCCGTTTCTCTGGAGGTCCTTCATGTCTGCCGACCGCCCGCGCCCTGCCACCGCGCCGCCCCTGCTCCTCGCCGTCCTCCTCGCCCTGGTGGGTTCGCCGTCGCACGCCACCAGCTTCGTGCCGATGACCGACGAGGCCCTCGCCGATCAGGCGCCGGCCGCGGCCGTGGTGCGGGTCCTCGCCATCGATCCCGGGGCCGGAGCTCGCGACGGCGGCGCCTGGGCCACCGAGTACCGCGTGCAGGTCGAGACGCGATTGAAAGGGGACCTTCCCGGCGCCACCCTGCGGGTGCGGGTGCTCGGCGGCACGGGACCGCGCGGCCTGGCCCTCCGTATCGACGGCGCTCCCCGCTTCGCCGTGGGCGAGCGCCTGCTCCTGCTCCTCGAGCCGGCCACGGATGGCGCTTTCCGCGGTATCTTCCGTCCCAGCCAGCTTTTCCTCGGTGCCTTCCACGAGGTCAGGGCCGGGGATCGCAGCTTCGCCGTGCGCGAGCTGTCGCAGGCGAGCGAGCTGCGCCTCTCCGCGGACGGCGCTGTTAAAGCGCAGCCGGAGGGGCCGGATCGGCTGCGCGACTTCGGCGCCTTCGCGCGCTGGATCGCCGCCCGCGCCGCGGGCACCCCGCGGCCGGCGGATTACCTGGTGGACGACGCTGACGGATCCCTCCGCCGGAGCCTCGCCCAGAGCCTCGAAAAATTCACCCTCTTCACCGATCCGGACGATCACCTGAACCTGCGCTGGTTCGACTTCGATCAGGGCGGCCACGTGGATTGGAAAGCTTTTTCCACCGGCGAGAAAGGAGTGCCCGGCGGCGGTTACGAGCAGTTTCAGGCCGGCCTCGCGGCGTGGACAGCCGAGCCGCAAACCCCTATCGACTGTCGCTATGCCGGCACCACCGACAGCACCTCCGCGCTGGAGGAGACGGACGGCGTCAACGCCATCGTCTTCAACGATCCCCGCAACCTGGTGCCGGATTTCAGTTGCAGCGCCGGCGGCGTGCTGGCGATCGGCGGGCCGTTCTACGCCACCGCGCCCCTGACGTTCCAAGGGGAGCCGTTCCATCCGATCGTCGAGGCCGACGTGGTCGTCAACAACGGGCTGGAGTGTTTCTTTGCCCATAGCCCGAACGCGGCCAAAGCCGCGGAGGAGATCTTCGGCCACGAGCTGGGCCACACCCTGGGGCTCGGCCACTCCTGCGGCGACAGCCGCAGCCCGGCCTGCGCCGGCCATCCCGATTTCGACACGGCCCTGATGCGCGCCTTCGTTCACGACGACGGCCGCGGCGCGCGGCTCGCCGCCGACGATCGTGCGGCGATACGCGCCCTCTACGGCAACGAGGACGTTCCCCCCGGCCCCTGCGTCCCGAGCGCCACGGCCCTCTGCATCCGCGATCGGTTCCAGGCTTCCGTGACCTGGCGGGCACCGGACGGCAGCGAGGGAGCAGGCCAGGTGATGCCCGTGAGCTCCGCCGACTCCGGCCTCTTCTGGTTCACCAGCCCGGACAACCTGGAGCTGCTGGTGAAGGTGCTCGACGGCTGCTCTTTGAATCACCATTTCTGGGTGTACACCGGCCCGGCCACCGACCTGCAATTCACCCTCACCGTGATCGATACCCGAACCGGCAAGGTCCGCGTCTACGCCAATCCCCAGGGCATGGCGGCCGGAAGCACCACGGATTCGGAGGCGTTCGCGACGTGTTTGTAACGGCCTACTCCCCGCCCTTCTTGGCCCGCATCACCAGCTCCCCGGCGAGGAGCTGGTACGCCGCGGCCCCCTTGGCTTTGCGGTCGTATTGAAAGATCGTCTGCCCGGCCGCGGGCGCCTCGGCGAGGCGGGTGTTGACGCGGATCTCGATGGCGAAGACGAGGCTGCCGTACTCGCTGCGCAACTCGTCCACCGTGACGCGGGTGCTCTTGATGCGGTAGTCCACCAGGGTGAGGAGCACCCCCAGGGGCTGGACCTTGGAGCCGTGGTCCCAGGCCGCCCGCTCGGCCGCGGAGATGAGATTGCGCACGCCGGTGACCGCCAGGAACTGGGGCGCCACCGGCACGATGAACGAATCCGCCGCCACCACGGCGTTGACCGACAAGAGCGATAGCGACGACGGGCAGTCGAGGAAGACCCAGTCGTAGTCGCGGACGATGGGCGCCAGCACCGCCTTGAGGCGCCCTTCCTTGGCGCGGAACACGCCGAGCTCGGCCTCGGCGCGGATCAGGTCCACCGAGGCGGTGATCAGGTCGAGGCCGGAGACCGTGGTGCGCCGCACCGCCTGTGCCGCGGGGAGCCCCGCGAGGAGCACGTCCGCCGACGACGGCGCGAGGCGCGACCGGTCCACCCCCAGGGAGAGCGAGGCCGAAGCCTGGCTGTCGAGGTCCACCAGCAGCACGCGCAGCCCCTGGGCCGCCAGGGCGGCCGAAAGGTTGACGGCGGTCGTCGTCTTGCCGACCCCGCCCTTGCGGCTGATCAACGCCGTGATCATCTATAGCGGGGAATCTATACCAGTTCAGCGCCGCGGACGCCCGGCGCGCATCATGATCGGCCAGCGCACCGTGCGCACCTGGGAAGGATCGCCCCAGGCGCGCTCCATCTCCTCGCCCACCTCCTCCAGGGGATCATGGCCGGTGGCCTTGCGGTAGCGGTTGGTGGCGGACCAGGTGCTGAAGTAGGGAACGAAGCGGCTGAAGTCCCATTGTTCCTCGATCCACAGCGCCGGCACCTCCACCTCGTCGAAGGGGAAGGGGAGCGTGCGGTACTCCTCGTCCACCCACCGCCGCTCCGGCGGCCAGTAGGGGCCCACGATCTCGCGCCCCAGCCGGTCGATGAGCACGTCGAGCTCCGGGGAGACGCGGGCCAGGTTGTAGGCCCAGGCCACCAGCGCCCCGCCTGGCGCGAGCACACGGTTCACCTCGGCATAGAAGCGGTCGAAGTCGAACCAGTGGAGAGCGGTGGCGACCGTGATCAGGTCCACCTCGCCGTCGCCGAGACCGGACGCTTCGGCCAGGGCCTGCCGGTACTCGACCCGCGGGTGGGGAGCGGCATGGGAGAGCTGTTCCGCCGAGGCGTCCGTCGCGATCACTCGCTCGAAGCGCTCCGCCAGGCCCGCCGTCGCCTGGCCGTTCCCCGTGGCGCAATCCCACGCCAGACCGTGCCGGTTGGGGAGCGAGGCGGCGAAATCGAACAGCGCCGGCGGATAGCCGGGACGGAACGAGGCGTAGACCGAGGCGTGGCCGGAGAAATGGTCCTTGAAGCTCATCAGTGGGTCCTCAGGAGCAGGTGTGGCCAGTGTGAGGTATCACCGGTGGGTGGTGGAGGTCAAGCCTGGCACGGACGAACACGGACAACCAAGGACGAACACGGACTGTCAAGGACTCCAAGGACCCTGCCAGCCCAAGGCTTCCTCCTTGTCGATGTCCATGCCTGTCCCTGTTCGTCCGTGTTAGTCCGTGGCCGTCCTTTCCACCCGCCCCACCGCCCCCCTGAACCGATACCCGATCCGCGCCAGGAACAGCCCCATCACCACCAGGAGCCCGATCGTCAGACCCCACCACAGGCCCCGCGGGCCGAGCCCTCCCGGGAAGGCCAGGGCCCAGCCGGCGGGGAGCCCCACCACCCAGAAACCCACGAGGGCGATGCCGGCGGGGAACGTCGTGTCCGCCGAGCCGCGGAGGACACCGGCTGCCACCACCTGCACGCCGTCGAACACCTGGAACACGGCGGCAATGGGGAGGAGCGCCGCGGCCATGGCGATCACCGCCGGGTCCGGCGTGTAGAGCCGCGCCAGGGGCTCCGGAAAGGCGGCGTAGAGGGCCGCGAAGACGATCATGACCCCGCCGCCCAAAAGCAGCGTGGCCGCCGCCGCGCGGCGCACGCCGGGCATGTCCCCGCGGCCGATGGCATTGCCTACCCGCGTGGCCGCGGCGCCCGAGATCCCCAGCGGCACCATGAACGACAGGCTCGCGAGGTTGATGGCAATCTGGTGGCCGGCCAGCTCCCGTACCCCCATCCGTCCCATGAGCAGGGCGACCGTCGAGAACACCAGCAGCTCCACCGAGTTGTGCAGGCCGATGGGAACGCCGAGGCGCAGCATCAGCAAGTGGCCGCGGAGCGCCACCGCCTCCCGCGTGAAACCCCGCCAGAAGGGAGCGAGCGTGCGGCGTGAAGCGGCCAGCAGATAGAGGAACATCACCCAGCGGGCGATCGAGGTCGAATACGCCGATCCGGGCACTCCCAGGGCCGGCGAACCGAAGTGGCCGAAGATCAGCACGTAGTTGCCCAGTGCGTTGGCCAGGTTGCCGAGGACGATCGCCACCATGGCCGGGCGCACCACGCTCATCGCTTGGAGCGTCTGGCGGAGCACCACGAAGAGGAGGTAAGGGAGGCTCCCCCAGAGGATGGCATGGGCGTAGGCCGCGGCGGCGGGGACCACCGACTCCGGCTGGCCCAGCAGCCGCAGAAGGCCGCGCACGTTCCACACCGCGAGGCAGAACGGCACGGTCAGCGCCGCCGCCAGCACCAGCCCGCGCTGGAGGTGATCGCCCACCGCCTGCGCGTCGCGGGCGCCATGGGCCTGTGCCACCAGGGGATCGAGCGCCGTCAGGATGCCGTATCCCAGCATCAGCAGGCAGATGGTGACGATGTGTCCCAGCGCCCCCGCCGCCAGCGCCTCGGCGGAGAGATGCCCGAGCATCATCGTGTCGACGACGCCCATCAGCATCATCCCGAGCTGCACCGCCGCCACGGGCACAGCCAGGCGGGTCGCTGCGGCAAGCTCTTCGCGGAGTCGGTCGAAGCGGCTCATGGGGGCTGGTCACTATATCCGGATCGGAGATACTGGGCGGCGGCTGGCGGATTGCTCTAGGAGCCTGCGCGGCAGAAAACCCGAAGCAGGGACACAAGGGACAGTAGAGACGACAGGGACAACAAGGACATGAAGAGATCTGCCGATCCTGGGCTTTTCTTGTCCCTGCCGTCCCTGGTGTCCCTGCTGTCCCTTGTCAATCTCTTCTGGCGCGCTGGCGGATTGCCCCAGCAGGACCCGAGCGGCGCGCTGCGGAACCCGGCAAATCCGCAAGGAGCCACGAGAATTGCGTGCTGCGCCTCGTGGGTCCCGCGCCCCGACCCGGCAATTCCGTGCCCCGACCCGCGGGTCGGGCGCCGCGACCCATGGGTCAAAAGTCTCGGCCCTTGGGTCAGGCGGTCTGACCCGAGGGTCACGCTCCGCGACCCCAAGGTCCCGCGTCCCGACCCATGGGTCAAGCGCCACGACCCTTGGGTCAAGACTCCCGACCCATCGGTCAAGCTCCGCGACCCATGGGTCCCGCGTCGCGACCCGAGGGTCAAGAGCTCCGACCTTGGGGTCGTGCACCGCGACCCACGGGTCGGGACGTGCAATTCTCGAGTCGAGCCGCGGGCTCCGTGGGTTCCGCGCCGCGCCCCGGGGGGCCTGTTATCCAGCCCGAGGTCCTTGCGAACGTGCTACGATCTTCTTTCGCCGCCTGCATCGCTTGGGAGCCTGGAATGACTCTGACCGAGATCCTCGTCGTCAAGCTCGGAACCCGTCTGGGGAAGATCCTCCTCAAGTCCTACCTTCGTGATCCTGCTGAGGCCATCGGCGAAGATCTCCTCGACGTCGCCAAAGGTAGGATCGAGAGCTATGTGGACCGCAGAGAGGCCAAGCGCCAATTCGAGAGGATCGGTGAGCGAATCGCCGAGCAACTGGAACCCCTTTTCGTGCATGAATTCCAGCGCGACCAGGTCAGTGTGGAGGCAGTCATTTCTCAACTCAGCGAGGCGCTGGACGGCAGGATCTCGGCGGAGTTCTTCCTGGAGCGAGATCTGGACTCGGCGAAGCTCCAGGCTGAGCTGAAGCGCCTCCACCCTCTGCCCGGCGGCCAATTCTCCAGCGCGGAGGAGGAGCTGTACGACCACGCTCTCCGGGAGATCGTGCGCTACGTCGTGGAGATCGCGGCGAAGCTGCCTCGCTTCGAGGTCACCCAAGCCAAGGAAAGCCTCCAGCGGCTCTCCCGCCTCGAAGACGTGGTCGGCGAGACTGCCAAGGACGTCAAACACATCAAGGACTGGGTCTCTCTCCAAGAAACCGACCAAGAAAACCGCCAGTACGAGATCGAGTACCGCCTAGCAATCATCCGTAACCTCGATTACCTGGAGCTGTTTGGCGCCGATCTCACTCCCGAATCGCGGCGGCAGGCTCTCTCGGTGGCCTACATTTCCCTCAACCTCGACATGACGAGCGCACAGGCTGAAGCCGGGCCGACTCCAGCGGAGACTGCGCTGGCAGCTTTAAGCGGCAAATCGAATCTCCTCCTGATCCGGGGTGAAGCAGGAAGCGGCAAGAGCACGCTTTTTCGTTGGGCGGCCATTGAGGCCGCGCGAGGAGCAGGCGAAAGTATCTCCCCACGGTCCTATCAAAATCCTGGCCTACCTCCCGGAGGTCTCCTCGGCGATGAATTGAGCGAATCCATAGGGCAGCCCCAATGGCGTCAGTCCGTACCGTTCCTGCTTAGGTTGAGAGACTGTAAGGATGGGCGCCTACCTCCGCCAGAGGATTTTCCCGCCTTGATGGCAAAGGAGATTGGAAATCCGCCTGCCGCCTGGGTCCGCGCCGTCCTAAGGGGCGGCCGGGGTCTCCTGCTCTTCGATGGCATCGACGAGGTTCCGATCCTCCATCGGGAGACCGTCAAGCAGGAGATCAGGGCGATCGTCGGAGCCTATCCCAAGAATCTCTTTCTCGTCAGCACCCGGCCCGCTGCAGTACCGGAAGACTGGCTGAGAGATGTCGGTTTCCCGGAGGCGCGAGTCAACCCCATGTCCGAGGTTGACCGTTCGCGTTTCGTCGACAAGTGGCACGAGGCGGTCGGGCTCGAGCTGGCGCGGATGGGGAGACCGACGGAGGATTTGCCCGGGCTCGCCCAGGAGCTGAAGCGGCAGCTTCCTGAAAATCCCGAGATCGCCCGTCTTGCGACCAACCCGCTGCTGTGCGCCATGATCTGTGCGCTCCACAAGGATCGAGGCCAGCAACTTCCTGACAGCCAGTCGGAGCTCTGCGAAGCGCTTTGCCAAGTGCTTCTCCAGCGTAGAGAGCTCGAGAGCGGTCTCAACCTGGAAGAGTTCCCTGAATCCTACCGGCGACTCACCTACCCTCAGAAAAAAGCGATCGCGGAAGAGATCGCAACCTACATGATCCTTAACTATGAATCCTCGCTTCCCCTGGGTCAGGCCATTGAGAAAGTGGCTGATTCCCTGAAAGCTCTGGCCGGGCAGGCCACGGAGAATGCCCCAATCATCTGCAGGGAGCTTGTCGAGCGCAGCGGAATACTCCGAGAAGTGAAACCAGGTCACATCGACTTCATCCACAATGCCTTCAAGGAATATCTGGCGGGGAATCGTTTCGCGATCGCAGGCCACGCTGGGCTGCTTGCCGAACGGGCTCTGGATCCTACATGGCGGCAGGTCGTCAGGTTCGCGGTCGCTACACAGCGTAAAGGGTTTGCGGACGAGGTCATCCAAAAGCTCCTGAGCGTGAAATTCGCTTTCGCAAAGGAACGCCGCGCCCGCCAGATCATGGCTCTTCAGTGCAGGGCTGCCGCGCTTTTCGTCAGTCCTGCTGTAGAGGCGAAGCTCGACGGAATCGTCCAAGCGATATTTCCACCCAAGAGCATGGAAGATGCAGAGGCTTTAGCGGACCTTGGGGATGTGGCAGTTCCTTTCTTGGTGAATCGCCCGGAATTGAAACCTGTTGAAGCAGCGGCCTGCGTACGGGCCCTCCGATTGATCGGCACTCAGAGCTCGCACTTACTCCTCGAAGGCTATTTCGAAGACACTCGTTCCGAAGTAGTAGGAGAGCTCGCTCAGGCCGTGAACCCCCTGGTGCTGAAGGGTGTTCAGGAGATGCTCCTGGCTGGCGAAGATCTAACGGACGGTATCCTGTCGCAGATCATCGATCTTTCGCCTTTAGCAGCGTTGACCACTTTACAGCGGCTCGACCTCACGGGGACGCCAGTAACGGACGTGTCTTCGCTGTCGGGTCTGAGCAACTTGCAGAGGCTTTCTCTCTCTGGAACGCTGGTGTCCGATGTGTCTGCGCTGTCGGGCCTGAGCAACTTGCAGTGGCTTAATCTCTCTGGAACGCGGGTGTCCAACGTGTCAGCACTGTCAGGTCTGAGCAACTTGCAGTGGCTTGATCTCTCCGGAACGGCGGTGTCCGATGTGTCTGCGCTGTCACGCCTCAAGAAACTGGAGATTACAAGATAATGGGTCGTTCAGCTTCCTTGAAACTCTGATGCTCCAAGCGACGGATCCCCGCCCTTCACGCTACCATCCCCCCGCCTTCTGGCACCTGATTCCTATGGAGACGGACCTGCGCGCCTTGGGGGCGCGGAGGCAGAGGAGAATGCATGACGACGGGTTCGGCTGCGGCACGCCGGCCGGGGCTGGTGATGGCCATTGGCGGCGCCGAGGACAAGGTTCGGGAGAGGATCGTGCTGCGCCGGTTCGTGGCCGAGGCGGGAGACCCGGATGTGAGCCTCGTCGTCCTCGCCACGGCGTCCGAGGTGCCGGAGGCGGGGAGCGCTACGCGGACCTCTTCTACGACTTGGACGCCGGGCGCGTCGAGGTGCTGCGCATCCGCACGGGGGAGGATGCGCTGGACGCCGGTCCGGAGGTGCTCGACGTGCTGATGGATGCGAGCGGCATCTTCATGACCGGCGGCAGTCAGCTCCGCATCTCTTCGGCCCTGGGCGCCACGCCCCTCGCCGCCCTGCAAGCGCGCCCCACGGATCGCGCCGAGGGTTCTATGGGTCCCGCGCCGCGCCCTACGCCTTTGCAGTGGGGTGTACCCGTCGGATTAGAGGCAGGGATGAGGCTTTTGGGTGGGAGGCGCTCCCCGCAAAGTTAGGGCTCGTCACAGAATAACTGTGCCAGTTGGCGTCCGGCCCAACGGGTCGGGATACCTGAGCCCAGGGCCAAGGCCGAAGGCCGATGCCCTGGGAAAGAGGCGCCCCTACCGGGGCGGCCTGAAGGGCCGCGATAACTCGGTTCGACACGAAGAGTATCGCGGCCCTTCAGGCCGCACTGCTTGGTGATCCCGCC
>DASUEN010000288.1:0-44997 GCA_036275055.1 Thermoanaerobaculia bacterium
CTGCTGTGGGGGAGGAGCGGAACAGGTCCTCGCTCGACGCCGAAGACGAGCGGCTGGCGCTCATGGCGTCCACGTGGGCGGAGATGGTGGAGCGGCTCGCTCGCGGTATCGAGTCCGCGGTTCTCCCCCTGTGGACGGGGAGGGGCAAGCTGTGAAGGTGGCCACGTTCAGTGTCCGGGCGTCCATGGCGCAGTCCGTGGCCTGGAAGCGGGCGGCAGAGTCGGAAGGCTTCGCTTCCTGCGGCGCCTGGCTTGCGGGAGCCGCAGACGCCTACCTCAAGCTCCGGGTGAAGGCCGGGATTCCTCTCCCCCTGGTGTGGCGTCATGGGCGGTTCCGCGTCGTCTTCGAGGGCGGTGCGGAGCACGAGTTGAGGGGCTGGGTGTCCCCGCCCTTCGGTCACTTCCGGGGGAGTGACGCCGGCTCCGCGCCGTTGGGATCGCGGCGGCATTCCCTGGTCTACCTCGCGGGCCGGCGGATTGTGGCGACGTTCCGGTACGCCCGCCAGTGTCGAGCCCTTGCCGCCGAGCTGGCGGGCGTCTGGGCGCGCAGCGGCGGGGAGGGTGAGGACATCCGGGCCGGCCCCCTGATCGAGCGCCACGAGCGCGAAGCAACGTAAGCAGGCAAGGGCGGCGCCAGTACGGGCCGCCCTTGTGTTATCCTTGGAGCATGCCTAAGCGCCCACGCAGGCCCCGCGACCCTAACGAGCTGGCTTTCCAGGTCTTCCAGGAAGCCATAGGGGAAGCTCCCCCGCCCCCACCCGAGAGGGAGAAGAATGCCGCCGCCGTTGCCCTCGGAAAGCTCGGGGGAGCCAAGGGAGGCGCGGCACGAGCCGCGAAGATGACACCGGAGGAGAGGGCGGAAAGCGCTCGCAAGGCAGCTACGGCGCGGTGGGGCAAGGCGGGCTCCTAGTCTTCGTCTTTATCGTCTTCGGGAATTTTTCCGATTGCCTTCAGGTGAGCAATAAACTCCGGAAGCCTGAACGGGCATTCAACCGCCTTGTCAAGCTGATTCCTGTTCAAACGTAACTGATTGCGGAACTTATCCTCAACCGTAAGCGGCCCCTTGCCGTGCGGAATCGCTGTGGTCAGAATTATTTTCTCCTTCCAGACCAATTTATAGAACAGGTGAGGCCCCTTGCGTTCTTCCATCTTGAATTTTTTTACAACCTGCCGGGCCTCTTGTTTGGTTATCATTGGCGCTCCCGCAATATCGAACGGAGATACACCAAATGCACTTTGAGGTCTCGGCCGAGACGCTCCTCGTCTTCCGCTAAGACATCGAAATATTCTTCGAGTACTGAGCAAAGATCCTGAATAGAATCCTCGGGACTATAACCGATGCCATATTGTCCTGTGTCATAGGAAGTAGCTACATATTCATCGCCGCGTTCCTCAATCGCTATTAACAGATCATCGGTAAGTTCGAAGCGGTCGCTCCGGAAATTACGGATCCGGATTTCCTTTTCGCCGCGGGTCGCGGGGAGGGGAGCGCCTGATTTGAAAAGGTCGCCGAGAAGTCTCTGGAGTTCCTCTAAGTTCGGGCCGCCAACAACTTGCTCGTCCTGCGAATGGTTAGGGTGCTGTCGTGGGACCATCTTTAGAATGCTCATGCTAATTTCTCCTGTCTTACCACCCGCGCCAGAATACAACCAGTTTCATAAGGAGTCGAGAAGAACTCTTCCGATTCTGGAAACGGAAAACGTGCAATCGGCTCGACGATAACTAACCATTGATCGTTCCTTCTCTCATGGGCGACATTTGCGGCAGGATTACCGGCCCCGTCTAAAACCTCAAAGGTGACGCTTGTAATCCGAATGGAGGGCGCGAGATGAGGAATAGAACCAAGCGCTTTTCCTAGAGCATCCGAGGAATAGGCATATCTCGCTCGAATGCCGAGGTGGACGTTCAACTTACGGACCATCGCGACAAAAGCCCGGAAATCGTGCTCGCGAAGCTTATACGATTTCGACGGGCGCCCGGGCCAAACGGTTGACGGAGCCCGAGCATCAAGGCCCAAATACACATCGCTACAACCCTCGTGGCTTCGCGCCCACTGAAGATAGGCGGTATGAGGATTGCCCTGCCGGGTATACCCGGCAAAAAGGAGGCGCTCCCGGGACCGATCCAACCCTCGATCCTCCCAGAAGGCGTCGATTTGCTCTAAACCAGCGCTGACATGGAAGGAGAACTCCATGGAGCTGATGTTGCAGGCAGTGAGATCAGGGTAGGAGGTCATTTTCTGGCGGTTTCTCGTCGGGGCTTTTGTGTGTCTAACCATTCTTCGCCCGATCCGGTGGCGGCCAAACCGGAGACACCTCTCCCCCCATCGGCCCCGGTGTGGAGTAGAGCATAACTTCAGGAGCGATCCGGCGTCAAACCCTCTTGACAATGCCTAGCCGCCTACGTATAATGTCTAGTATGGCAAACGTACTCAGCACCACGAAGCGAGTCCAGATCGTGTCCGCCCTGGTAGAGGGCGTCGGCATCCGCGCCACAGCCCGCATGGCCGATGTCTCCAAGGACACCGTCATGAAACTCTGGCGGGAGATCGGTGAGGCGTGCATCCGCCATATGGACGCGACGTTCCGGAATCTGACCTGCAAGCGGTTGCAGGTAGACGAGATCTGGAGCTTCGTCTACGCCAAGCAGAAGAACGTCCCCGCCGAGAAAGCCGGGCAGTTCGGCTACGGGGATGTCTGGACGTTCACCGCCATTGACGCGGAGACGAAGTTGATGCCGTCCTTCCTGGTGGGCTCCCGTGACGCTGGATGCGCCACGGAGTTCATGCAGGACTTGGCGGGCCGCCTCGTGAACCGCGTCCAGCTCACCACGGACGGACACAAGATGTACCTCTCCGCCGTCGAGGATGCCTTCTCCGGCGCCGTGGACTTCGCGCAACTCGTCAAGATCTACGGCGCCGCCCCGGAAGGCCCGGAGGTCCGATACAGCCCTGCCGAGTGCATCGGCGCCCAAAAGCACGCCATCACCGGATGCCCGGACGCGGCGCACGTCTCAACCAGCTACGTGGAGCGGGCGAACCTCACGATCCGCATGAGCGTCCGGCGGTTCACCCGGTTGACCAACGCCTTCTCCAAGAAGGTGGAGAACCATGCCGCCGCCTTCGGTCTCTTCTCGGCGCACTACAACTACGTGCGCATCCACAAGACCCTGCGGGTCACCCCCGCGATGGCGGCCGGCGTGGAGTCCCGGGTCTGGGGAATCGAGGATCTGGTGGCCCTGCTGCCCAAGCCGGAGGGAAAGCCCCGGGGACCGTACAAGAAGCGGGCCGGGGCCGAGAATTCAAACTAGGACACTACCCATTGCTGGGCAGCCAGCGGTCGTTGCTGGGTAGTGTCCTCATTCAGTGTTGGCGGTACAGGTCCTGCCTCTCCGCTAAAGAAGTTCCCACCTGAAGTAACCCTTCAGCTCTCCAACTTCTCCAAGTTAAGCCTTTTCTCCAATTTATCCAACATTCTCGTAATTAAACGTGCTTGACGGCAACCTCTCGACCGTCTAGACTCTTCTTATGGTCGAGCTAACCCAAGTGTTTGCTTCATTTACGAGCATTCAAGGAGTCCGTAAAGCAAAGGAGGCACCCTAGAAAGCGAAAAGCCCGCCGAAGCGGGCCTCTCTAGAAACTAACCCGGCGGAAGCACGCGGCTCCGCGGATGAGCTCCCTAGCAAGACCATCCTAAGCCGCGGCTTCCTCCATGTCAATAGAGGAGTTGAAGCAATGGCTTGTTTTACTGCCCATCTGTGCCCCCATGCGCTCTTTCGCTGGCAGCTCGGGTTGCTACTCCTAAGCCTTCCCCGCCGCTTCATACCGGGCGGCTTCCGCGATCTCCCGACGTGCGTTGCGTACGATGCGCTCCCGTAGCCAGTCCGACATGCTCACTCCTGCCAGTGCCGCCGCTTCCCGAATCAAGGCGGCATGCTCTGGCAGGAGCCGTATCCGGATAGAGGCGGAATGGGCGCGGTCTTCTTCCTTCCGAGGTCTAGCCATGGCAGATAGTGTAATCCCCCGGGGCATACAAGTCAAGAGAAGAAAGTCTCTCAGACCCCTTGACACGTGTGCCCCTGGGGCATACAATAACTCCAGAGTCGAGACAAACCATGAGCGCCGACACCCTCCCCACCGTGACCGCTCCCGAAGGGACTGCCTGCCGGTCCTGCGGCGGCCGTACCATCGGCTGGGGCAAGGATCGGGCCGGCAATCCCCGGCGGCGCTGCAAGGTGTGCAAGGCGACCTTCGGCATCATCCCGCCCCGGCCGTTGGGGAGCATGCGTCTGGACATGGACAAGGCTGTCCTGGTCCTCTCCCTTCTGACGGAAGGCTCCTCGATTCGCAGCACGGAGCGCGTCTCCGGCGTCCACCGGGATACGGTCATGCGGCTCCTGCGTCTCGCGGGCGCCAAGTGCGAGACGCTTCTCTCCCGCCTGGTCCGTAACGTAGAGGTCAAGGATGTGCAGGCGGATGAGCTGTGGTCCTTCGTCGGGATGAAGGAGAAGACGAAGCAACGGCTTGGCAAGACGGATGCGGAGCTGGGCGACGCCTATACCTTTGTCGGAATCGAGCGAGACTCCAAGCTGGCGCTCGCCTTCCATATGGGGTGCCGGACCTCCGAGGATACCTCCCTGTTCATGGCGAAGCTCTCCGGGGCTACGGCCGGCCGCTTCCAGCTCACCACGGACGGCTTTGGCGCCTATCCCGCGGCGGTAGAACAGCACTTCGGCGGCCGGGTGGACTTCGGCCAGCTCATCAAAACGTACAGCGCTGAGACGGTGGACAGTGAGCGCCGGTATTCTCCGGCGCGGATAATATCGGCGGAGAAGATCGCCGTTTCCGGGAGCCCTGCGGAAGAGAAGATCTGCACGTCACACGTTGAACGGACTAATCTCCATATCCGCATGCAAATGCGCCGGTTTACCAGACTGACAAACGCTTTCAGCCGGAAGCGGAGCAACTTGAATGCTGCGCTGGCGCTCCACTTCGCGGCTTATAACTTCACTTGGATGCACAAGTCAATCCGGATGACTCCCGCAATGAAGGCGGGAATTGCTCGGAAGCCGTGGACGGTGCGAGATTTACTTATTGCGTAGATTGTTCCGGTCCGAGCGCTACGCGAACGAAATCCGAGATTCTCGCCTTAAGCGTACTCTCATCCAATCCTGCAAGGTCGAAAAGCTCATCTTCTTGATTTGCCGACGAAGATAGGATGATCCTCATCTTTTCCTTATCTGGAGTGAGCGTAAAGCTGTGTTGGGGTCTTTCCTTCGGACTCTTGTAAATCGCAAGAGTAATCCTGCTGTTCAGAGCGTCAATATTGGCGTGGACTTTTTCTTCAGTCAGTACCGTTACGGCTGTACGCAGAGCGCTTGCAACCCAACCGCTATCCTTTAGCCGATGCCACGTGTTTGCAAATTGATCTAGTTCGTCTTGGTGTCTTTCTTTTGCTTCTTTGGATTCTTTGATTGTCTTTCGTAGATTTTCTTTGAAATTGTCGCTCATTTTGTCCCCCTTCTGTATTTAGGGCCAAAGTATAGCACAAAAGGCCGGGTAGTAGCTACCACCCGGCCTAGAAAAACGTGATTTGTTTTTGGCTTTCTCTCCCTTCTACGTCGCCTCCCTCTGGTGCCGATCTATCAGCGGCCCCGCCCGGATGTCTTCACCCTCCCCGCCACTACGTGCCCAAACACCTGCCAACTCGGCGGCCAGCGCTCTCGCTTCCCTGGCATAGCGGAACGTCGCCACGATCCGCCGGCCCGGCAGGTAGACCAATGTCTGACAGTGCGTCGAGCCCTGTGGGATGGGACCGCCCCCGGAACCGTGGAAGATCCCAAAGGGCGGGGAGACGAATCCCCTCAGCTCCGGCTCCGATCCGTCCTCAAGCCGTACGCGGAACTGTCCCAGGTGCCACGCCAGCGGCAGAGGAAGCCCGGCCTTCATCCGGAGCTTGAGATAGGCATCCGCCGCCCGGGCGAGCCAAGCCCCACAAGAAGCAAAGCCTTCCGATTCCGTCGCCCGCTTCCAGGCCACGGACTGCGGCATGGTGGCGCGCACCGTAAAGCTCGCCGTCTTCAGCTTCGCCACTTCAGCAGCTCCTCGTTCAACCGGCGAGTGATCTCTGAGAGCTCCCATGCGATCCTGCCAGCGAGGTCGCAAAGCTCCTCCACTTCGGGAGGGAAAGAGGACTGCCGCCGGGATGCGGAGATCGTGCTGAGGAAGCCCTGAAGGAATCGCAGCTCGCTGAGCGCGGCCACCATCTCCCAGCGGGTTTCCGGCGGCGGATAGGAGTCCTCTCCCAGGCTGGGGGCCTCCAGGATGAGGTTGTAGAGGAGCTGGGCGGTTCCACGAAGCGATGCCACGTCTTCCGGCTTGAAGTGCCGCAAGAACGTGAACCTGAAACCTTCCCAGCTCTCCCAATCGTCAGAGATGGCTTTCGACGGAGGCTCAGGGGAAATCAGTTCCGGCATGGGACGCCGGGGAGGAGCAGGTGGCGGAGCTGGCGCGTCGGACGGAGACGGAACGAACAAGAACGACGGGGGCGGCGGTGTGAGCGGGTTAGAATCGGGCAGCTCTAGCATGGGACGTATCTCCTGTGCTCGGGTCAGGTCCGGCGGACGTGTTCGTGCACCCCGCCGGGCCGCTTGCTTGGAATGGGGGGAAACGCTCCCCCCTTCGGGGGAGTAAGCTATAGTGGAATCAAGGCGTTAGAGGGGTTCCGCGGCGCCAACATCGAAATAGGACACTACCCAGCAATGACCGCTGGCTACCCAGCAACGACTGCTGGGCACCCAGCAGCGACTGCTGGCTGCCCAGCGGCGACCCCATTCTGGGACGCGCCCTAAATAAGCTGGTAACCTTGGCACGCAAGGTGCAACCAGGTTGGGTAGCGGATCTGAAAAAAATGCCCAAAGCCTCGCCTAAGAAAAGGCCGACCCCGGAGCGCGCCTCCAGCCGGCGGTTCCTCGCCCAGCCGGGCGTAGAAGAGCCAGCCGGCGACTCCCCGCACAATTTCTTTCCCATCGTCGGCATCGGGGCCTCCGCCGGCGGTCTCGAAGCCTTCCGGCAGTTGCTGCAAAATTTGCCCGTGGACACCGGTGCGGCCTTCGTCCTCGTGCAGCACCTGGATCCAAAGCACGAGAGCATCCTGCCGTCTCTTCTCGCCCGCTCGACCCCGATGCCGGTGGACGAGGCGCAGGACGGCGTGAAGATCGCGCCCGACCACGTCTACGTGATCCCGTCCCACATGGACCTGGCGATCACCGATGGGCACCTGAAGCTCCTGCCCCGGGCGGTGGCCCCGGAACGGCACATGCCGATCGACCTCTTCTTCCGCACGCTGGCGGAGGTCCGGGCCGCCAAGGCCATCGGGGTGGTCCTTTCCGGGACCGCTTCCGACGGCACCCTGGGGCTCAAGGCGATCAAGGCCGCCGGCGGCATGTGCCTGGCCCAGGACCCGCAGTCCGCCGCGTTCGACGGCATGCCGCGCAACGCGATCGCCTCGGGCTGTGTCGACGCCGTCCTGCCCCCCGACGGCCTCGCCCTGGAGATCGCGAAGCTGACCCACAGCTCCTACATCCGGGAGCCCGACGACTCGTTGATCCCCGAGGTGCTGCTCGAGGCCGAGAGGATCGCCCTCGACACGCTCTTCACGCTGCTGAAAAAGGTCACAGGCAAGGATCTCGCCGGCTACAAGAAGCCGACGCTGTTGCGCCGCATCCGGCGGCGCATGGCGCTTCACCAGGTTGAAACACTCGCGGACTACGCCAGCCATCTCGAGAGCCATCCGGCCGAGATCCAGGACCTGTACCAGGATCTGCTGATCAACGTGACCTCCTTCTTCCGCGACCCGGAGGCCTTTGCCGCCTTGAGCCGGGACGTGTTCCCACTGCTGTTGAAGGACCGCTCGCCCGACGCGCCGGTCCGGGTGTGGGTGCCAGGCTGCTCGACGGGCGAAGAGGTGTACTCGCTGGCCATCTGCCTGCTGGAGAGCCTCGACGCCGTCGCCTCCGGTCCGTCCATCCAGATCTTCGGCACCGACATCCGCGACGGCGCCGTGGAAAAGGCGCGGGCCGGGATCTATCTGGAGAACATCACCGCCGAAGTCTCCCCCGGACGCCTGGCACGTTTCTTCGCCAAGGTGGACGGCCATTTCCAGGTGAGCAAAGCCGTTCGCGACCTGTGCGTCTTCGCCCGCCACGACCTGATCCGGGACCCCCCTTTCTCCCGCCTCGACCTCATCAGTTGCCGCAACGTCCTCATCTACCTCGAGCCCGGCGTGCAGAGGCGGGTGATGGCAAATTTCCACTACGCCTTGAACCGCCAGGGCTTCCTCGTCCTGGGGAGCTCGGAGACGGCGGGCTCGTCATCCGACCTGTTCCTGCCGGTCGACCGGGAGCACAGGGTCTTCACCCCGACGGAGACGGTGGCTCACACGATCCCGGGCCCCGCTGCGGGCTACCTGGGAGGAGCCGCCTTCGGCACTCGGGCGGGCGCCATCGTCCGTGACTCTGGAGACCGCGGCGAGGTGCAGCGGGAGGCGGACCGCATCCTTCTCAGCCGCTACGGCCCCCCGGGTGTCCTCGTCGACGACAACCTGGAGATCGTGCAGTTTCGCGGCGACACGCATCCCTACGTCGAGCACGCGCCCGGCAACGCGAGCCTCAACCTGCCCCATATGATCCAGAAGGGGCTGCTGACCGGGCTGCGCGAGATGATCCAGGAAGCCCGGGCCACCCGCGCACCGATCGGCCGGAGGAACCTGACGTTCCGACATGGCGACCATTTCCGTAGCGTGGACCTGGAGGTCGTCCCGATCCAGGGACGCTCCTCGGGACAGCTCTGCTTCCTCGTCCTTTTCGTAGAAACTTCGGAGGCCGGCATCCAGCCGGCAGCGGCGCCGCCGCTCTCCCGAGGCGTGATCCCGCCCACGGAAACGGACCGCCAGATCGGCCACTTGGAGCAGGAGCTGGCGACGACCCAGCAGTACCTGCAGGCCGTCATCGAGGACCAGGGCGCCGCCAACGAAGAGCTGCAGGCCGCCAACGAGGAGGTCCTCTCCAGCAACGAGGAACTGCAGAGCCTCAACGAGGAGCTGGAGACCGCGAAGGAAGAGCTCCAGTCGAGCAACGAAGAGCTCAATACCCTGAACGAAGAGCTGCAGAACCGCAACCTGGAGCTGGGACTGCTCGGCGACGACCTGATCAACCTGCTCGCCGGTCTCCACCTCCCGGTGGTGCTGCTGGGCTCGGATCTGCGACTGCGCCGCTTCACCCCCGCGGCCGCGCGGCTGATGAACCTCCTTCCTGGGGACGTCAACCGGCCGCTGAGCGACATTCGCCCCAACTTCGACCTGCCCAGCCTCGAGGTGTCGATCCTGGAGGCGATCGAGACCGTCACCGTGATCGAACGGGAGGTCCAGGACCGTGAGGGAGCCTGGTACTCGCTGCGCATCCGGCCCTACAAGACGCGGGACAATCGGATCGACGGCGCGGTGATTGTCCTGGTGGACGTCGACGCCCTGAAGCGCGGCGCCGTGGAGATCGCCGAGGCCCGCGACTTCGCGGACGCGATCATCGAGACGGTGCGGGAGCCGCTCCTGGTGCTGGGCGAGGAGCTGCGGGTGGAGAGAGCGAACCGTACTTTCTACGAAACCTTCCGGGTAAGGCGAGAGGAGACGGAGGGCCGGTTCCTCAATGAGCTCGGCAACCGCCAGTGGGACCTCTCCGCATTGCGCGGGGCGCTGCAATCCATCCTCGCGGACGATCACGAGGTCCGGGATTTCGAGGTGGAGCACGAATTCCCGCAGATCGGCCGCCGGACGATGGTGCTCAACGCCCGCCGGGTGCGGCGGGAGGGGCACGGAGCGGAGAAGATCCTGGTCGCCATCGAGGACCGGACGGAGCTCAAGAGGGTGGAGGACGAGCGTGCCCTGCTGGTCGCCCGCGAGCAGCAGGCGACCCGCCAGGCCGAGGCGGCCAGCCGGCTCAAGGACGAGTTCCTGGCCACGGTCTCGCATGAGCTGCGCGGCCCCTTGAGCGCCATGGCCGGATGGATCCACGTACTGAGCACCGACCGGGTGGACGCCGCCACCACCACCCGCGGGCTGGCGGCGATCGAGCGCAACGTCCACGCGCAGGCGCGGCTCGTCGAGGACCTGCTGGACGCCGCCCGGATCACGACGGGGAAGCTGCGCCTGTCTCCCCACATCATCGACCTGCTGCCGGTGGTCGAGGCGGCCGTCGAGACCGTGCGCGCGGCGGCGGATGCCAAGGGCGTCGTCCTCGAGCTGACGCACGGCGGCGGCGTCAATGCCGTCTTAGGCGATCCGGACCGTCTGCAGCAGGTCGCTTGGAACTTGCTCTCGAACGCCGTGAAGTTCACGCCGGGCGGGGGGCGCGTCGAGGCCTGGCTGGGCCGCGTGGAGAACTTCGTGCAGCTCCGGGTCCGCGACACGGGTCAAGGCATCGGCCCTGAGTTCCTGCCCCACGTCTTCAAACGCTTCCGCCAGGAGGAGAGCTCCGCGGCCCGCAGCCAGACCGGTCTCGGCCTGGGGCTCTCCATCGTGCGCAACCTGACCGAGCTGCACGGCGGGACGGTATCGGTGACGAGCCCGGGGGAGGGCGAGGGAGCGATGTTCACGGTGTTGCTCCCGGTCCCGGCTTTCCTCGCGGAGCCTGCGGGCGAGCCGGCGAATGCTGACGAGTATACCGAGCGGCGGCCGCTGGCGGGTTTGCGGCTGCTGATAGTGGAAGACGAGCCCACCGGCCGGGAGATGCTCGTCGCGCTCCTGGAACAATACGGTGCCGAAGTGATCGCGACCGCCTCGGCGGAACAGGCCCTGGCGGCGCTGGAACGCGCCGTTCCAGACGTGCTGTTGAGCGACATCGGAATGCCGGGGGAGAGCGGTTACGACTTGCTGCGCCGGGTGCGGACGCTCTCCGTCGATCGCGGCGGGAGAGTGCCAGCCATCGCCTTCACCGCCTATTCCTCCAATCAGGACCGCCTGGAGTCCCTCGACGCCGGCTTCCAGGCTCACCTCGCCAAGCCGACCGATCCCGCCCGGCTGGTCGCGATGATCACGTCGCTCGCCCAGCGGGGCTAGGGCTGTCCTGCTTCCTCCCTCCTGCTTGTATAGTCCACCAGACTTCGTCGCTTACCAGGAGGAGTCCGCCCATGCGCTCTGTCCTCGCCTGCTCGTCTTTCATGCTGCTCGTCCTGCTCTCCCTCACCGTCTCCCCGGCTCTCGCCGCCGACGCGAAGAGCTTGGCGGAGACGGTTCAGGGGATGGAGAAGCTCCCCGGGCTCGTCACCTTCTACCGTTCCCCCGGCAAGCTCTACGCCGAGGTGCCGCCGGATCTCGTCGGCAAGCAACTCGGGTTCGCGGCGGCGCTGGCGCACTCGGCGGGGGATTGGCTGCCCCGGGGCTCCAGCCTCGACGTCTCCGTGGTCTCGTGGGAGCGCGGCGGCGACCGGCTGATCCTCAAGAAGAAGAACCTCCTCTTCCGGGCGGACGAGCGCTCGCCGATGAGGACCTCGGTGGCCGAGACCTTCCCGGATTCGCCGGTGTTCCTGGGCGACCTGATGCCCGTCTCCGGCAATCCGGCGCCCCTGCTGGTGGATGCCAAGACGCTCTTCGGCGCGGACCTGAGCGAGATCCTGCCGCGCCGCGCCGGCTACACGGCCCACCCTGAGGACGCCACCCTGGTCTCCCTCAAGTCCTTCCCCGACAACGTCGTGGCCCGCGTCTCCTATCGCTTCCGGCAGGAGGAGCACAGCGGCGAGCCGGAGGCGGAGGGAGGGGGCGGCGGCGGCATCCGCCGGTTCCGCCCCAGCCGGCTGGTGGATGACCGCTTCCTGGAGGTGCTGGTGGACTACACCCTCTTCCGGCTGCCCGAGAACGACGGCTTCCGGCCCCGTCCCGCCGACGAACGGATCGGCGTCTTCGACATGCCGTTCAAGGACTACACGGACGTGGACCGTCGCGACACGTCCTTCCGCCATCTGGCGCAGCGCTGGGACGTCCGCCCCTCCGATCCGTCGCAGCCGGTGTCGCCTGCCGTCGAGCCGATCACTTTCTACGTCGACAGCGGCGTGCCTCCGGAGTGGCGCTCTCTGCTGCACGAAGCCGCGCTGTGGTGGAACCGCGCCTTCGAAAAGGCCGGCATCCGGAACGCCGTGCGCATCCTCGACCGGCCGGACGATCCCAACTGGGACCCCGCGGACGTCCATCACTCGATGATCTATTGGAACCTGAGCGACGACCTGAATTTCTCCGGCCTGGCCGGCCCCAGCCTCTGGGATCCCCGCACCGGCAAGGTGCTCCAGGCCCACGTTTACCTGAACGGCGAGTTCCCTTCCTACACCCTGCACCGCTACCTGGTCTACGCCTGGTGGCGGGCGCCCGAGCCGGGCGAGGAGGCAGGGGAGGGTGAGCAGAGATTGTTGCGCACACCCCAGGAGCTGCGCGGCCTGCGCGCCAACCGGAGCTTCTGCGACCGCTCCGCGTCGTTCTCCAGCCAGATCGCCTTCGCCCGCCTCGTCCTGCAATCGCGGGGGATCCTCCAGCCGGGCACGCCGGAGGCGGAGCGCTTCGCCCGCGAGGCCTTCCAGGAGCTGGCGGCGCACGAGGTGGGGCACGCCCTGGGCTTCCCTCACAACTGGAAGGCCAGCCTGGTTGCGAGTCCCGAAGCCGTGGCTTCCGGCAAGCTCACGGGCCACGCCGCCACCGGGATCTTCTCGACCTCGGTGATGGACTACGACCCGATCTACCTCGCTCCCAAAGGGGCGCCGCAGGGCGATTACTTCCTCAAGGAGGTGGGACCCTACGACGATCTCGCCGTCGAATACCTTTACCGTCCCTTCCGGCCGGAGGAGGAGGCGAAGGCTCTCGACGCCATTGCCGCCAAGGCCGAGACTCAGTACGGGAACGTCTACGACGGTGGCGAGCTCAACGACATCGATCCCACGACCAATGCCGACGACTTCTCCAGCGATCCGCTGGGCTTCGCCGACACCCGCCTCGGGATCCTGCGCTCCGAGGTCCTGCCGGTCCTGCCGAATCTGGTGGTGGGGGAGGGGCACGACTACAACCTGCTGCGCCAGGCGCTGGACTCCGCCATCTTCTCCGTGGCCCTCGACTACCTGGACATGACAGCCCGTCACGTCGGGGGGCAGGTCCTGCTGCGCCGGGTGGCGGGGTCGCCCGCGGCGCCCAAGGGGGGACCCCCGCCGATCACTCCCGTGGACCCGGAAACGCAGCGCCGCGCCTTGGACGTTCTCGACCGGCAGGTGTTCGCGGACGGCGCCTATGCCTTCTCGCCCGAGACCCTCGCGGTGCTCAAGGCGGACCTGCTGGAGGATTGGAACTACCCGTGGCGCTATGCCCAGGACTACAACGTCTCGACCCGCATCGCCGGTCTCTATGACGCGGCGTTCACCACCCTGTTCCAGCCGGCGCGCCTCGCGCGGGTGTTGGACAACGAGCGACGCACGCCCAAGAATCCCATCACCCTGCCGGAGATCTTCAGCCACCTGGAAGCCACGGCCTTCGGGGGTCCAGCGGGAGCCTCCCTCTCCCAGGACCGGCGCGCCCTCCAGCGCCTCCTCGTCTCCCACCTGGCGAAGCTGGCCGTGGCCCCGCCCAAGGGCACTCCTGCCGAAGCCTCCCAGGTGGCGGCGGCGACCCTGCGCGGCATCGGCCGGCGGATGTCGAAGAGCTTGGCAGCACCGGGGAAGGCGGACGCCTACACCAAGGCCCACTGGCAGGATCTGAGCGCCCGCATCCGGCGGACCCTGGAGGCCGGAACGCAGTTGGCGCCGGGGACGTGAGGGGCTCGGGGGGCCGGTTTGTGGCACAATACCGCCCCTCCCGCAATGAGCGCCGACATGACCACCTCTGACGAACGGCCTTCGCCGCCCTCCTCCCGCCCCTGGGCCCTGTGGGGCCTGCTGCTCGTTCAGGCGGTGTGGGGTGGGTGGTTCATCTATCGCACCTCGTTCGTGCTCTACGGGCGCCGGTTCTTCTGCCTGTTCGACGACGCGATGATTTCCATGACCTACGCCCGCAACCTGGTGGAGGGGCACGGCCTCAACTGGGCACGGTGGGGCGAGCCGGTGGAGGGGTTCACGCACCCGCTGTGGACCTTCCTCATGGTGCCGGTCAACGCCCTCCCCTTGCACCTGCGCCATACGAGCCTGCTGGTTCAGCTTTTGTCGCTCCTCTGCCTGGCCGGCACGGTGGTGGCGGTGCGCCGGCTGGTGCTCGATCACTTTGCGGACGAGCGGTCGCGCCACTGGCTCCCCGCCGCCGTGCTCACGGCCTTCTACTACCCGCTCACCTATTGGTCCTTGATGGGCATGGAGAGCGGTCTGCAAGCCCTGCTGACGGTGCTCGCCGTGCAGCTTGCGCTCTCGGCCGTTCACTCGGGGCGGGACCGCCACCTGGCGCTTTGGCTAGTGTGCACGGCCGCCTTCCTGCTGCGGATGGACATGTTGCTGCTGGTGGCGGCGGTGCAGCTCTACCTCCTGCTGCGCGGCGGTCTGCGGCCGGCGGGCCGGCGGAGTTGGCTCGCGGGGCTCGCCGTGTTCGTGGGCCTCTCGCTCGCGTACGGCCTGTTCCGCTGGTTCTATTTTCACGACCTCCTCCCCAACACCTACTACCTGAAGCTCTACGGCATCCCCCTCGTGGTACGGCTGTTGCGCGGCCTTTCCTTGATGGCCATCTTCTTGCGCCAGCACCTGGTCCTCGTGCTGGCGGCGGCTTTGGGGACGGGGGCGGCGCTGGCTCGCAACCGGCGCCTCGCCTTGCCGGCGGCGGTGGTCGCCCTCTACTTCGCGTACAGCATTTACGTGGGGGGAGACGTGTGGGAAAAGGACATCAACGTGCGGGCCAACCGCTTCGTGGTGTTCGTGATGCCGCTCCTCTTCGTGCTGCTCAACGCCTTGCTCAACGAGTTCCTCGCGGCGTGGCGCCGCCGGCGGGAGGAGGGCCCCGAAGGCACGCCGGCGGAGCGTTTTACCGTCGCCGCCTTGACCGCCGCCGCCCTACTCACGGCCAACGGCCTCGGGTTCTCGGAGGAGATGGAGGGGAACTGGAACAACCTCCTGGTGACGCAACGGCCGCCCCTGGTCGAGAACCAGAGGGGAGTCATGGACCAGACGCTCGTCTTTCAGCGGCTGCTCAAGCCCGGGGCCGTGGTGGCTACGGCGTGGGCGGGCATCCCGGCTTACTTCACGAATTACCGGATGATCGACATCCTCGGCTACAACGACCGCGTGATCGCCAAACGCCCCCCCATTCACCCGGTGGACGAGGACAGCTACGACGCTTTCATCCCCGGGCACGACAAGTACGACGAGCATCGTTTGCTGGAGGAGCAGCGGCCGGACGCCTTCTTCCAGATCTGGGGCATTCGCAAGGAGCTCGGGCTGCCGACCGAGGTGATGCCGAAGTATGGCTACCGCAAGGTGGGCGGCTTCTGGATACGAGCCGATTCGCCCTATCTCCTGTCGCCGCCGCCCCAGCCGGAGCCCACGCCCCAGCCGCCGGAGAAGGGGCGCCGGCGGCGGCAACGGCAGCATCAACCGCCGGTTCAGGAAGAGGATTCAGGGGCGGCGGACGCCGGATCGTCCACTTAATTCGGCACGAACTCGATCCTCAGGTTGAGGTACTGCCAGCCGTAGCTCGCGACCTCAGGGCCTTCCTGGTTGGCGTAGTGGCCGAACTCCACCGTCATGCCGGTGGTGGGGATGTCGACCGTTCGCGCTTTCGAGGTGCCCTGCATCCCCGTGCTCACCACCGTTTGGCTCCCCGTGGTGAGGTCGGCGGTGATGAAGTTCGCCGCGAAGTCGTAGACGTAATGCAGGTGGTAGAGCGTGCCCATCTCCCAGGGGACCGGGACCTCCTTGGCCTGGACTCCACCCGCCGGCAGGTCGAGGTTCTCGTTCATTTTGAGCGAGGTCTTGGGCGGCGCGAAGGCGTTGACGTTGGCGATCGAGTTGCTGCGGAACTTGCCGCGGTAGAGCCAGATCAGCGCGTGATTGCCCGCCGGCTTGGCGGTGTTCCACGGACCGGGAACGAAGTCGAGGTCCACGATCACTTTCTTGGAGTGGATGACCTTGGCGAAGTCGATTTTATATTGCTTCTTTTCGTTGCCCGGGCTGGCGGTATGGAACAGGCCCGGAACCGAAAAGACGTTGCCGCTGACGGTAGGTGGCTGCTGCGTGGGCTCTTCCGGTGCCGTGAGTGAGGAGCCCGCCGAGGCCGGGGAGAGGAACATGAGCTGGGAGGAGGCCGCCGTGAAGACCGCACCATAGAGGTAAAACGGCTGATTGCAGCTCACCTGGATGCGCACGTCGGTGGCGTTGAGCTCGCTCAGGATCCCCAGCGCATCGGAAAAATGAAGGAAAGAAAGCGGCTTCAGGGACAGGTTCACCGTCGAAGCGATCTGGGAGCCATCGGCCCGGAAGACGTTGGCCTGGCACTGCGCCGCCTGCTGGCCCAAGTTGACGATGCCGAGGCTGGAGACGTCGCCGGTGTGGGAGTCGCGCCCCAGACCCTGGATCGTGGCCGTCTTGCCGCTGGCGAAGAGGTTCGCCGAGGAGATCACCGGCAGCTCGGAGTAGGAGGTCTGGCCTCCCCTGCCTTGTGTCGTCAGCCGGGCGTTGATCGCCACGTTGGTGGAATCCGCGCTGATCTCCAGCAGCCCCACCTTGCCGGCGATGCCGGCGCCGCCGAACAGGATCGTCTTGCCCGCGGCGACCGTGGCCGGCGTCCCCGGCGTGGTGCGATGGGTGCCGTCCGTATCCGTCTCCAGGAACGTGGTCCTGAGGTTGCTCTGCGTCTTCCCCGAGTTGCTCACCCAGATCTTCACCGAATGGGTACTGCCGTTGGGGCCGTTGGGATCGGGAATGGGGACGTAGACGCTGCCGGCGAACGCCGGGCCGGCGATCCCGAGCAGCGAGGCCAAGAGGACACCCGGCAAGGCTCTGTTCATGAGACTTCACCTCCTGCGAAGGTTTGCTACGAAAGCAAGACATCTCCTTCCCGCGGCATCGCGGTGCTGCCAAACGCATTGAAACCTCTGCATGGTAACTCTGTACCCGGCAGGAGCGCAAGCCCGAAAAAGCGTTGTGCGAGGCGTAGTTAGGGGGAATTCCCTCAGGGAATGGTTCAGGCGGCCCGGGCCTTCGTCGCGTTGACGCCTCCGGCTTTCCGCGACCGTCCCGGGTGTCGCCGCCTCCACCCATTGGGCCGCTCGACCCGGGGATTGGGCGCACGAGATCAGGAGCGTCTCAGTCCTCGGGTTGGGGAGTTGTTCCACTGCTGGAGGGCCCCAGCGCCGCCGCCACCCGCTCCGGGGAGAAACGCTCGGGCACGTCCGTGATGTCGTAGAGCGCCCAGTTGTCGCCGAAGCGTACGAATTCCAGGGCTTCTGGCGGGCCGGAGACGTAGCCGTCTGGAGTGAACGCGAAGCCCGAGCCGTTGGGGGTCTGGTAGAGGCGGCAGAGCAGGCGAGAGGGCTCGGACCGGACATCCCAGAACTCCAGAAGGCTCCTGGAGGAGGACAGGAGGAGGCGCTGACCGTCCGGCGACCAAGCCACGGTTAAGACCGAGCTATCGCTGGCGAGGCTCTTAACTAACTGCCCGGTTGAAGCGTCCCAAAGCCGTACGCTCCGGTCGTCCGACCCGGAGGCCAGGCGCTGGCCGTCCGGCGACCAAGCCACGGTGAAGACTGAGCCATCGCTGGTGAGCGTGTTGAGTAGCCGCCCCGACGAAGCGTCCCACAATCGCACTGTTTGATCTCTTGACCCGGAGGCGAGGCGCTGCCCGTCCGGCGACCAAGCCACGGCTAAGATGGAGCCGCCGCTGTAGAGGGTGTTGAGTAGTCGCCCTGAAGAAGCGTCCCACAGGCGCACGCTGTTATCGTAAGACCCGGCAGCCAGTCTCTGTCCGTCCGGCGACCAAGCCACGGTTAAGACCGAGCTATCGCTGGAGAGAATCTTACGAAGCCGTCCGGTTGAGACGTCCCACAGCCGCACGCTCCGGTCGTCTGACCCGGAGGCAAGGCGCTGGCCGTCTGGCGACCAAGCCACGGAGAAGACATATTTTTCATGCCCTTCGAGGGTATTGAGCAGCCGCCCCGACAGAGCGTCCCACAGCCGCACGCTGTTGTCGTAGGACCCGGAGGCGAGTCTCTGGCCGTCCGGCGACCAGGCCATGGATAAGACCGAGCTACCGCTGGCGAGGGTGTTGAGTAGCCGCCCTGACGAAGCGTCCCACAGCCGCACCGCTTGATCTCTCGACCCAGAGGCGAGGTGCTGGCCGTCCGGCGACCAAGCCACTACCAAGGCATAGTTTTCATGTCCTGCCAGGGTGTTGAGCAATCGCCCTGACGAAGCGTCCCACAGCCGCACGCTCCTGCCGTCTGACCCGGAGGCAAGGCCCTGTCCGTCCGGTGACCAGGCCACCGTTATTACCGAGCTATCGCTGGCGAGGGTATTAAGGAGCCGTCCGGTAGAGGCGTCCCACAGTCGCACCCTCCGGTCGTCTGATCCTGAGGCGAGGCGCTGGCCGTCCGGTGACCAAGCCACAGTTGAGATAGGATGCTCTTGGCCTGCAAGGGTGTTGACATGCCGCCCTGACAAAGCGTTCCACAGCCGCACTGTTCGGTCTCTCGACCCGGAGGCGAGGTGCTGGCCGTCAGGTGACCAGACCACGGATTGAATCCAGTCCTTGTGTCCTGTGAGGGTGTTGAGTCGCCACCCTGACGAAGCGTCCCACAGCCTCACGGTTTGGTCTCTCGATCCTGAGGCGAGGCGCTGTCCGTCGGGAGACCAAGCCACAGAGAGGACATAGTTTTCATGCCCTGCGAGGGTCTTGAGTAGCCTTCCGGACAAAGTGTCCCACAGCCTCACGGTTTGGTCTCTCGATCCTGAGGCGAGGCGCTGTCCGTCGGGAGACCAAGCCACGGAGAAGACATAGTTCTCATGCCCTTCGAGGGTGTTAAGCAGCCGCCCCGACGATGCCTCCCACAGCCGCACGCTTTTGTCGTAAGACCCAGAGGCAAGATGCTGTCCGTCCGGCGACCAAGCGACGGTTAAGACATAGTTTTCATGCCCTACGAGGGTGTTGAGCAACCGCCCAGATGAAGCGTCCCACAGCTTGATGGTTCTGTCGTCCGACGCCGTCGCGAGGACTGTCCCCTCAGGATTCCAGGCCACGCTTCGTATAGCCGAAGAGTGTCCGATCTGTATCCGGAAAGTCAGGCTCTCAGGCAACGGTCTGCCCGCTGTGATCGCCAAGGGAATTTCGAGTTGTGGAGTCACGTTCAGGAAACCGGCGCCCATGGACTGAATCTCGCTCAGATCGGCCCCGGAAAAGCCGGCCCGCGTGAGCCGAGCGAAGCTCAAATTCGCCCTGTGTAGGTTCGCGCCTTGGAAGCTGGCCTCCTGAGCGTCCGCGTGGTAGAGGTCTGCTTCGGAGAGGTCGGTTTCCTGAGCCGAAGCGCGGCGCAAATCCGCTCCGCCCAGGAGGGCTCCCGCAAGCTGGGCGCGATCCAGCGTTGCCTCGCGAAGGTCGGCCCGGATCAGGATCGCCCTTTCGAGGTTCGCGCCGGTGAGGTCGATTCCCGGCAGCCGCGCGGCGGAGAGGTCCGAGCCATCGAGCCGCAGGATCTTGGGGCGAATCGCCCGAAAGGCGTCTCGAATCCCGGCAGGATCCTCCTTTTCAACGCCGGGACCCGCAAGCGGCCCCAGCGTCGCCCGGGCATGAAAATAGAGGAGGAGGAGCGCGTTTTCAGATGTCTCCGGGTGATAACTCGCCGCCAGCGCTGCACCGGCGACCTCGGGAATCTGCTTCGCCTCGGGCCAGAATTCCAGGAAGAATGCCACCTCCCGCGTAACCCTCTTCAATGCGAGGCAGGAGGCGTCTCCCTTTGCGAGCCCCGTCCGGATCGATCGTGCGATGAAGAACTCCAGGAACGACCGGTGAATGAACGAGTAACGGCCCTCGGCGTCGCGGTGAAGGAACAGGGCGGTGCGGACCTCGTAATCGATCCGCTCCTTGTCGTGAAGGGTCAGGGGGCGGTCCTTGAAAAAATCCGTAGACTTTTCAAAGAGAAGGTCATAGTGAACGCGGTTTTCCGGAGAATCCCAGACCAGCCGGGCCAAGTACTCCACCAGCGCCACTTTTTTCTCGCGGGTGAGAGTGAGCCGGAAATCCGTATGATCGAACCAACTCGCGCAGTAGACCTCGTAGAGACCGGCCAGGGTGACTTCGCCTTGCCGCTCACTGAGGTGCGGGAGCGTCTTGACAATGATCTCCAGCAGGAACGGCCGTTCGGCGAGCTCGTTGAGGTTGTAGGTCCGGCGAATCTGCTCGCGAAAGGCGTGCCAGTCGGCCGGTGGCGGCAGGGCTTTCCGCAGATATTCGGCGATTTGCTCCTCGCGGAATTCCAGGAGGTAGCCGATCTCCGCACCCGGCCGCTCCTGAATCTCCTCGTAAAGCCGGGTGGCGCCTTCAGCGGATACCATCTCAGGCGCCTTGCCCAACCGGCGCAGGGCTTCGGGGCGGTCCCGGAAGTAGTGGGTGCGGCAGGTAAGGAGCACTTTGGCTTTCCCCTCCGCGGCGCGCAGGAGCTGGCGCAGGTTCTCAACATACCGGCCCGGTTCCGTGTAGGCGATAGTCTCGTCGAAACCGTCGAAGATGATGAGGAGATGCCCTTCGCGGTTCAGTTGAAAGAGCGCCTGTGGATTGAAGGGTTGTGACGGGGCCAGGCGCTGGAAATGCTGAGTGAGAAGGCTTTCTAGGGTGACGGTGGTGGAGCCTCCCTCCCGCAAGTCGATCAGGATGGGAACGCGGGTGGTCGCGCGACCGTCCGCCAGCTCTTCCCGGGCCTTCAGGGCGAGCTCGCAGGCGAGGCGTTTCGAAAAGCTGGTCTTGCCGCAGCCGAAATCGCCGAGCAGGGCCAGAAAGGTTCCTGAAGTATCGGTCAGCCAGCGGAGGACCGCCTCGATGAGCGGCCGGGATTTTACGGTTTTCCCTCGCCGGATCTCTCCTTCGAAGACCACCCCCTGCTCCACGTACAGCCGTTCGAGGGCGGTGCCCTGAAACTTGCGAACGGCGTCGTCCAGATTGGGCCGGAGGTCCACGAGCGAGAAGAGGAGCTGTTCGTAAGTCTGAAGGTTGATGCGAAGGTTCTTCGCTGCTTCGTGAGCGTTATTGGCGAAGCCGGAGCGGGCGACGAGGATGGCCTGGTATTGGAGCTTGTCTTCGCGAGTCACGTAGTCCACTTTCGTGGCGAATTCGCGGATATCCCGCTGCGTGACCGAGTCGTCCGTATCTTTACATTCCACGAGGACGTGGATGGGGAGGGCGCCGAAGCTCGTCTCCAGGCGGATGTCGAACTGCATATCGTCCCGCTTGTAATCGATGAGCGCGCGAAAGCCCTGGAGCCGGAACAGGTCCGCCACCTGTTCTTCGAAGCGCTTGGCCTTCTCGTAGATCTCCCGGCGGCGGAGCGGGTCCTTCTCCATGGCGACGGTTTCCTCCTGGGTTGGAGAGGTATTGTAGCGGAGGCTCGCCGCATCCGCTTTTTCGGCTGGAATGCTTTTGCTGTTCTCCCTCTTCTCCCGGCGGCCGGGGGGGAGAAGAGGGCCGGGGTGATGAGGGTCTTGGGCGGGGGAAGGACGCGAACGGAGAGCATGAGCGTGCCCGGAGGAACGGCGGCGATCCTCCGCCCTTCGTCGCCGCCCCGGAGACGCCCCAGCGGGGTTCCCCGCAGGGCGTCTCTACAATAGGGGGGAGGCGACCGGGCCTAAAGAGGGGGAGGCGATTTGGGCCAGACCTACTTCACCAGCTTGTAGCAGGCGCTCAGCAGCTCCAGCGGCACGTCTCCCTGGTAGGGGCCGCGGACGACGGTGCCGTTCGTCACGAGCTGGAAGGGCTCCGACTCCGGCTGGTTGTGCCGGGTGCGGAGGACGAAGCCGGAGGGGGTGGTGGTGGAGCAGGGATTGCTCGTGTACGGCGACGGGACGACGAGGTCGCGATGATCATCCCCCAAATCCACGGACACCAGCGCGTGCTGCGCCCGGCCGCCGGCACGGGGAAAGTTGATCACGGTGTAGATCATGCCCACCTGGGGCGGAGGGGTGAACGAAGTGACCGGCTGCTTCGCCGAGCGGGCCCAGAGGGCGGCCGTCGCCGAAGCCAGAAGGAGCAGGACGATCGCGGTGGAGAGCTGGAGTTTGCGCATGGTAGATCTCCTCGGAAGTTGTGCCCATCCTCGACGTGCTGCATTTTCCATTCCAGAGGATGCCGCCAGAAAACGTCAGAAACCAAAATAGCGCACGAGGTTGAAGCCGAGCCGCACGTCCCGCGTCGCGAAGCCGGCGGCGGAGTCACCGCCCAGCATCTGATCCACGGTGGTGGCCCGCGAGTTGCCCGCGACGATCTCGAAGATGTGCCCTCCCACTTGCTTCGAGAGGGCGGCGTGCCAGGCGGTGAGGCTGGTGTCGAGGTCATGGTTTTTGGGGATCACCTCCACTTCCACCAAGTAGCCGCGGGGAAGAGGGAAGGTGAGGCCCAAGGGAACGTTGAAGGCGTTCCTGAGCTGCGGCGTGTCTCTCACCCAAGAGGGGGAGAGGAGGAGGTTGACTCCCGGAACGATCTGCCGGGCCAGGAGGAGCTGAAAAAAGGGGCGGCCCGGCTCGGGTACACCGGGCCGCCTGAGGAGGTCGGTGCCCGCCCGTAGGGATACGGAAACGGGCACCCGGGGAGCCTGTTCGATGACCAGGACTTTGCTGGAAATCTCGAAGTCTTCCTGGAAGGACGAGCGATAGATGGAAAAATCGATCCGGCGGGTGATCCCCACGCCGAGCCCGATTCCCACGTCGGCGCCGCTGTCCAATCCCCAGAGGTCGTGCGAGGTGCCGTTCTGGACCGGTTCCTGGAAGCGGTGAGTGAAGAGGAGCTCGATCTTGCGCGCTCCCACGGGATAGGGAGTGGCGCCGTTGACCAGCCGCGTGCCGATGGGGTCGCGGCGAATGGGCTCGTCGGGATTGCCCGGCACCTCTTCGTCCTGGGCCGCGGCGGGGAGCGCCAGCAGCAGGGCGGCGAGGAGGGCGGCGAGGGGCGTGAGTCGCATCCGGATCGTCTCTCAGTTATTGGGCGCGCCGGCGGCGATCCAGCCGGCGATGCCGTCGATCTGGGCGGCGGTGAGGAAGGGTGGGCCGTTCTGCGGCATGCGCAGGCCGGAGATGGACGGGTCCCCCCGCAGCTTCAGGATGATGTAGCTCCGCTCGGGGTGGCCCGGCTCCACCCGCGCCAAGGCGCTCTGCTCGGTCGCCGGATGGCCGACGAGCAGGCTGTAGCTGCGGCCGGCGTCGAGGATCAACCCCTCGGAGGCCGTGACCGCCGCATGACACCCCGCCTTGGCGCAGGTGGGGGTGAAGATCTCCCGCTGGATCTGCGAGAAGGTGAACGCCGAGCCGCCTCCCGCGGCCGGAGGCGGCTCGGTGGGTGATTTCACCGTGCCGCACCCAGCCAGGAGGATCGTGGTCAGCATCGCGGCCTCACGGGCACGTTGCAAAGGCGTCGACATCCTGCACCGGCGGAGCGCTCACGTTGAGCGGGTTGAAGTAGACCTTCACCCGGCCGGTCTGGGTATCCGTCACGGTCGTGGTGAATTCGACGTTGGTGGTGGCTGCGAAGAACACCCAGTAGCGGTTGCCGAGGCTGGGCACGCAGGCGTTGAGCACTTTGATCAGCATCTCGATGTTGGAGGCGCCGAAGAAGTAGAAGAGCCCCGACTCCGGAGCCGAGGGGAGGGGCACGGTCTGCCCCTGGCCCGTGGTGTCCGCGGTGCGCCAGCCGACCTCGATCTTGAAGCGGCTGTTGTTGACGCACAGGGTGGTGGGCCCAGCCACGCAGGGACCGATCACGGCCTCGGTGGCGTCGCTCGCCTCGTTGCTGTAGGCGGAGAACGTGCTGCTGGCGCCGGTGGCGCGGACGCGGAAGAAGTAGAGCTTGGCCGTATCGAGGCCGGTGGACTGGAAGGCCGTGACGTTGGGCCCCACCGTGCCCACTTCCACGTAGGTGCCGCCCGGGCTCTTCCGCTCGATGCTGAAGCCGGTCTCGTTGTTGGCGTTGTCCGTCCACGCCAGGTCGATCTCGGAGGTGGACTGCGCCGCAGCCGTCAGATTGGTGGGCGCGGCCGGCGGTCCCCCGGGATTGGGAGCGTCGTTGTCGATGATCGTCAGGGTCGCGGTCTTCTGGCTGTCGTCCAGAGTCGCGCCGCCCGTGGGGCTCGAGAGGCTGAGGAGGATAGTCTCGTTGGGCTCCTGCACGGTGTCGTTGACGATCGTCACCTTGAAGGTCTTGCTGGCGCTGTCGCCGTCCCCCCAGGAGAGGGTGCCGCTCGTGGGGGTGAAGTCCTGCCCCGCGGTCGCGGTGCCGGCGGCGGCGCTGTAGGCGACGGAGACGGCGCCGTCCGAGCCGTTGACCCGCTGCACGGTGACGGTGGCCTGCCCCACGGCCTCGCCCACGTTGGTGTTCGCCTGGGAGAAGCGGAAGGCTCCGGGAACGGAGGGAGGAGTCACCGCCGTGACGTGGATGGTGCCGAACATGCCGAACCCGGGGGCGCCGTGCTGCGAACAGTGATAGCCGAAGGTCCCGGCCGAGTTGAACACCTGGGAGAAAGACCAGGAGGAGCCCGAGAGGGGACCGTTGGTGAAGCTGTTGTCGTCGGCCACGACGTTGTGAGTGCCGCCGGTGTTGTGCCACATCACCGTGTCGCCAACCTGGATGTTGAGAGTCGCGGGAATGAAGACGAGGTCCGATCCGCCGACGGCAACCTGAAAGGTCGTGCCGGAAGCTGGGACGGCCAAGAGGAAGGCGAGGGCTACGAGAAGCCAGAGCGGCGGTGGAGCACTACGATGGGACATGAACGGCATGAACACGTCTCCTCAGAAATAAAATCGAGGGCCGGGCTGAAGCGCGGCCGGGATCTACTCGTATCCGCGGTCCGGCGGTGGTGAATCGGTACCGACGCGGATCGAGCCCTTCATGTTGCAGCAATCCTTGTGCGTCCTGCAGGAATAGTTGATGGTGGTGTTGTTGGTGCTGAACTGGCGCTGGAAGGTCATGCCGGTGCCGGTGAAGACGAAGCCGCTGTCGAACGAGCCGTCGATGGCCGTCACGGAGTGGGTGTGATCGCTCCCCTTGAGCACCCATTGCACGGTGTCGCCCACGTTGATAGTGACCGACCGCGGATCGTAGGAGTCGTCGTTGATGGTGATCATCACGGTTTTAGGCCCCGAGCGAGGCTCCGTCGGAGACGAGCCGCCGCCACCCCCGCACGCCCAGGCCAAAAGGACCGCCGCCAACGCTGCCACGAGAGCCAACGTCATCCTTGGAATGCGGGACATCGAGAAGCCTCCTTTCCGTCCAGAGATGAAGTCCATAGGTCGTGAGAGTCAGTCCCTGGAAGGAGGGAAAAGGTTCAGGGGGGCAGGGGAACCCGGTTGGAGCGGGGTGATGAGGGTCTTGGGCGGCGCTCCGAGGGGCGAAGTTGGCGCCTATGTGCAGCGTATTTGCTGTATTCTTGAGTGAGCAATCCTGCGCACGACTCAGGAGGAGACCCATGAAGAAGAAGCTGGCGCTGCATCGAGAGACCCTGCGGCGACTCGACGATCTCGGAGCAGCCGGGCTCCGGAAGGTGGACGCGGGGGTGGCGGCGGCTAGCGGGGCGCCTTGCTACCAGTGCCTGAGCTACGAGGTCTGCATCCCATCCGAGCCCAGTCTCTGCGTCATCTGTTACGAGTCCACGCGGAGCCCGGCAGGAGCCGGCTAGGGCCTACCCGCCGGCCCCGGGCTTCCCTCGGGCGCCGGCGCTGCCGTAGTGGGCGTGGCTCCCGGCGAGTTGGGCTCATGGGGCTTGCCCGCCGTCTCTTCCAGGGCGCGGGTGAAGTCCAGGATGTCCTGCCGGGTCACGTTGGCGCCTTTGCGGGTGATCTCCAGCACTCTGAACTGGAGGGGCTGGAGACGGTCGGGGGGAATCGTGCCGTTCTTCGCCCCCTCGCGCACGGCGGCGAAGGCCTGCTGCAGGCGGTCCTTCTCCTGCGGGGTCACGTCCTTCGGGAGCTGGGCCAGCAGGCCGGTCTCCATCTGCGTGAGCGACCACTGGAGGATGGCGGCGGCGTGGGTGCCCACGTAGTAGAGGCCGCCGAGCAGGGCGATCGCCCCCACCAGGAAGATCACGACGCAGCCGACGATCAGCGGCTTGCTGCAGCCTCCCCGTCCGCCCTGGGGAGCCGCAGCCTGGGGCGCCGGGTTGAAGGGGGAGACGGGAGGGGGAGGGGACTGGGGTTCCATTCGATCCTCCGGAGGTAACCGGTCGTGACTCTGGCTCGCCCGCCTTTCTATCACCGCCGGGCGGCACGGACAAGCGGGTCCGCCCGATCCCCTCCAACTCGATCCCCTCTATAATGACGGCCCATGGACTACGATCCCCTGCCGCAGCGGTCTTCCCGTCCCTCCAGGTCCGGCCCGGATAGACCGCAGGGGCGCCGCCTGCTGCGCTGGACGTGGCCGGTGCTCCTCGCCCTCGTCGTGGGCGGGATCACCGGCGTCGGAGTCGCGGCGGCCATCCACGTGCCGCGGGTGGAAACGCTCGGCACCTGGACGCCGAACCTCGTCACCCAGCTTTACGACAGGAACGGCCACTCCTTCGCCACCTTTGCCCGCGAGCGCCGGGTGATGCTCAAAGAGAGCGAGATGCCGCAGATCATGCAGAGCGCGGTGCTCGCTTCCGAGGACGCCAACTTCTTCCGCCACGGCGGCATCGACGCCATGGGCATCGCCCGCGCCGCCATGACCGACCTGCGGCGGGGGAAGGTGGTGGAAGGGGCGTCGACGATCAGCATGCAGCTTGCCCGCAGCCTCTTCCTCTCCCGCGAGCGGATCTGGAAGCGGAAGATCGAGGAGGCGTTCGTCGCCGTCGAGCTGGAGAAGAAGTACAGCAAGCCGCAGATCCTCACCCTCTATCTCAACCTGGTGAACCTCGGCCACGGCAACTACGGCGTCGAGGCCGCCTCGCGCTACTACTTCGACAAGCCAGCCTCCGGGCTGACGCTCCCCGAGGCCGCGATGCTCGCCGGCATCATTCCGGCGCCCAGCCGCTACAGCCCTTACCGCACGCCCGACCTCGTCCTCAAGCAGCGCGACCGGGTGCTGCGCCGCATGCTGGAGGAGAAGTTCATCACCCCGCAGCAGTATCAGCAGGCGCAGGCGACGCCGCTGCAGGTGGTGCCGCAGAAGGCGGAGGAGAGCTTCGCGCCCTATTTCGCCGAGGACATCCGCAAGTACCTCGAAACGACCTACGGCGACACCAAGCTCTACGAAGGGGGACTCCAGGTCCAGACGACGCTGGACGTGCAGATCCAGCGGGCGGCCGAGGCCGCCATCCACGACGGCCTCCTCAAGCTCGATCACCGGCGCGGCTTCCGCGGTCCCCTCAACATGCTGGAGGCGGCGAGCCTGGAGAGCCAGATGCTCCCCACCTGGGGACAAGGCAAGCCGGTGGTGGGGCGCTGGTACCAGGGCGTGGTGCTGGAGTCCGGACCCAAGGAAGCGCGGGTGAAGATCGGCCGCGACGTCTACTCCCTCGGGCCGGATGGGATCGCCTGGACCAACCGCAAGCAGCCGTCCGACCTGCTGAAGCGGGGGGCGGTCGCCTGGTTCCGCTTCGAGGTGCCGCCGCCGAAGGAGGCCCCGAAGCCCGCCAAGGGCGCGCCCGCGGCTGCCGCGCCGGCTGAGGCCGCCGCACCGCGCCTGATGCTGGAGCAGCAGCCGCTGATGGAAGGCGCGGCCATCGTGATCGAGCACCAGACGGGAGCAGTGCGGGCGATGGTGGGGGGGTGGGACTTCGAGCGCAACAAGTTCAACCGCGCCACCCAGGCCCGGCGGCAGGTGGGCTCGTCGTTCAAGCCGTTCGTCTACGGCGCCGCGCTGGAGGCGGGATGGACCCCGGCGGATACGCTCCTCGACGCGCCTACGGCTTTCACGGGCGCCGATGGCAAGCTCAGCTACCGGCCCGAGAACTACTATCACAAGCATTACGGCATCGTGACCTTGCGGCGGGCCTTGGAGCAATCGATCAACGTGCCGGCGGTGAAGCTGCTCGATCTGATCACCGGCAAGCGGGTGGTGGACTTCGCTCACCGCTGCGGCATTCAGACCGCGCTCCCCACCTGGCCTTCGATCGCCCTCGGCTCGGCAGACCTGGTGCCCATGGAGGTGGCAGCGGCCTATGCCACCATCGCCAACCAGGGGACCCACATCGAGCCTTACACCATCGAAAAGGTGACGACGCCGGACGGCCAGATGCTGGTGCCGCCGCACTTTCCCGCCACCTACAACGCCACCACGCCGGCCGTGGCCTACGTGCTGAGCCACATGATGGAGGGGGTCGTCGACCACGGCACGGCCTATGCCATCCACGACCTGCCGATCGACATCGCCGGCAAGACCGGCACCACGGACGACTTCTCCGACGCCTGGTTCGTGGGCTTCACGCCCCGCTACACCATCCTCACCTGGGTGGGGTACGACCTGAAGAAGTCGCTGGGTGGCGGCATGAGCGGCGCCGTGGCGGCCCTCCCCATGTGGCGGACGATCGCCGAGCGGGGGCTGGCGGACGGCTGGCTGCAGAAGGACGAGACCTTCCAGGTGCCGCCCGGCGTGGCCTTCAAGGACATCGAGTACTACAGCGGCCTGCTGGGTGGCCAGGGCACCCGCACCCTGAAGGAAGCCTTCGTCGCCGGCACCGAGCCGAACCGGCAATACAACCCGCAGTGGTCCACCATCGCGAGCCTCCCCTGGTACCAGCAGAAGGCCTTCTACATCCCGAAGGAAGGGGAGCACATGCCGGGCAAGGACGGCCAAGGCGGCCCCAACCAGCCCCCCCCTTCCCCCGGCCCACAGGATGCGCCGAGCCAGGAGCCGCCGCCGCCGTAGCCCCGAGCCATCTTTGTCCGCGAGATTCTCTTCCCCCGGCTCCGGGAGCCCATTTTCTGCTGCAAAACTCGCGAAGTTTGCTGCAAAACTCGCGAGCCCAGCCGCAAAACTCGCGAAGTTTGCAGCAAACTTCGCGAATTTTCACGAGAATTCGTGAGCCCCGGACCGGGCAACACGGGCCCCGTCTCGCGCTTCGCGAGCCCCGGAGCGGGGCCCGCGAGTTTTGCAGCAGAATTCGCGAGGGTGGGAGGGCGGCTCGCCGTCCCGCATCGCGGGTTCGCGAGCCCCAAGCCGCGATTCCTTTCCCGCCTGCCGGAGCTCGCTTTCCCGGGAGCAGGGAAAGGGATCTCGCAGCCCGGGCCCGGCTTCCCGCGACGGGAGAAATCGAGCGCTGGACCGCCGCCGTCCTCTCCGGGAGCCCGTAGGGCGGCAGACTCGTAGCCCAGGCCGTAAGCCCTGGGCGAGGGGCAACGCCGCCCCTCGGCGCCCCCCTCGGGAGGGTGCCCCCCGTCGGACGCCCCCCCGCCCCCAGGGTTCACACCCTGGGCTACGAGTCTGCCGCCCTACGGGCTCCCGTTGTTGGCCTGCGAGCCTGCCTGCCGAGATCCACCCGGTCTGCTGCCGCCCTTTCAGGGCTTGGAATGGGGTGGGGATCTTTTCCTGGGGCTTACGCCCCAGGCTTCATGCTGTCGCCCATTCTGGGCTGAGCCAGAGCAAGACGGCTCCAACCGGGACCCCTCTCCCGGGGAGGGGGATGGGGTGGTCGGGAGAGGGGCAGGGGTGAGGGTCTTGGGTGGGGGGCCCCCTCCGAGGCGCCGTAGCACCCCGCGTGGTATCGTTCCTCCCGAGGAGGGTCTCGCGCATGCTGAAACGTTCGACGCTGGTGGGGCCTGCCGTGGCGCTGGCGCTTGCCCTCCTGCTGCTGGGAGGCGGCGAGGCCTGGTCCCGGTCCCACCGGGCGGGACGCGGGGGGCGGCCGGTGGAGGAGTGGAGCCGCACGTCCCCTCCCATCAACGTCACCCACATCTTCGAAGGGGAGATCAACGCGCGCGGCAAGCCCGTGGGCTTTCACTCCCGCCCGGGCGGACTGGACCCGCAGGGGGCGCGGGTGGTGCGCGTCGTCGACCGGCCGAATCGCGCCGGGGTCTATACCGCCGAGGTGGAGATCCGCTCTGGCTCGGACTGGCTTCCCAAGCGCTCGACGCTCTATCCGGACCGGCTGAGCCGCGACGCGGTCGTCCAGGCCGTGCTCCACGCCTTCGCCGCGCGCTCCGGGGGCGGCGAGAAGTTCCGCGGTCCCTCCGGCCAGGGATTCACCATCGAGGGGTACTATCAGAATGGCCGCATCAACACGGCGTATCCCATCTACAGCCCCCGGGAGTGAGGAGCGAGACGGCGCGATGGAGCTCGAATTCTACTGGGACGGCGCCGGCGATCCCCGCGCCCGTTGCAAGGGGAAGCAGGGCGAGACGCTCGCCGGCTTCCTGGAGGGGGACCTCCAGGGAAGCGCCAGGCAGGCGCGCGCCATCCTGCGCGCCATCGATCGCATCGAGGCCGGGAAGCTCGACGACTGGGAGACGACCGGCAACTCCTACACCCTCACCCTCTCCGCCAAGGGCGCCTCGCTACTCAACGAGAACGAGGAAGACGCCGTGCCCGTCGAGCTTCCCCTGAGCCAGCTCAAGGATGCCGTCGCCGGCTGGACGGCGTTCGTGGACGAGGGCTAGCTCGGCGGCGCCAGGGGGAAGTCGAAGCTCGGCAGGCCGCCTGGGCCGGACATCAGCAGCAGGAGCACGCTCTCGAGCTCGCGCAGGCTCGGCGTCTCCATCAGCACCTGGCGCTCGGCCGTCGAGAGAGGGATGGCGTGGGCGATGGCGGTGACGATCTCCGTCCCCGCCATGCGATCCATGATCGAGAGGTCGAGCTCCGAGTCGTTCGACTCGATCCGCCGCCGCACCAGGTCCTTGAGGACGGGGAACTCCAGCTCTTCCTCGATCAGCTCGGGATCGTCCACGAACTCCTGGTAGTCCACCACCACCCGCCGGTAGCCGCGGTCGCAGGGCGCTTCGCCCACCACGCGGAAGCGGATGATCCCGCCCGCCAGCACCAGGTACTGATCGGGCTCCGGCTCGTGGTATTCGCCGACGTAGGCGAGGCACCCCACGGCGTAGACGGTGGGCTCGCCTTCCAGGGGAGCCGAGCCGATGACCGTCCCCAGCGGCTGGACGACCGCGATGTAGCGATCGGAGTCCAGGGCGTCCTCCACGAGGTTGCGGGCTCCCGCTCCCTCGGCGAGGAAGGGCACCACGGTTCCCGGCAGCAGCAGGGGCTGCTCCAAGGGGAACAGGGGGAGGATGGTCGGCAACTCTTCCGGCTTCACGTGGCCCTATGATCCCAGACCCGCCCCCGGAGCGCAACGCCCCTGCCGGCGTCAGTTGACCCGGGCGCGGGGATCGTCCGGCGTGGTGGTGAGGAAATTCACCGCCAGCAGCTCGAAGAGGAGCTCGAGCAGCGCGCGGAAGTTGGGAGCTTCGAGCAACGCCTGCTTCTCGGTGGGCGAGAACGGCATGGTCTGGGCCATCAGGCGAATGATCTGGCGTGGCGGCATCGCCTCCAGCATTTTCAAGTCGCGGGGCATCTCCTTGCGCCCGATCTGCAGCAGAGCGGCTTTGATCCGCTCGAGGTTCCATCCCTCGACCTCCTCCGTCTCCTTCTGGAGGTCGGCGGCGAACTCTCCGTACTCGACCTCGGCGCGCGGCAGGTCTCCCTTGCCGGCCGGCGGGATCTCGCGCACGACCCGGAAGCGAATCACCCCTTCGAAGAGGACGTTGAGCCCTTCCACGCCGCGCTCCAAATCGCGGATCCGCGCCAGGCACCCGACGGCCTGAAACTCCGGCCCGCGCCCCTCGTTGCCCTGGGCCAGGATGAACCCCAGATAGCCCTCCGTCTCCGCCAGCGACTCCGCCAGCTTGGCGTACTTCGCATCCGTGAGCACCAACGGCAGCGTCGTTTCCGGCAGCAGGATGAACTTGTTCACCGTCAGCAGGTGAATCGAGGTCGGGAGGTCGTCGATCCGCAGGATGATAGGCGTCGTCATGGCGGGGGATGATAGCAGGGGAGGTGCGGAAGGATGCAGGTCAGGGTTGGAGAAGACGTGCGATCACGGCGCCGAATTCCTCGAGATCGCCGAGGTCCTCCTGGATGGCCTCGTAGGACTTCCCGTGATCGATATCCATGTAGAAATGGACCAAGACGTTGCGGAAGCCCATCCAGCCCTGCAACCGAGCGGAAAGGTCCTCACTGAGGAGATGCTCCTCGGCGAGGATCTCGATCGCGCTCCTGTAGCTCGTCGCCTGCCTGTAGCCCTGATCAGAGATCAAGTGGTGTGCAATGTCGAGCACGCACTCGCAGGCGAGGTGGAGGAACCTCTCCGCCAAGTGATGCAGCGCAGGCTCGCGGACGAACTCCTCACGGGTCGTGTCACGAAACGAGCGAAGCTCAGTGAGGTAGCCTTCCAACGCGCTTAAGCGACTCGAGAGCTTTTCCTGATCGACCACTCGGCTCACCTCGTTCCAGTCGGCGGCGCTGGGCTTCGCGGTAGAGGCGGCGGGTCCACTCCGTGTCGCCATACTCCCGCATCGTGAGGACTCTCAACTCCTTCCAGGCCTCGTTGTCCCGGTTCAGCAGGACCCGGCCGGTCTCCATGATCCGCTGTCGGAGTACGATGTCGGCCTCGTCGAGAAAGACGACGTCGACTCGCCCTTCGGGAGCGAGATCAGCCAGGGCTACAGCGATACCTGACTGCAGATGCCGGCGACCTCGGGAATCCAGGCTAGCCGGCAGAACCGCCACGTCGAGGTCGCTGTCCGCACGCTGCGTTCCTCGTGCTCGGGAGCCGAAAACCAGAAGGACGGAGATCCCCGGAAGTTCCTGAACGGCGCGGGCGATCTTGCTGTCGAGCGGCTCCATGAGGTCATCTTAACACCGGTTCGGTGGGGAAATCGCGGTCGGATGGAGTTGGAACGCAAGGCCGTAGCGGCCGAGGCAGCCAGCCGGGCGGCGTGGCCATACCGTGTCCGTAGAGACGCCCCCAGACCGTAACGATAGCCTTTCGGCTACGAAAACGGCGAGGCGTCTCTACGGGAACGGTGACGAGGACGCGAGCTATCCACTAATAGGGTGGCGGCGGCGGGGGAGGAGTTGCTCCAACGTGAGGGTCCGTGCATTCAGGATCCCCTGGATGGGGCAGATCGAGGCGGCCGTGGTCGTCGTGGTAGTGGCGGAAGCCGATGACGTAACTGTTGACGTCCCACGCACTGCCAGGGATGAACCACCCCTCGACCATCTTGTCTACGGGCCCAGTATGATGCTTGTGGCCTTTGCTATGAGGTTCCGGCTTGAATTCGCCAAACGATTTGTCGTTATAGTAAACCGATCCGCGGCTGATCTTCAGCTTTGCATCCTTGAGCGTCCAATCCTGGTCGAGGGGCAGGACCTTGAGCGTGTAGTCCTTCTCCAGCACAGGTTCGGCGGAAAACTCCCGCCTGCCGTCGAACGCAACGAAGACGTCGCGCGTCTTCTTATCGCCCAAGTCTGAGACGTGCCCGGCGTAGATGGCGTTTGGCGTGCCCGGATACGTGATTTTCTTGGCGCGCAACCAGTATTTTCCGGATTGTGACTTGACATCGAGCTCGGCGTCGCTCTTGCTGATGAAGTATTCCTCCCCCGTCTTCGTCACCAGCATGAAGGAGGTGACGCCCGGAGGCGCACCCACGACCTGGGCGACGAGGGACACGGTTTCCGGCCCTGCCAGGATGCGAGTGGGATCTATGTGCTGGGACAAGAGACCAAAGCCATACGTGTACCACTCTTGCGGTGCGCTCATCTCATTTCCTCCTCGATTACCAGGCTCGCCAATCGCCCTGCAGGACGAAGGCGGCCCAATAGTAGGGATTACGCCATTGACGCTCACGCCACATCTGGATCTGGGCCGCCCGCAAGGCGGCGGCCGGCGAGAGGTTTTCATGGTACAGGCCGTGATAGAAGCGCTGCATCAGCTCGGCCGTGGCGCGATCGCGCACGGGCCACAGACTGGCGAGGACCTGCGAGGCCCCGGCGTGGAAGAACCCCCGGGTGAGCCCGACGATCCCCTCGCCGCGCAGGGATTTACCCAGAGCCGTTTCGCAGCCGGAGAGCACGACCAGGTCGGCCGCGAGATGCAGGCGGTAGACGTCGTGGAGGCGCAGGAACCCGTCCTGCGGCTTGCCGTGCTCGTCGAGCTGAGAGAGAGCGAGCCCGGAGAGGGCCGGCCGCTCGGTGTCGAGCACGCCGTGAGTGGCGAAATGGACGACGCGATAGCGGGAGAGACCGGTGCCCGCGGCAAGATCGCGGCTGGCTTCTAAACCGAGCGCGAGGAAAACGTTTTTCTCCCCCACCTCGCGAGCGATCTCCTCGGCCTCGCGGCCGCTCCAGGGAAGGCGCGCCAGAGCCGTGGGCTCGCTCTGGCGCAGGAGGCTCGCGACCTTCGCCTGGCCGCCGCCCACGGCCGCGCTCGAAACGCTCGCTTCGGGAGGGAGGGCCGCGCGGGCGGCCTGGAGCCTGGGATCGTCCTGCCCGAAGACGGGATCGGCGAGGACCGCAACGGCGGCGGTCGGGAGCGGGCGGTCCCGCCGGGAGCTGCGCAGCTCCCGGATCACCGCCGCCGAGGGGGCGTGGACCACCTCGTGCTCGACGACGAGAGGCACCTCGGCGCCGGAGCCGTCGTCCGCGGGCACCGGCAGGGCCGCGAAGGGGAGGTAGAGAAGAGCGCCGTCGGCCACGATCACCACCCGCTTTCCCCGCAAGCGGCCAAGGACGGGAGAGAGCAGGGAGCGGCTGAGCTCGGCGAGGTCGCGCCGTTCGGCGGCGGCGTCCTGGGCGTTGGGCCTTCCGAGCTGATCGTGGACGCGCCGCGCCAGGGCCTCGATCTGCGAGCGTGGCGGCAGCTCGAAGCTGGCGAGGGAGCCGGGCGTCACGAGCCAGAGAAAGCTCCGCGGCTCGGCGAGGAAGTACTCGAGCAGGACGGTCCCCTCGTCGAGGGCCTTGCCTTGGATCTCCGCCAGCCGTATCTCCGGCTGGCGCAGGCGCTTGTAGCGGGGATCGCTGGCCTCCAGGCGAGCTTCGGCGATCTCGTAGCCGGCCGCGAGTTGGGTGAGCTGCTTCTCCAGGGCCGCGGCGTCTTCGGCTCCCTTGGGGTTGGCGAGGCGCTGCACGCGCAGGGCGGCCTTGGCGTTCATCTCCAGCCGCAGCCGCCGCTCCTGGGCGGCAAGGGCAGGATCGCCCGCGGCGAGGTCCACCCGCGCCTGGCTGAGGAAATCGAGCAGCCCGCGAGCCCGCGCCCGCTCGGTGGCCTCGAAGGCGAGCCGGTCGTAGCCGGCGCCGGGAGTCTCCTTGTTGAGCCGTTGCAGGACCTCCACGTACATCTCGTAAGCCTCTCGCCGCGCGGCGAAGTGAGATGCCCGCAGGTGATCGCCCGCAATTTCGGCGCGGATCGACTCCAGGTGGTCCAGAGCCTCTTCGAGGGGCTTGCGGGCGGCGTCGAAGCGCCCTCTTTTCACCTGGCTGCGAGCCATTTCGGTGAGCACGCGCGCCTGCTCGGAGCTATCGCCCACCTCACCGGCGAGGGCCAGCGCTTGGGAGAAGGACTGATCCGCAGCCGCGAAGTCGCCGCGGCCGGAGGCGACGCTGCCGAGGCCGCGAAGCGAGGCCGCCTGGCCGGTGAGACTGCCGGTGGACGCGAAGAGCGCCAGGGCCTGGCGGAGGTTCCCTTCGGCCGGAGCGGACTCTCCGGCGGCGACCTGGAGGAAACCGAGGGCCCGCAAGGAAGCGGCCTCTCCCGCGCGGTCCTCGACGCGGCGCTGGCGGGTGAGGGCCTGCTCCAGGAGCCGGCGCGCCTCGTCCCGATTTCCCTGGCCGGAGGCGACGAGGCTCAGGGCGATCTCGGCCGAGGCCTGTTGACGCGGGTCTCGCAGCAGGGGAAGGGCGCGCTCGAGCGCCTCCCTCCCTTCGTCGAGCTCGCCGAGCTCCACCAGGAGCGAGCCGAGGTTGACGAGGACGAGCCCCTGGCTGGCGGCATCGTGGGCTTCGCCATAGCGGTCGAAGGCGGAGACGAGATGCTCGAGCGCCTGCTGCGGCTGCCCGAGCCGGCGGTCGAGGTTGCCGAGATTGGTGAGCGCGTCAGCCTCGAGAGAAGGATTGCGCAGGCGCCGGGCCAGGCTCAGGGCTTCGTCGAAACGTTTTTCGGCATCCGCGCCCTGGCCCTGCTGGTCGTAGAGGAGGCCGAGGGCATTGAGCACCAGCGACTCTCCCGCGGAGTCCTTGCGGCTCTGGAAGATCTCCAGGGCCTCTTTATAGGTCTCGACGGCGGCGGCAGAGTCGCCCAGGTCGGCTTCGAGCTTGGCGAGATTGTTGAGGACCGAGCCTTCAGAGTCCGCCTCGCCCGTCTGCCGCCAGAGCGCAATCGACTCCGCGAAGGCCGTGCGAGCCCGCTGTGAGGCGCCGAGCAGCCGGCACACCCTGCCGATCTGGTTGAGGGCCTTCGCCGTCTCTCTCGTGTCCGCCCGGGCACGGTCGAGAGCGAGGGATTTCTCGAAGGAGGGGAGGGCTTCCGCGGGCCGGCCGCCGATGATGAGGAGGGCGAGACCGATACGGTAGTGGAGGGCCGCTTCCTCGGCGGTGTCGCCGAGGCGTTGCCAGGTCTCCAGGGCGCGGCCGTAGCCGGCCAGGATTTCGGGGAGGTCCTCGGGGCGCCCTTTCCGCGAGAGCTGATAGGCCCGTGCCGCCGTCCATTCCGTTTCGGTCCGCAGGCGGTCGTCCGCGGTGGCGGGGCGCAGGATTGCCAGCGCGATCCGGTAGCCCCCCGTCTCTGCCTCCGAAGGCGTCCTGGGTCGCACCTCGAGAAGGAAGAGCCCGCTTTCCTGAGCCACGACGGGGACAGCTTCGACGCTGTAGCGGTCGGCCGGGCCATCCATCTCGATCAGCTCCTGTCCGGCGGGGGAACGGAGAGTGGTGGTCACGTCCGCGCCCTGCTGGGTGACGGTGATGCGGGCATAGTCGCCCGCCGTCAGGCGCACGCCGTAGAGATGGCTGGCAGCCGCCGGGAAGCGGGTCGCCACCGGCGCGCCGGGAGCAAGAACGGCTGGAAGGCTCCCCTCGGCAGCGTAGGCAGGTATGCCGAGGAGCAGCAGGGAGGAGGCCAGGAGAAGTTGCAACCGAGGTGAGCTCATGGTTCCGATGCTTCAGTCTGACACGAAGGTGAGCCGAGAGGGCGAGGAATTTCAAACCGAGTCAAGGATGATGTCCTTACGGACCGGTGACGAGGAAGCGGGCGCCTCCCTCGCTACTTCTTAGCACCTCTGTAACAAATCGAATCGCCAGGCGCCTACCACCTGCATTCGGGCTTCCCCTTTGGGAGCCCTGTAGAAAGGTAGGATCACAATGCCTGACTCAAATCTCGACCATCTCCTCTGGTTCTGCGCGGGGTGGTGGGTGTTCGCTACGATCGCGGCTTTCCTGGCCGCCATGCTCTTCTGGAACAAGGGAGCGTCCCAGTTGAGCGGGCAGGCGCCGGGGATGAGCAGCATGGCGGTGAAGCTGGGGGGCGCGAGCGCCATCTGGGGCTTCACGCTGCTGGTGTTCTTCTTCGTCAATCCTGCCAGGACTTACAACGACGCGAAAGAGTTGCTGCTGGTCACCACGACGCAGGAGAAACCCGCCGGTCCCCTGGGACCCCGCGTGATCGAAGTGCAAAACGTTCCTGGCGTCGATTTCGGCAGCCAGAGTCTGAGTCTCGAGCTGATCCCGCGAGATTCGGTCTTCACCTTGATGCCGGAAGGAAACCGGTTCGCCTACTGGCGGCCCATTCCCGCGGGAGTGTACGAGCTGCGGCTTACCGACACGAAAACCGGGTTCCGCAAGAGCCAGCAGTTGCGGGTGGCGCCGGCGGGGCCTTAACGGATACCAGTGGAAGGAGAACGATCATGAAACGCAGAATCGCTTGGGTCGTTGCCCTGCTGATCTTCACGGCCGTCCATGCCGAGGCGGGACCGCTCAGCGGCAAGGTGCTGTTCCAGAAGAGCGGAGCGGCGGTGCCTCATGCCCTGATCGATTTCAGCTCCGGTGCCCGGAAGCTGAGGGCGGTCACGGCTGACGATGGATCGTATTACGTTGCCGATCTCCCCGCGGGCACCTATCACGTGACCATCACGTACCGTGGGAAGAAACAAGAGCTCGATCGCAACCTGCCGAAGGATGGATCCAGCTTCGAAGTGGCTCCGTGAGGGGGGGCGCCGACTCTAAAGAACGAAGGACGTAAAGGACACCAAGGACGTCAAGGACGGGAAACTGCCGTCTGGAGAAGGAGTCGCCTTCATTGACCTTGGTGTCCTTGTTGTCCTTGCTGTCTTTTTCGTCAGCGAGGAAGTATTCGAGGAGGACAGTGTCCGCGTCGAGGGCGTCGCGTTGGACGGCGGCGAGGCTGATTTCAGGCTGCCTGGCCCCGCAGGGCGGCGAGGGTGCCCTCGGCGGTCAGCGCCCGCGCCAGCGCGCGCAAAGTCGTGGTCTTCCCTGATTGGCGCGGCGCATGGACGACGAAATAGTCGCCTCGCTCCACGGCCGTGGCAGCCTCCGGAAGGCGCTCCAGCGGCGGGACCATGTAGTGGAGAGCCGGGTCGCAAGGGCCGGCGGTGTTGAAGCGGCGCATGCCGGGAGCATATCGTGGTTCGTCAGGGAGCTATTGTCTCCAGAGAAAAAGCCCGGCCGCCCCGAGTGAGGTAGACTTCAGAGTGGAGGTGGAAGCGACTATGGGAGGAAGAACGGCGTTGCATCGGCTGGTTGATAACTTGCCAGAGCAGGATCTCCCCGTGGCGGCCCGTGTTCTCGAGGCGTTAGGAGCTACGTCGGACCCGGTGCTCCGTGCTCTGCTGACTGCGCCAAAGGATGATGAGCACGACGAGGACGACGCCGACGGAGGACTCTCCGAGGCGCGGCGAGAGGCGCAGGAGGGTAAAGGCATCTCCCACGAGGACGTCAAGCGCGAGCTCGGCCTCGCATGAGCTGGCAGATCGTCTGGGCGCCTCGCGCACTGAAGGATGCGCGAAAGCTGGACCCTCAAATCCGCGTGCGCGTTGTTGCTGCTATCGAACGCCTTGCCTCGACTGGCGCTGGCGACATCCTTCAATTGGAGGACGTCCACCCTCCGGAGTGGCGGCTTCGGGTAGGGGACTGGAGGGTCCGATTCCAAAAAGACCCGAGTGGTTCATGCCTGCTCATCCTGAGAGTGCTACCGCGGGGCAAAGCTTACTGAGAGTCTTGAAAGAAAAAGCCCGGCCGTCACGGCCGGGCCTTCCGGTTTCAAGGGAGCCTGGTGGACCTCACGCCCCCACTTCCACCTCCGCCGCCACAGGGTTCGCGATCTCCACGGCGAGCGCTCCGCCTTTGACGTCCACGCGGAGGAGGGCCCCCTCGTGGATGTCGCCGGCGATCAGGGCGCGGGCGATCTTCGACTCCAGCTCGTGCTGGATGAAGCGCTTGAGCGGCCGGGCGCCGTAGACGGGGTCGAAGCCCTGGCGCGCCACCAGCACGCGGGCCGGCTCCGCCAGCTCCAGACGGATGCCGCGATCGATCAGCCGCTTGCGCAGGTCCTCGGTCTGCAGGTCCACGATGCGCTCGATCTCTTCCAGCTTCAGCGGCCGGAAGAGCACGACGTCGTCCACCCGGTTCAAGAACTCCGGCCGGAAATGCCCCCGCAGCTCGCGCAGCACGGCCTCGCGCGCCCTTTCGGTGATCTCGCCTTCGGGCGTCACCCCCTCCAGGAGGTGGTGAGAGCCGATGTTCGAGGTCATGATGATGACGGTGTTCTTGAAGTCCACCGTGTGCCCGTGGGAGTCGGTCACCCGGCCGTCGTCCAAAATCTGGAGGAGCACGTTGAAGACGTCGCCGTGCGCCTTTTCGATCTCGTCGAAGAGGATGACGCTGTAGGGCTTGCGCCGCACCGCCTCGGTGAGCTGGCCCCCCTCCTCGTAGCCGACGTAGCCCGGGGGAGCGCCAATCAGCCGCGAGACCGTGTGCCGCTCCATGTACTCGCTCATGTCGATACGGATCATGTTCTCTTCGCTGTCGAAGAGCGACTGGGCGAGGGTCTTGGCGAGCTCGGTCTTGCCCACGCCCGTCGGCCCCAGGAAGATGAAGGAGCCGATGGGGCGCCGCGGGTCCTTGATCCCCGAGCGGGCGCGGAGGACGGCATCGGTCACCAGCCGCACGGCTTCGTCCTGACCCACCACCCGCTGGTGGAGGATCTCGTCGAGCCGCAACAGCTTCTCCCGCTCGCCTTCGACCAGCCGGGTCACGGGGATGCCCGTCCAGCGCGAGACGATCTCGGCCACCTCTTCCTCGGTGACCTCCTCGCGCAGCAGCTTGCCGCCGCTCTTCTGTTTCTCGGCGAGCATCGCCTCTTTCTCCCGGAGCTGCGCTTCGAGCTGCGGCAGCTTGCCGTAGCGCAGCTCGGCCCCCTTGTTGAGGTCGTACTGCCGTTCGGCGGCCTCGATCTCCTGGCGCACCTGCTCGAGCTGCCCGCGCAGGCTCCGCACCTCTTCGATCGATTGCTTTTCGGCCTCCCACTGCGCCCGCATGGCGTCGGCCTGGGCTTTCAAATCCGCCAGCTCGCGGCGGAGGTCCTCCAGCCGCTCCCGGCTCGCCTTGTCCTTCTCCTTCTTGAGCGCCGCCTCCTCGATTTCGAGCTGCATCACCCGGCGCGTCACCTCGTCGAGTTCCTGCGGCATGGAATCGATCTCGGTGCGGATCATGGCGCACGATTCATCGATCAAGTCGATGGCCTTGTCCGGCAGGAAACGATCACTGATGTAGCGGTTCGAAAGCACGGCCGCCGCCACCAGGGCGTTGTCCTGAATGCGCACGCCGTGATGCACCTCGAAGCGCTCGCGCAGGCCGCGGAGGATGGAAACGGTGTCCTCGACCGTCGGCGGATCGACCGTCACCGGCTGGAAGCGCCGCTCCAGGGCCGCGTCTTTCTCGATGTTCTTGCGGTACTCGTCGAGCGTGGTGGCGCCGATGCAGTGGAGCTCGCCGCGGGCCAGCATGGGTTTCAAGAGGTTGCCCGCATCGGGCGAGCCCTCGGTCTTGCCGGCGCCGACGATGGTGTGGATCTCGTCGATGAACAGCAAGATGCGCCCCTCGCTCTGCTTGATCTCGTTGAGCACGGCCTTCAAGCGCTCTTCGAACTCGCCGCGGTACTTGGCGCCGGCCAGGAGCGAGCCCATGTCGAGCGAGAAGACGGCGCGGTCCTTGAGCCACTCGGGCACGTCGCCGCGTACGATGCGCTGCGCCAAGCCCTCGACGATGGCCGTCTTGCCCACACCGGGCTCGCCGATCAGCACGGGATTGTTCTTCGTCTTGCGCGACAGGATACGGATCACCCGCCGGATCTCCGCATCGCGGCCGATCACCGGATCGAGCTTGTTGCGCCGCGCCTGGGCCACGAGGTCGACGCCGTATTTCTCCAGGGCCTCGTAGGAGACTTCGGGCATGGCGCTGGTGACCCGCTGATTGCCGCGCACCGCGGTCAGCGCGGCGAGGAAGGCGTCGCGGGTGACGTGGTGCTGCGCCAGCACGCGGCCGACGGGGGAGGAGGAGCCCTCCTCGATCATCGCCAGCAGCAGGTGCTCGACGGAGACGTACTCGTCCTTCAGGCGCTTGGCCTCGTCCTCGGCGCGCACCAGGATCTGTTGCAGCCGCTGGGTGAGATAGATCTTGCCCGCCTCGACCCCGGGGCCGGAGACCTTGGGCCGGCGGGAGAGCTCGCGCTCCACGTCGGCCTTGAGCGCTTCGGTGGGCGCCTCCATGCGGGAGAGCAGGCGGGGGACGAGCCCCTCCGGCTGCTCGAGGAGCGTGAGGAGCAGGTGGTCGCCGTCCACTTCCTGGTGGCCGTAGCGCAGCGCTTTCGTCTGGGCGCTCTGCAGCGCCTCTTGAGATTTCTGAGTCAGCTTATTGACGTCCATGAGGTTCCATCCCTCCTATTTTTGATTTTTACGCTTCCTCCTCGCGGGCGTGAAACTCGGACTCTGCGGCCAACTGCTCGAAGAGCTCGCGCTCGCGCGGTGTGAGCTCGCGGGGGACGACGATGCGGACCTCCGCCAGCAGGTCCCCCTTGCCTCCGCCTTGGGCGCTCAAGCCCCGGTCACGGAGGCGGATCTTGCGGCCGGAGGAGGTGCCCGCGGGGATCCTCACCCGCACGGGGCCGGTGGGCGTCTCCACCTCGGCCTCGCCGCCCAGCGCCGCCTCCCAGGGAGCGACGGGGACGGTGGTATGGATGTCCGAGCCTTCCACCTTGAACCGCGGGTCCGGCTGGATCTCCACTTTGAGGAGCAGGTCGCCGGCGCCCCCCATCCCGGGCGAGCCCTGGCCGGCGAGGCGGATCTTCTGGCCCGAGCGCACCCCGGGGGGGATCTTGACGGACAGATTCCGCCGCTGGCCGGTTTCCGGATCGGTGAGGGAGATCTCCTTGGTCCCTCCCTGCACGGCCTCTTCGACTGTGAGAGGGAGGGTCGCCTCGGCATTGCCGGGATTGCCGGCATTGCCGCCGCCCTGCGAGCCAAAGCTCTGCCCTCCGAATCCGGGGAACCCGGCCGGGCCTCCAGGGGACGCGGTGCGTCTCCCGCCGGGACCGCCGCCGCCGAACAGCATCTCGAAGAAGGAGCTGAACCGCTCGCTCCCTCCGCCTCCCATTCCCCCCATGCCGCCGAAGTCGAACCCGCCGCCGCCGTTGCCGAAGTCGAAGTGGACGTTCTCCCACCCCGGAGGAGCGCCGCCTCCCGATTGCCGGGCGCGGTTCCACGAGGAGCCGAACTGGTCGTACTTCTGGCGCTTCTCCGGGTCCTTGAGCACCTCATAGGCCTCGCCGATCTCCTTGAACTTGACCTCGGCCTCGGGGTTCTTGTTCACGTCCGGATGAAATTTACGCGCCAGCTTCCGGTACGACTTCTGGATGTCCTCCTGGGACGCGTCCTTCTTGACGCCCAGCGTCGCGTAGTAGTCCTTGTAGTCCAATGAATCGCTCCTCCTCCCGGGATTCCGAGCCCTCATCTCCGCGAACCTTGAGGTTCACGGACTAACTTTGAGTGCTCGCGACTCACATTGTAGAACGGAACGGGGCGGAGGTCCATTCCCCCCCTCCGCCGTTTGTGCGACGATGCCCCCTCACCGACCACTCCCCCATGCAAACCTTCGCCGACATCGCCCTCCCCGTTCCCCTCGACCCTTTGACCTACGAGATCCCTCCCTCCTGGGAATCGCAGGCGGTGCCGGGGGTGCGGGCGCGGGTGACGATGGGGAAGCGGCGGTTGACGGGGGTCGTCGTGGAGGTCCATCAGCGGCGGCCGGAGGGTGTGGCGACTCGGCCCATCGGCGAGATCCTGGATCGCGCGCCCGTGCTCACCACCGATCTCCTGGAGCTGGCGCGGTTCGTGGCGGAGTACTACCTGGCGCCGCTGGGCGAGGTGATCCGCTCCATGCTGCCGTCCGACCTTCCTCCTTGGGGGGATCGGAAGGTCTGGCTTACGGATGCCGGCGCCATGGCGCTTCCTCGCAGCCCGGCCGAGAGCGCGGTGATCGCCGCCCTGAGCGAAGGCGGGCGGATGAGCGTGGCCGAGCTTCAGGCGCGCTCCGGATTGGCGGATCTGGAGGACATCCTCGCCCTGCTCGCCGAGGGGGGGCGGATCGGCAGCGAGGCCCACCGCTCCCGCTCGGCCCGCTACGTCAACGCCGTGGAGCTGGCGCCAGGGGAGGTCGCCGCCCATCTCGCCACGGCCGGCCGCTCGGCGGCGGGGCGTGCCGTGATCGAGTACCTGGCGGCCGTGGGCCGGCCGGCGACGGTGGCCGAGGTCGCCGCCGCCGTGGGATGCACGGCGGCCGTCATCCGCCGGCTGGTGGGGAAGGGCGTGCTGCACCAGTTCACCCAGGTGGAGCGCCTGTCGCTCGGCCGCCACATCCTGGGATTGCCGGAGAAGGAAGGGAAGATTGTCCTGCGTGACGATCAGGCCCAAGCCCTGCGGCGGATCACCGAGATCCTCGACTGCCGGGAATCCGGCGCCTTCCTCTTACAAGGGATGACGGGCTCGGGGAAGACCGAGGTCTACCTGCGCGCGGCGGAGGAGACGCTCGCCCGCGGCCGCTCCGTGATCCTGTTGGTGCCGGAGATCGCCCTCGTTCCGGCTTTGGCGCGCACGGCCGAGCGCCGGTTCGGGGGCGAGCTCGCGATCCTCCACTCGGGGCTCGGCACCGGCGAGCGCCACCAGGAGTGGGAGCGCGTGCGGCGCGGCGAGGCGCGGGTGGTGCTCGGTCCCCGCTCGGCCCTCTTCGCTCCGGTGACCGACCTCGGGCTCGTGGTGGTGGACGAGGAGCAGGACTCCTCCTACAAGCAGGAGATCGATCCGCGCTACAACGCCCGCGACCTCGCCCTCGTGCGCGGGCGGGACGCGGGGGCCGTGGCCCTCCTCGTCTCCGCGACGCCGAGCCTCGAAAGCCGCTTCAACGTCGAGCGCGGCAAGCTGGAGCTTCTTCTCCTCACCGAGCGGGCCGGCCCGGGGACGCTGCCGGAGGGGATCCTCGTCGACCTGCGGCAGGAGGGAGTCTCCCGCCGCCCCGGGGAGGTCCACTTCTCCGAGCGGCTGCAGCTCGAAATCCGCCGGGCGATCGCGGACGGCGACCAGGTCATCCTGCTGCGCAACCGCCGCGGCTACGCGCCCATGCTCCTCTGCCGCGCCTGCGGCGAGGACTTCCGCTGCCCCGACTGCGGCCTGCCGCGCACCTTCCACCGCCGGGACCGCCGGTTGCTCTGCCACTACTGCGGCTCGATGATCCCGGTGCCGAAGGTCTGCCCGGTCTGCGGCGAGGAGGCCCTGGAGGCCATCGGCGCCGGCACCGAG
>DASUEN010000289.1:0-26673 GCA_036275055.1 Thermoanaerobaculia bacterium
CAGGAATTGGTGATGCGATTCCCCGTGGCAGTCGACTCGGAAGGTGGTAAAGAACGATGGCAGCGTCTGAGCCAGGCTTGTAGACTCGGTGGACAGGCACTCTGTGTGCCCAACAGGGGTGGAAAAGCACCTTCAAGTGGAGTGGGGCTCTACTTGAGTTGCCTTGCAGCGTCGATGGTTGGGTGGGAGGTCAGTCTAAGAAGGGAGCCCGATCGAGACGATGCCGGAAAAGAGGCTCAGCTTTTGGTAAGAATGAGGCCTCTTTCACCCAAGAAGATTCGCGGAGAGATGGACCAAAGCAAAGCGCAATTAGAGAAGCCTGAGGGTCATCCTGGACAGAAGGTGAATGTCGTTGTGATCGACGATAAGATAGAGGTTGCGCTTTATACTTGGCGAGAGCTCGGTGGTGTGCCGGGGTTCGGAAGTGCAGAGGACGAAGGCGCGAAGGCAAGGAAGATTTTCGAGTTGCCGAAGCCTATCGAGACGCCGGATCAGGAGATAGCGGTCTGGTGGGTACCTGCGGAAGGAGACTTCCGCAAAAGACTCTCTAGGGTAATCCGCCGATTGCCTCAAGAGACAGTCGTCTATTTCCTTGTAGATGTTCGTGGACCGGTAGGGTCCGCTCAAGATGGCGCCCGTGTTTACAAGTGGGAGAATGCTGTCAAGCAAATCAGGAGAACCAGTAGCGATGTCTACCCGGAGCGAATTCGGTTGATCAGCTCGTACGAGCATGGCATTCGGACCTTAGATGCATATCCGTTTGAAATTCACGACAAGAGCCCTAGGACATTCAGTAAGCTTCGGGAGGAGTTTCTTGGCTCGCACAGGACCGAGAGCAAAGAGGAGAACGACACTATACACATTCTGGTGACAGGAGCAGGCTTCGAGATGAGGGAAGAGCCTGAGGAGCAGCGCTTAGGTACACCAGGAACCTGGGATCTCCTGGAGCGATGGATTAAAAATTTTTATGGCGAGAATAAATTGAAGCAAACTAAGGGGTTTTCAATTCCAGCAGACCTCGATGACATAAGGTGGCAGAAACTCCGCAACGCGGCAGAGGCTTCAAACCTTGACGAATACTGGACGTACCTCCTTGAAGCGGAACGAGAAAGAACTGAAGGAGATGGCCTCGCCAAAGCGCAGCGAGAATACGAGCTGCGCGAAAGCTTCCGACGGGAGTTTGTCCGTTTCGACTGGGGATACCTGCCGCAAGCGATCGCCGCGGCTAGGCTCCGCTGGAGCGTCTGGTTGTCGACGAATTACACACGCTTTGCGGACCGTGCGCTTGAGAGGGCTAGCCGATTGGCTAAGGAGCAAGAGTTTTGCCCCTGGCGGACCATTGAGGTCAGCGAGGAAGCCGAGCGACTCAGCCGGCAAGTACTTCATGACGGCGGCAGATCTAACCTCGATAAGGAACGTATCCTAGTTAAACTGCATGGCGATATCAGCCACGTCCTGACTATGGCGATCGCCGGGGAAGACAAGAGCTTCCTGTCACGGCTCTCAAGCTTCGCCCCGCTTTATCTAGCGGCTCAGGCTGCTCTTGCGAAGCGAGCTCTAAAGGCAACTAAGATCACCTGGCACATTGTAGGACATGGTCTCAGGGATGAGCTTTTGCTAAGGGTTATCGAAACAGTCTATCGGGTGAAACCGAAGAAGCATCGTTTCGTCGTGGTCGATCCTGCAAAGGGAGGAGAGGATCCTCAAAGCCTCGATGAGCATCCAGGCTATCGCCTGGCAAGAAAGCTAGGCAACTTAGGCAATAATAAGAATCCGCTGTCCATAATAGATGCCCGATGTGCTACGGCAGGCCTTTACCTCACGAAGCTCGAGAGGCAGGGTCTCGCCTCGTTCGAGACCGTTCTTGCCAACCTGGATAGACCTACAGGTTGGCCGGTTGGACAAGAACGATCATCGTAACGAATGAGGCCCGTTGCCCCGAATGGTGCCCAACCCGAAAAGTGCCAGGGCATTTCTGAAGATCGAACAGCTTGAGCAGCTTGTTCGAGAGGCAAGCCTGCGATTTTGGCTGTTGGCAACGACGGAGGTCCACGCTTGGGCCTTGGAGCGATACACCTCTCCCCAGTGAGCATGATAGCTCGGTGGAACTGGCCCTCAGCGGGCGGTGGGGCTGTCAAAGAGCGGTGGCGGTGCCGCTATCCGGTCACGAAGGGGAGAGCCCGCTAAAGTGCCAGGGCTTTTTGGATCGTGATCCGCTTCTGATCGGGCCACCATGCCGATCACGCGGAAGGGGCTTTTGCAGACCTCCTCCTTTCGCCGCAAGCTCCTTGCATACCAAGAGACTTGGCGGCAAAGACTCCACAAGGCGCACCTCGGCATCCCGAACTTCCGAGCCTTGACCGTGACGACGAGCGAGGAGCGGGTGCGAGATCTTGTCGCCGCGTGCCGCACGCTCGGGGGCGGCGGCTCGCGTCTATTCCTCTTCGCGGATCAGAGAGCGCTTGGCCGCGAAAACATCCTCAGCCACGAGTGGGTGGATGGACGGAGCGAGAGCGTCCGACTGGAATGGTAGCCCCCGATCATAGGCATGCAACGATCGGAGTCAATCCTAGTCGGCTGCCTCAGAGACGACCGTCGTTGGGTAATTGAGTCGAGACGCGCGCATAACCGAATCACGCTATGTCCATATGCTGCACCGCCTATTTGACTTTTTCGATCGACCTGTCAAAGATTAGACTATGCTTCTTGTGATCGCTCTTATGGTTCCCGACTGCAACTCAATTGCACAGTCCCCAGGGAGAGCTTGGACGCCGCTAAGCGTTGTCCTGCTCCGCCTCAACGGTTGGCGCCAGGCGAGGCGAGACTAGGTCGGGGAGTGCAAACCATGGAGGACGAGTAACGAGGTAGCCCGCGGCATCGCGGCAATTGGAATTGCCAATCTGCACAGAAAGCTATGGAAGCTCCGACCGTCAGAGCAGAAAGGAGATCGGCCCCCCCAAACCAGCCGACAGTGAAAAGACGGCACAGAGTCAAAGGTTGAAACATCTTGCGCAATAGCTATCTGACAAACAAGGAGGCATATTATGGCTGCGCAGACAATAACCCTAGAGTTCAATAAGAATGACATCTACGTACTTCCGCCGGTGGTCTTGGGTGATGGGCATATGATTGAGGCAAAGCTCCAAGTGCCTGGCAAAATAACGTCGGTTGATCCATATAAATGCGAAGGTCTAGGTTGCGGCTGGACCCATTTTGTTAAAGTGCAGCCCCTCACGGACACCGTTTGGTCGTGGATTGGTTGGAGCAATTCAGGCCAGAACTGCAAACTTTATATCACAGTGCATTTCGAGGGGGTGCCTCCTAAGTGATGATCTGCCAAAGGTATCATGTACGAGTATGACGACCTGAACCTCCGCCACTCGCAAAGTCAAGCGACGCGAAGAGAAGGCCACAAGAGCGAAGGCAAGATCAAGGCTTACGGTCAGAAGTAATTCGCGAAAGCCGGAGCTTTGAAAAGACTCCAGCTTTCGCGGCATTTCCTGCTCCCCATAGGCACCCGAGGGAGGGGCGCGTCGATATCCTTTTAAGTCTTGCAGCGAGTAGGCGGCTCAAGAGCCATCCTTCCTGAGGGAGCCGACGGTAATGGAAAGGCCTAATTCTACGGCTGATAACCGTGCTTGGCTTTTGCGTAGGTTACTGTATCCTACTTTGTTGCTTGTAGTTTTTGGCGCCCGTATCCGATGCCGAAATTGCCATGACCATTCTTCCATTAGCTAGGCAGGAAGGTGCATCGTTTCATCGTCACCTCAAGGAGGCAGCCATGAACACCGCAGATAGCAAAAGTGAGGAGCATTCAACACTGGTGATGCGGGAGCTTGTTGTGGAAGGTCTTCCTGGCATATGGTTGCACATGAGAGGACCGTCAGACTATACGACTCTGTCAGTGACCGTGACGCCACGGACTTTCCAGGAAGTTCTTTTTCTCAAGGTGGCCCTCGATTTAACTAATAACGCCGATGCAGTCACTGCTGCGGTGCGACTTGCAACCTTTTTAGTCGGAGAGGTCCAACGAGGTACGACAATATTCTTGGAAAGCCCGAGCGGTGCGATATCGCATCTCAATACCGACGGATGGCCCACACAAGTATAGGAGGCATGGAATGGGTGTCCAAACTGAAGGTTATCGAGGGACCACGGCAGCAACGACTCATCAGTATGGAGGTATAGCCACCGGAAAGGGTGATCTGCCTCTTCTTCTCGAACCTGCGCGCCTTGAAGAAGAAAGGTTCTGGCTCGCGAAGTGGCTTTTGCTTGGACTGGTCGTTCTCTTTGTTCTGAGCGCCGCCGCGGACCTGTTTGCAGGCGATCAGGGAAAAACTGTGTTCGAGGCATGCAAGACCATTGTTCCACCTATCGCCACGCTTGTCATAGGCTATTACTTTAGTAATAATTCGGCAGTCGGAGGGTCGGGGGCGCAGCGCAGACGCAGGTGGGCAAGGAAGACTTAGCCGCTGGAATCGACGGAAGGTCACTTTCCCGGATAAAGTGCCAGGGCTTTTTAGGAGCGACGTTCTTCGCCGGTGATCTTGGCGGCTTTTTCGGCAGTCGGACCTTCACACTTGGTGCTCTCAGCCTCGGAAAGTGACCTTCCGTCGTTGAGCTGGGCACACCTCCCCCGGATCCGAAAAAGTGCCAAGGCTTTTTAGGAGCAACGTTCTTCGCCGGTAATCTTGGCGGCTTTTTCGGCAGTCGGACCTTCAAACTTGGTGCTCTCAGCCTCGGAAAGGGACCTTCCGTCGTTGAGCTGGGCACACCTCCCCCGGATCGAGCGATTCAGCTCAGAGGAGTGGCCCTCGACGGGCAGTGAGGCTGTCAAAGAGCGGCGGCGGTGCCGCTATCCGGTCACGAAGGGGAGGGCCGGCGGGAAGCTGCCGGCGGGGAAAGGCGCGTTGCGATCGCCCCGGCGCAACCTCTCGGACGCCTCCCGGAAGACGCTGACGAAGGCGGCGTAGATTTCGTAGAACGCCTTTCGCGCAGCCTTGGTGGCGGCGTGGACCCGCGGCGCGGGCGAACGGGCCAGGGAGGCGGGACGGTGTTGCGGATCGCGCGACAGAATGGCTTCGACGCCAAGCACGGCGGCGCCGGTGCTCTCCCGGCTGCATGCGGCTTCCGCCTCTATGGAATCGACCATCTCCGAGATACGGGCTCGATAGACCTCCGGCGACAGATGCGCCCAACAGGGGATTGGTGAGAGGGAGACAGTTTCAGCCGTCGCGTAGCGCATCCGTCCGAAGTCCTCTCCTCTGAGACGGGCCGCGAATTCCTGGGTGCGGTCGAACCAGTGGCCCACGAGAGGCGTACCGTCGATCAGCGCTCCCGCGCAGTGCACGCCAGGCCACTGGCGGACCCGTTCGACGAGTCCCTCCTTGACCGACTGCGAAAGTACGTACGCCAGGCGCTCGATTTGGGCGGCCTCTTCATCAGTGACCACGGTCATCTCGTAGCGCCGGTCGAAGACGGGCCCACGCCAGCTAAATAGGTGCCAGGCGCTTCGGCTAAGACCGCCGCCCCACGCCCCCACCCCGATCTATGCTACAATGACATTTCACCACAGAAGGAGGGCGGGCAATGCCGGGACGGTCTCGCAGGCTGAAGCGCGTTGGAGTCGGTCGGAGAGCCTTCGTCGGCCTCCTGTCGTTGGGCGCCATGGCGGCTCTGTCGTCGTCGGCCCAGGCGCTGCACTGGGTATCCACGGGCCCGCGCGGCGGAGGTGTCTCGAGTCTGGCGACGGTGGAGGGCGATAGCGGAGCCCTCTGGGCGGCGGCCGAGGGGGTGGGCCTCTGGCGGTCCGTGGACGCCGGGGTCTCTTGGCAGCCGGTCCCCACTCCCCAGTCGAGCACCGACTTTGGCGTCGTGACCGATCCGTCGGATCCCCGGGTTCTCTACTCGGAAGGCCCTGGCGGTGTGGCCAAGACGCTCGACGGCGGCGCGAGTTGGAAGGTCGTCAGCTCGGTCTCCGTCGGTGGCTTCGCGATCGCCCCATCGGCGCCGGCAACGCTGTATCTCGCCAGTCAGAGGGTCGGTGTCGGCCAGGATTCCACGCTTTCGCGCAGCGACGACGGAGGAGCGACCTGGAGGCTGCTGGACCTGCCGCCCCAGCCGCCGGGGGAATCCTGGTCCGTCTACGAGCTTGACGTCGATCCTGCCGATTCCAACCGAGTGTTCGCGCCGGCCTCGATCGTCGATGTCGACGGCGTTCCGGTCCTCCTGCGCAGCACCGACGGCGGCAGCTCCTGGACCTCCATCGGCCGCCTGGCAGACCTCGGCTTCATCGCCAAGATCACGTTCGACAGGTCGGGCTCAGGGGTGCTCTACGGCCTGATTCCCCAGGGCCCGGTGCGCAGCCACGATCAAGGGGCGACGTGGGAGCACGCCGCCGCCGGCCTGCCCGCCTATGGCGGTTTTACCGATCTGGTTTTCGACCCGGCCTCGGGAGCCCTCCTGCTGGCCGCGTCCGGTGCGTTCGAGCAGCCGGTGGGGCAGATCTGGAGGAGCACCGACGGCGGCAGCAGTTGGACGAAGGTCCTCGAACGCTCCGCCCCGATCCAACCGCTGGCGCTCGACCGCGCCCATCCGGGCCGTCTCTATGCCGGAGCTGAGGACGTGGGGCTGCTGGTGAGCACCGATTCCGGCCAGCACTGGCAGGTCGCCAACCCGGGTTTCCTGCCGATGAGAGCGGGCAACCTCATTGCCGACTTGAGAGCTCCCGGAACCCTCTATGCGCAGGTGTCGTCGCAGTTCGGCCCCCACCTCACGCCCTCCTTCCCACCCGGACAGTTCGCGAGGACTCAGGACGGCGGCGCCACCTGGGAGACCTGGATGCCGCGCAATGACGACGGCACAGACTTCTCCTTCGGAGCCAAGCTCATCGCCGACCCGTTCGCCGCCGGCTCGCTCTACAGCGCCTACTTCTCCGAATTCTTCTCCCAAAGCGTCGACGGCGGCAGGACCTGGCACACCAACGGCAGGCTTCCCGCGGGCTTCTCCGGGATCTTCGCGATGATCGCCGACCCCTTTCGTGCCGGAGTGCTCTTGGTACTCAGCGAGTCGAATAGCAGCGTCGGGAACGTCGTGCTGCGCAGCGCCGACGCCGGGAAAAGCTGGACCAAGGTCCTCAACCTTGGGACAGGGACACACTTCCTTGAGGGCCTGTTCGCGGAGGGCCTGTTCGCGGATCCGGCGTCCGGAGCCCTCTACGCCGGCGGGCAAGGTGGCTTCTGGCGCAGCCTGAACGGGGGCCGGACCTGGACTTTCAGGAGCCTCGGCCGTTCTGCCAGGGGCCAGACGGTCGTCCGTCTGCAGACCGACTCCAGCCACAACCTTTACGTACAGACCTCGGCTGGTCCGGGACAACACTCTCTCTACCGTGGCACCGGGCAGGGCGGCACCTTCATGCCCATCGACGGTGGGCTGCCGGCGGGCCTGCTGGTGACCGACCTCGCAGCCAGCCCGCAGCGATCGCCCCTCTACCTCGGCAGCGGCGACGGGGTGTACGTCTCCCGGGACCGCGGGACGCATTGGATGGCGGCCAAAGAGGGCCTCATTTCCCTCTTTATCTACGAGCTCGCCATCGAGCCCGCGGGTGGCGGAACGGTATACGCCGTCACGCCGAGCTGCCTGGTCATCTTGCAGCAGCCCTGAGCGCTTGAGCGCTTGTAGAAGAGCCAGGCTCTTCGAGATGGTACCTACAGGCCGTCCTGCGCCGGCTCCTCACCAAGGCCAGAAAAAGTGCCAGGGCATTTTGGGAGGCGACGTTCTTCTCCGGCGATCTTGGCGGCTTTTTCGGCAGTCGGACCTTCAAACTTGGTGCTCTCAGTCTCGGAAAGTGACCTCCCGTCGTTGAACTGGGCACACCTCTCCCGGATCGAGCGAATCAGCTCGGAGGATTGGCCCTCGACGGGCGGTGAGGCTGTCAAAGAGCGGCGGCGAGGCCGCTATCCGGTCACGAAGGGCAGGGCCGGCGGGAAGCTGCCGGCGGGGAAGGACGCGTTGCGATCGCCCCGGCGCAACCTCTCGGACGCCTCCCGGAAGGCGCTGACGAAGGCGGCATAGATTTCGTAGAACGCCTTTCGCGCAGCCTTGGTAGCGGCGTGGACCCTCGGAGCCGGCGAGCGGGAGAGAGAAGCGGGACGGTGTTGCGGATCGCGAGACAGAATGGCTTCGACGCCAAGCACGGCGGCGCCGGTGCTCTCTCGGATGCATGCGGCTTCCGCCTCAATGGAATCGACCATCTGTGAGATACGGGCTCGATAGACCTCCGGCGACAGATGCGCCCAACAGGGTATCGGCGAGAGGGTGATCGTTTCAGCCGTCGCGTAGCGCATCCGTCCGAAGTCCTCTCCGCGGAGGCGGGCCGCGAATTCCTGGGTACGGTCGAACCAGTGACCCACGAGAGGCGTACCGTCGATCAGCGCTCCCGCGCAGTGCACGCCAGGCCACTGGCTGACCTGTTCGACGAGTCCCTCCTTGACCGACTGCGAAAGCACGTACGCCAGTCTCTCGATTTGGGCGGCCTCTTCGTCAGTAACCACGGTCATCTCGTAGCGCCGGTCGAAGACGGGCCCACGCCAGCCGGTGAGACGGTTGACCTCCCTGGCGAGCTTCGACTTGGTGTAGCGCATGAAGTTGGCGGCCTCCTTCGCGGAGTCGACGACCAGGAGGAGGTGCACGTGATTGGACAACACTGAAAAAGCTGAAATGATGGTCTCGTAGCGCCTCTGGGCTCGGCCGAGGACGCCGAGCACGAGGTCGTTGAGCTGGGGTCCCGGCCGGAAGAGGAAGCGGCCCTGGACGGTGCGGCAGGTGATGGAGATGAGGGTCCGGGTGTGAGGGACGAAGCGAAGTTTTCTTGGCATGCCCTATAAAGACGTAAAAACGGGCTCGCGTCTTACAACCTTCTGCGGGGAGGCCGCTGGCGGAGGAGCTCGCCGCCGCCGGTCTGGGCGGGGGAACGCCGGGGCGGCATCGCCGCGTCGCAAAAAGACCGCAAAAAGACCGTGGCTCCTTTTCGGGGACTTTTTCCGCATCTCCGCTCCGTTGTAGAATCCCTCCAGCCGCTCGGGGCGGCCTGGAGATCGACGCCAATGCACCGAACCATCGCTTCGTCCAAGGGCCCTTTCCGAGCCGACCAGGTCCGGTCAGGGGATCCCTATGAACTCTCCAACGGCCACGCCATCCAGTGCATGACCACCGGCGGGCGCGGCTCCCGCGCCAATCTTCTCGGTGGCTCGGTGCTCGACAGCGATCCGGCGGTCGAGGAGGCAGGGATCGATACCGGGTATTCCCCCTCGTCCGAAACGCTACGCGCTCCCGATGTCGCCGTCGGCAACGTGCCCGATACGCCCGGCTGGGTGCAGGGGGCGCCGCCTCTCGCGGTGGAGTACGCCGATACGGGGCAGGACGCCCGGGAGCTCGCGGCCAAGATCTCGGAGCTCCTGGCCGCGGGCACCCGGGTGGTCTGGGTCGTCCATCTGAACGGGCCGCGCCGTGTCGAGGTCCACGAGACTGGAGTGGAGCCGCGCTTCGTCCTTCCGGGCGAGGAGCTCACAGCGCCGGGAATTCTGCAGAACCCCGTGCCGGTGAATGCGCTCTACGACCGCGAGGCCGCCCACGCCGTCACCCTACGCAACCTCCTCCAGCGCCAGGGGTACCGGGATCTCGACGAGGTCCGCGGCGAGGGGCGAGAGGAGGGGCAGCAACGCGCCTTGCGCGAATCCATTCTCGACGTCCTTCAGGCCCGCGGCCTGGCGGCCGACGACGCGGCGCGCTCCGCCCTCGTAGCGATCGACCAATCCTGACGTCCTGCGCCGGCTCCTCACCAAGGCCGCGACGGCGGCGACGGCGGACGAAGTCTTCGCCAGGGACTGACCGATAAAGTGCCGGATAAAGGGCCAGGGCTTTTTGGGAGCCGCCGCGCGGTAGGCTCCCGAGAGCCGCCCTCCATAGGGGAAGCGCTCCCCCTCTGGAGGGGATGTCCTTTAACAGGGAGGGTTGAAGCTCACGGGGCAGCAGACCGTCGGGTAGCAAGACATGTCGGCGGTGTTGCACGGGGGGATGGTCGGCCCGGGGGCGATCCCCGCGGCCAGGCCGTCGAGCTGCCGGGAGTCAAGGCGTCTCAGGGTCTCCTGGGAGAGGCTGAGCTTACGGACCTTCTTCTTCATCGAGTCTCCTTTCGGCGCCGGAGCGCGATTCTCAACCCATGATAAGCCAGGAACGGCCTGCCAGCCGTTCGTCCATGTCCTCTATGGGGAGGTCGGGAGAAGAGGGCCGGGGTGATGAGGGTTTTCCCGTAACGCACACGTCGCGGTGATGAGAGCTTCGATCGCGGCATTGGATGTGCCCATTGTCGCCTGAGGCACCCTCATTGCCGCAAAGGACAGTCCCCTCGCTGTATTGTGTCCTCTCATCGCCGCGTGATCCCCTTTCATCGCCGCAAAGACCCCTCTCGATCTCTCGCAGCCTCCACTTTTTATCGCAACGCGACCAGCTATTCTGGCCATGGACCCACATTTTGCGGAAAATACTCCTTCTTTCCCTGCGAAGAGACCTTCCTTTACCGCAATCAGTCCGTCAATCGCCGCATGATACACGTCCATCGTCACGACAAGCATGTCCATTCAGTCATCGCGCACTCTTCGCGCGGCATTGGGCGCACGCAATGCCGCAAAGTGTCCTCGCCGGAACAGAGTGGGTCGTGTTATCCTCGCATTGGGAGTGTCATTTACCGCAATCTGTGCGTCAATTGCCGCATGGAGCTCATCCTTTGCGGCAAACGGAAGGCCGAATCCAGCGTCGCGAGGGCGTTCTAGCCCTGGGAGGAGAGAGATCATGAGCTCGGAGATGTCCGTCGCAAGAGTCCTGGCCAAGCTGGAGGCACGGGCCGCAGTGCATCGGGAGCAGCAGGCCTTCCACGCCCAGAAGGAGGCGCACCACCGCGAGCAGCGGGAGCTGCACGAAGCCGAGCTCGAGAAGGTGAATGCAAACCTGGAGACCTTCCGGGCCGCGGCGGCGACGGCGGTGGGCCTCGCCACTCAGCCCGCGGCGGAGTCTCCCTCTTCCACTTCCCTCGACATCGAGTCCGGTAGGGGCCGGCTGATGGTCAGCCGGATGATCCGCGCCGTCGTCGAGAGCCAGGTCTTCGGCGGCGAGCCCTTCGGCGGGACCGACGTCGCCGAGGAGGCCAACAAGCGCTTCGCCGACCGGCTTCACCGGCCCATCGACAGCCGGACCGCGGGGGACGTCCTGCGACGCATGCGATTGGAAAAACGCATCCACCTCGTCCGCCAGGGGAAGCCGTTCTACGAAGCTCTCTATGGACTGGGAGCGCGGCCGGTGGAGTGAAGGGGCTGGGAAAATGCCGAGGTCTGGAGATCCTGATACGTCAAGGCGAACTGTATTGACGTGCATTAGGAAAGGGTGTAGCCTTTCCCGCAATTCCCGGCTTCAGCGCTTCGGGAGCGGCGGTGGCAGGAGATTGACTGATGGTTGCCAGCAACCTTGTTCTTATCCCCGGTGCCGGCGGCGTGGGCCGTGCGGTCTTCGAGCAATTGCGTGCTCAGGACGTGCCGGTGCGTTTCATGGCCCGTCGCGAGGACGAGCGTGCGGCTGAGCTGAAGGGGCTCGGCGCCCAGGTCGTCATCGGGGACCTGACCCGGCCCGAGACGGTAGCGGCCGCGCTGCAGGGCGTGGCGCGGATGTTTTTCGCGATGGCCGTGTCGCCGGACCACCTGCTGGCGGCGACCGTGGTGGCCTCCGTTGCGAAGGAGTACGGGAAGCTGGAGGCCCTCGTCGACCTGTCGCAGATGACGGTGTCGCAGATGACCGCCACCAGTACCGAGGAGTCGCACCAGCAGCGGCTGCACTGGCTGGCGGAGCAGGTACTGAACTGGTCCGGCCTGCCCGTGGTGCACATCCGGCCGACGGTGTTCCTGGACACTGCGCTGTTCACCACGATGGCGGCGCGGTCGATTCAGGAAAACGGCACGATCGCGCTGCCGTTCGGCACCGGACGCACCTCGCCGGTCGCCGTGGACGACGTCGCCCGGGTCGTCGCCACCGTGCTCCGCGACCCAGCTCCGCACATCGGGCACGTCTACGAGCTGACCGGGCCGAGCTCGGTCGACATGACGGAGCTGGCCGCGGCCTTCTCTCGGGCGCTGGATCGTCCAGTGTCCTATGTGGACGTGCCGCTGGAAAGGTGGCAGGCCGGGCTCTCCAGGATGGGCCTGCCGCCGCACACCGAACAGCACGTCGCCACCATGGCGCGGCTGCACCGGGACAACCGTTACGATCGCACAGCCGACGGCGTCGAGCGCGTGACAGGCATCCCGCCCCAATCGATCGAGGCGTTCGTGACCGCCCGCAGGGACTTCTACCTGGGCCGAGCCCGCGGGGGCGTAGGGGGGTAGCCCTAAGGGCACTCACACGCGGTTTGGCTTCCGTCTGTCCCTGCCAGCTGGGCCCCGCCATCTTCGCAAGGCTCGCAAGGTCATCGGATGATCCCCTTAAGGGGACACCTGTCGCAGTTCCTCCTCGGAGAGATCTCTGGCTTGAGGGGGCTGAGATACTCCGCCTTGTCGCGACAGTACACAGCACAGAGTTGGTAACCGGCTCGGCATGTGCCGAGATCGATAACAGACCATCGCGATAGATCGAGAAAGGAGGTCGCCATGACTTACTCGAATCAGCCCGCCGCAGGAATCAAAACTCAATTGGTCAAAACTATTAATCCAAGGTACCCTGATCGGGACTTCTACCTGCCAGCAATTGACGAGGAGGCGATGAAGAAACTTACGGAGCCTCCCATTCTCGCTCCAGGCTGTGTTAAAGCTTGTACCAATCTCTTGACGCTCATTCCGCAAACCCTTGTGAATGCGAGAAGCGGGATCGGTTCACTCAAGTTTAACGTTGATGGCTACCGTACTATCAATGCGTATGTTATATCTGATCCCCTTTTCAGTGGAACGCAACGCGGGTTCACTCTGGAGCTAGTTTTTTCGATCGTACCGGGTCTCGGCAGCCAAGAAACTAGCGCTTTCTTCAATTTCGGGAGCTACTTCGATCCAAGCAAGGACATTCAGGGCCTACTCCGCTGTGCGACAAGTGATTCGCTTACTACAGGTGGACTTTCCCTATATTGGAAGCATTGACCAGGTTCACATCTTGAGAGCGCTTGTAATAGGTCCGTATGTGCGCGCGTGGGCTACGAATGAAGATGGTATGGCGCATAACGTGGAGGTACAGGCGTATTTATCGACCTAACATCCAGACCTCATCCGGATGGCGCGAGTCCGCGGCGAAGGCGCGCTGTTGCTTTTCCAGGGTACCGATGGCCTCGATCCGCGCGTACGGGGGGACCGGCGTCTTCAACCCGCGCAGGGTCGCCGCATACTCGGCGCGCCGCCGCAGATACTTGGCCTCGTCGATCCGCCCCTGGGCGGCCGCGGGCAGATCGGGGTCCTGCTGCGCCGCCGACCGTCGCCCAGACAGTTAGCAGTTGCATGTTGGTACGAATTGCCCTAGACTCTCTCTGCATTCTTTCTGAAGGGAGGTCTTTGTGAAGAAGGTGAGTAGGCTAGTCCTCAATCGTGAAACCCTACGTTCCCTGGACAGCTCTCTTAAGGAGGTCGTCGGCGCCGACACGGAGGTTCCGAGCGTTTGCGCCCAAAATCCAAGCATTTGCGCTCCGCATGGAAGCTGCGGAACCAACTGCACGCCCAGCGTTTGGTCCGATTGCTGCAGTGGTATTAATAACTGCTAGCTAAGCTAGCTCCGCGCGATCGTCGGCCAGTCGCCGCTCGCTTACCGCCGCAAAAGACTCTGATGATCCTCTAGCCAGGAGGCCGTTAGGCCCCCTGGCCTACGCAACTGGAATACCATGACTGCCGTCTCCAAGGTGCTGGGTGACGGGAGACTATGATCGGCGCACGAGTCGTTTCCCTCCGGCCACGAAGGGTGGGGGAACACCTATCGGCATCGCCGACTTATTGTTTCCATTCCAAGCACTGCAGATCGGCTCGATCCGGTGCAGTTGCGCGGACCTTCTCGCTCTCCACGCCATCGCCCCCGGAAATTGCGACAGCGCGAACGGGTTTTACGGTCGCGCCCACCCCTCGCGCCACGGCGCCCCTCCAGTTTGCGACAGCGCCCCTCCGGTTTGCGACAGCGTCCTCTCGAGCTGCCATAGCGCCCTCCGGAATGGAGTTACGCCCCTCCGGAATTGCGACACGCAATCCCCTTGGGCCGTGTGGCACCCGCCGAATTGCCTCACTGCCAGCCGAATTGCGACAGCGCCCTCCCGAATTGCGACACGCTCCTCGCGAAGCGCGTCACGCCTTTCGCCAGGATCGCGACACAATTTCAGAGGGGCGCTTTGCAACTCGCGAGGACGGTGTCGCGGAAGCGGTGCGCAGGGGCGGGGGAGCGATCCTCCGTGTCGTAAGACGGGCTCGCCCTCTCTCCGTTCGGCTTCCGCCTGTCGCAAAGGCGGAGGGCCGGGAGGTAAAAACGGAGGGCGGAGTCACGAACCCGGTTCCGGCTCTCGCTCAACGAGATTGCGGTAGCGCGTGGGTGCAGCGCTTGCCCGTGATTCGATAAGATACCCCCGACAGCAAGGCTCTGAGGTTGCCGCGGTATGTGGGACTTGAGCTTCCTTGGTTTGATGGGCTCCGTGATCGGCATTCTGATAGGCGCCAGAGGCCTATGGAGTCTGGGGACTTTCTGGAGCGGCCACCGGGACGGCCGCAGGCGCCTGCGGGTCTGGCAGCATGCCGCGGCGTCTGGCCACTTGCAGGTGGTGGAGGCCGCGAGCTCTTCGGCACGATTGAAGCTCGTGGCACGAGCGGGACCGCTGGAGGTGCGGATCGAGGCCCCCCGCAGCTCCGAATCCAGCCTTCAGGTCGTCGTGGTTCCGGGGCTACCGGGTTTCTCCGACGTGAGAATCCGTCGCCCTTTGCCGCAGATGCGGGGGATCGAAGTCGGGGACGAGCCCTTCGACAGCACGTTCTACGTCGGGGGGCCGCCGCGGCTCGTGTGCGCGCTGCTCGATGCGGAAGTGCGACGTCTGCTGCTCAGCATGAACACCAAGGGTCGGCTGGAGATCGTTGACGGCGAGATTCAGGCGGAGACGTCCGATAGGCAACTCTCTTACCTCCTGCCCCGACTCCTCGACCTTGGCCACCGGTTCTCGCGGCCAAGGGACGTCACCCTCCGCCTGGTCCGGAACGCCCGCCGGGATCCCGTGCCAGAGGTGCGGCTTCAGAACCTGATCCTCCTGGTCCGTGAATTCCCTGAGAATCCGGCGACGGTCAAGGTGCTTCGCAGGGCCGGCTCGGACTCGAGCCCCAAGGTCCGGCTGTGGGCAGGCAGGGAATTGGGCGCCGAAGGCCGCGACGTCCTCATGCAACTTGCAGCGAGCGAGGAGGACGACGACTACAGCGCGCAGGCCGTCTCGGCTCTGGGCCTGGAGCTGACGTTCGAACACACGAGAGCCATCCTCGTCCAGGCTTTGCGCAGGCGCCACATCCAAACGGTCCGCGCCTGTCTGGAGGTGCTCGGCCGCAGCGGCACGGCAGCGGCCGTCAAGGCCCTGGCGAAGGTGGTGGTGCGCGAGAAGGGCGAGGTCGCCGTCGCCGCGGCCCAGGCCCTGGGAGCGGCTGGAAGCGCAGCCGCCGAACCGCCGCTGATCCAGGCCCTCCAGCACAAAAAAGCGGAGGTCCGGGTGGCTGCGGCGAAGGAGTTGGGCCGGCTCGGCTCGGCGGCGGCGGTGCTGCCGCTCCAGGAAGCGGCCGAACGTTCCCCGCGCGATCAGGAGATCGGCGAGGCCACCCGCCAGGCCATCACCGAGATCCAGTCCCGCCTGCCGGCTGCCTCGCCCGGTCAATTGTCCCTGGCCGCGCCCGAAGTGGGCCGGTTGTCACTGCTGCAAGCCGAGGTGGGCCAACTGTCGCTGGCCACCGACCCGGCGGGGCAGCTCTCGCTCCCGCCTGGGGAGCCAAAAACCTGAGGCGACAAGGAAAGACGCGTGGCACTCGTGGTTCTCTTGAGGGGCGTCAACGTTGGCGGTCACCGGACCTTCCGGCCGACGACGCTCGCTCAACAACTGAGGCACCTCGATGCCGTCAACATCGGCGCAGCAGGTACGTTCGTGATCCGGAAGCCAGTCACCCAATCACGGCTCCGCGCCGAGGTGGCGCGGAGGCTTCCCTTCGATGCCGATGTCGTGATCTTCCGCGGGCAGGAGCTTGCCAGCCTGCTCGCTCAGGACTATTTCACGGACGACCCGGTGCAGCCCGACATCATCCGTTTCGTGAGCGTCCTGGCCGGGCGACCTCGCTTGACGCCTTCCCTACCCATGAGCTGTCCTGACAGCGGCAAATGGGTGATGAAGATTCTCTCGCGAAAAGGCCGGTTTCTGGTGGGCGAATACCGACGCCAGATGCGGGCGATCAGCTATATCGGAACGTTGGACCGGCTGTTCGGAGTACCGGCTACAACGCGCAACTGGAATACCATGACCGCCGTCTCCAAGGTGCTGGGTGATGGGAGACTACGATCGGCGTAGGCTGCAAGACTCCCCCATAGGACCGAGGATCTCGATAGACGCTTAAAGGTTGGCCGCTCTTCGCCAGCTTGGGTATGAGGAGGTTTCTTTTGAGCCCAAAGAAAGACACGCAGAAGTCCGTCAAGAGAACCACCGCGATCGGCAAGAAAGTCAAGGGATTCACGGACGAGGAACGAGTCGCGATGAAGGAGCGCAGCCAAGAGCTGAAGACGGCCACGCGCCGCGGCCCACGCGCGGACAAGGCGGACGGTGAAAGCGCCGTGCTCGCGAAGATCGCCGAGATGCCGGAACCGGATCGCACCATGGGCAAGCGGCTCCATGCCATCATCAAAGCTAGCGCGCCAGCCCTCTCGCCGAGACTCTGGTACGGAATGCCCGCATATGCCAAGGACGGCAAGGTCGTCTGCTTCTTCCAAAGCGCGCAGAAGTTCAAGACGAGGTACGCGACGTTCGGCTTCAGCGACACGGCGAACCTCGACGAAGGCGCCCTGTGGCCGGTCGCCTTCGCGCTGAAGGAGTTGACTGCCGCTGAAGAGGCAAGGGTCGGCGCGCTCGTGAAGAAAGCGGTGAGCTGAGGACTGAGCTCGTAGGAGACCACTCACGGCCATGGAACGAATCAACCCGGACAACCCAACACTGAAGCAGTAAGGAATGTTTATGGACAAAAAAGCCTTGACGCGTGAGTACAAGGAGAGCTGGCGCCCTATGGGCGTCTATCAGGTCCGGAATACCGTTAACGGGAAACTGCTGGTCGGGGCGAGCGTTGACCTCCCGGCGATCCTCAACCGCCATCGCGCGGAGCTCCGGATGGGCGGGCACCGTAACCGCGAGCTCCAGAAGGACTGGGCGGAGCTCGGCCCGGAGGCGTTCGAGTTCGAGATCCTCGACACCCTCACCCCGCCGGAACGTCCCGACTATGACCCGAAGGAGGACTTGAGGGTCTTGGAGTCGTTGTGGCTTGATAAGCTCTCACCCTTCGGGGAGCGTGGGTATAATGCTAAGCCGAAGGGAGCCGCCTAACGCGCGACAGAGACAGGCCTCGATCTCGCCCAAGAGCTTTTGCTCAAGCATTTCCGACGCGGTTCCTGACGGCCAATGAACATTGCTGTCCTCGCATCTCACCAGGGCACCACGCTCCAAGCAGTGCTCGACGCCTGTGTCCAAAACTGGTTACCTGCCAGAGTCGTCGTCGTCATCTCGAACAACTCCGAGGCGGGAGCGCTCTGCCGGGCTCAGGCGCTCGGTGTTCCAACTCACCACATTTCTAGCAAGACCCACCCCGACCCGATCGACCTCGATCGAGCCGTATGTCGCAGCATCGAGGCCGCCAATGCCGATGTCGTGCTTCTCGCTGGCTTTATGAAGAAGCTCGGACCTATCACTCTGCGGGGCTACGCTGGTCGCATTCTCAACACACATCCGGCTCTCCTTCCGAAGTTTGGCGGCTTGGGAATGTTTGGCGCGAACGTCCATCGCGCAGTCATCGCATCCGGCGACACCGTCTCTGGTGCATCCATCCATCTCGTAGATCACGACTACGACACGGGCCTCGTCATTGCACAGCGAACGGTCGAGATCGTCGCAGAAGACACACCCGACACCCTTGCCCAACGCGTACAGGCTGCAGAACGCCTCCTGGTAGTCGACGTTTTGCGCGACATCGCTCTCGGCGTTCGATCGTTGCCGTTCAAACCCCGGCCATGAACCGCGCCGGACCAGAAAAAGTGCCAGCCGAAAAGCATCTGCGCCTTATTGTTTCCATTCCAAGCACTGCAAATCGGCCACGCGCCGAAACTCTCGGAAATTGGCGGTCACGAGGGTCGCCCCAAGTCGGAGAGCATGGGCCGCGATGAGCATGTCGAGCGGACCGATGACGATGCCTCGCTTCTCCAGATCAACGCGCAAGTCGCCGTAGTAGCTCGTGGCCCGTAGATCCCAAGCCAGCACTTCAAAGATTTCGGTGAAGGCATCTACAGCCTTTCGCTGCGCAGCCGGACGGACGGAACGGCGAACCCCAACTTCGAGCTCTGCAACGGTGATCGTGGAGAGAACGCACTCCGAGGCCGCAGGCAGGCGCGCCGCCGGCGCTCGCCCCCGGATCAGCGATACGCAGACGGAAGTTTCCAGCATGTACTTCACAGTCAATCCTGATCCAGATCAAGGTCTCGAATCTGAGGACTCAGCGGCTGCTCGCGATCCGGAAAGTCTCGGCCTTCGGGGAAGTTCTCGTGCATGAAGCGCGCGACATCCGCTAGGGTCTTCAACTGAGGCTTCGGCCTGGACCTCAAAACCACCTCATCGCCGCGCTTCTCGATCTCCACTTCCGTGCCTTCGAAGCGGAAGTCCTTGGGCAGCCGAACAGCCTGACTGCCACCGTGCTGGAAGAGCTTTGCTGTTGCCATAGCTATAGGATGTAGATACTTTTCGAGGTTGTCAAGAGCCCGAGCCCCCCGCCGGCGGCTCGATCCGGTGCAGTCGCGCGGACCTTCTCGCTCTCCACGCCATCGCCCCCGGGAATTGCGACAGTGCGAACGGGTTTTACGGTCGCGCCCTCCCCTCGCGCCACGGTACCCCTCCGTTTTGCGACACCGCGCTCCCGAGTTGCCATGGCGCCCTCCGCAATGGCGTTACGCCCCTCTGCAATTGCGACACGCGATTCCGTTGGGCCGTGTGGCACCCGCCGAATTGCCTCACTGCCAGCCGAATTGCGACAGCGCCCTCCCGAATTGCGACACACTCCTCGCGAATCGCGTCACGCCTTTCGCCAGGAGCGCGAGACAATTCCAGAGCGGCGCTTTGCAACTCGCGAGGACGGTGTCGCGGAAGCGGTGCGCAGGGGCGGGGGAGCGAGGCTCCGTGTCGTAAGACGGGCTCGCCCTCTCTCCGTTCGCCTTCCGCCTGTCGCAGAGGCGGAGGGCCGGGTGGCAGACACGGAGGGCGGAGTCACGAACCCGGTTCCGGCTCTCGCGCAACGAGATTGCGGTAGTGCGTGGGTGCAGCGCTTGCCCGCGATTCGATAAGATACCCCGACAGCAAGGCTCTGAGGTTGCCGCGGTATGTGGGACTATGGAGTCTGGGGACTACCTGGAGCGGCCACCGGGACCGCCGCAGGCGCCTGCGGGTCTGGCAGCATGCCGCGGCGTCTGGCCACTTGCAGTGGTGGAGGCCGCGAGCTCTTCGGCACGATTGAAGCTCGTGGCACGAGAGGTGCGGCTTCAGAACCTACGCTAATTCCTATGCCCGACTGGTTCAATACGTTGGCCGCGGGGAACGAGCTCCCGACGGATGCCACCTCAGAATTGCAGGAGCGAGGCTTTGTCGTGCTTCCCGGCTCGGTGCCGGCGGAGCGGATGGAATCGTTGGTCGAGGCGTACACCGCCGCTATGGCGTCGGCGGCTGGCGGCGACATGAAAATCGGCAGTACCTCGACGAAGGTGAACGATTTCGTGAATCGTGGCGCTGCGTTCGATGATCTCTACATATTTCCGCCTCTGCTGGAAGCGTGCTGCCGAGTCATCGGCCGCCCCTTCAAGCTCAGCTCGCTGCTTGGGCGGACGCTGCGGCCCCACTCGCCCGCCCAGGAGCTCCACGTTGACGTTCGGCGCGACTCCTCGGATTGGCCGCTCCTCGGGTTCATCCTGATGATCGACGAGTTTCGGTCCGACAACGGCGCGACGCGCTTCGTGCCGGGCTCGCACCGGTGGCCGGGTTCCCCAGAGGACACCCTTGCAGATCTGCGGGCCGAACACGACGAGCAGGTCTTGGCGTGCGGCAGTGCGGGCTCACTACTCATCTTCAACGGGTCCGCCTGGCACGGGCATACTGCAAACACATCGAGCGGCCCGCGCCGCTCGCTCCAAGGCGCGTTCGTTCCTCGCGAAGGGCGTGCCGCGACCGACTTCGCGGCCCGTATGCAACCCGAAACGCGCGCGCGACTCGGCCAACTTGCGCGATACGTGCTCGCACTCTGACGTGGACGCGACCGAGCAGTTTCGGAGAAGACAGCCGGTCAGCGCCGTGGTAAGGTCCTCACCACGTCTGGATCCTCGATCACTAGGAGGCGATCGACTATCATGAACCAAGGCACCAAACGTTCGATTTTTCGCTGGATTCACATCGTCTTTAGCATTCCGATACTCGGATATATTTATAGTCCGTTCGAAAACATTCCACAGTACGCCCCCGCTGTTCGGTTCGTCTTCCTTCCCATACTCGTCCTTTCGGGGCTTTGGATGTGGAAGGGCCACGTCGTTCTACGACTTTTTTCGAAAAGATCGCCCTAACGAGACGCTGCCGAATGGCGGAGGAGAACCCTGAGTAGCCTACAGATTCGAAGGCATGCTAAAATACGAGCCGAAACCAGGAGTACGATCCTGCAATCGAAAGGAGCTCGTCATGGCAGCGAAGCCTTCCAAGCGGGTGCTCGGTGGCCGGGAGAAGGTGAAGGTCGCCATCGCCCAGAAATCCCCGGTGTTCATGAACCGGGACGCGAGTGTGGCGCGCGCCTGCGCTGCGATCGAAGAGGCCGGGAGCAACGGCGCGCACCTCGTGGTGTTCCCCGAAGTCTGGCTCGCCGGCTACCCGTACTGGACGGAAGGATGGGACTCGCCGCTGCCGCAGTGGGCCGGAGGGCGCGTCCTGTTCCGGGACAACGCGCTGGTCGTGCCGAGCGAGGACAGCGAGCGTATTGCACACGCCGTCCGGCGCGCAGGGGTGTACGTCGTGCTCGGCTGCAACGAGATGGACCCGCGACCGGACATCCAGACGATCTACAACAGCCTGATCTTCTTCGCGCCCGACGGCACGGTGCTCGGCCGACATCGCAAACTGATGCCGACCTTCACCGAGCGCACGTTCTGGGGCCAGGGGGATGCGCGTGACCTCGTGGTCTTCGACACGGATATCGGGCGGCTCGGCGGTCTGATCTGCGGCGAGCACGTGATGACGCTGGTGCGTGCATGCATGATCGCGCAGGGCGAGGACATCCACGTCGCGGTATTCCCCGGTTCGTTCGAGCTGCATACGGGGCCGCAGCTCGTAGAGCCGGAGCGAGCCGGCGGCTTCTGGGGTCACTTCGAGGTGCGCGCGCACGCTTTGGAGGCTGGCGCGTTCGTGGTCTCGGCCTGCGACGTGCTGAACGACGCGGACGTGTCCTCCGAGTTTCCCTACAAGGACAAGATGAACATCAGCTATGCACAGGGCGGCAGTGAAGTCGTGACACCGCTCGGCGTTGCGCTGGCAGGGCCAGTCTATGGCGAGGCGCTCGTCTATGCAGAGCTCGAAGCGTGGATGATCAAGGCGATCAAGGCCATCGTCGACACGATGGGCCACTACGCGCGCCCCGACGTGCTGCGGCTGCTGGTGCGCGGCGAGCAGGGCTGGCAGCCGGCCGGAATCGCGCGTGACCTTGCCCCAGTCCGTCTCGCCCTGACGGACGAGGCACTCATGCGCGCCGCTGACACCCACGACGTCGATCCGGCCACGGTGGTGGAGCTCGCGGAAGAGGTACGCCGCGCTGCCGGCTGAGGCCGCCGTTCCATAGGCGCTAACTTTACGGGGAGCGCCTAGGCCCATCACCTCCATGCTACGCTCGCGGCCCATGAGCCGCGCCGTCGAGGAGAGCAACCGCCGGCTGCTCCGCGCGCGCGACGCGATGGATCGCGCCTACGCCCAGCCGCTCGACGTCGCCGCGCTGGCCCGGATCGCCTACGTCTCCGAGGCGCACTTCATCCGGACCTTCCGCGCGACGTTCGGCGAGACGCCGCACCGCTACCTCCAGCGCCGCCGGGTCGAGCGCTCGATGTTCCTGTTGCGCGAGAGCAGCCGCAGCGTCACCGACATCTGCCTCGACGTCGGCTTCACCAGCCTCGGTACGTTCAGCCGCACGTTCCGCGCGATCGTCGGCCAGTCGCCGCTCGCTTACCGCCGCAGCAGCGCGCCGGCACCGGGCGCGGTCCCCACCTGCTTCACGATGGCATGGGCGCGACCGAGCAGTTTCGGAGAAGACAGCCGGTGAGCGCCGGTGGTAAGGTCGGTGCATGAAGAACTTCAACGCAATCACCCACGCACACGTCTGGGTCCTCGATCACCAGGAGGCGCTCGACTTCTACGTCGGGAAGCTCGGACTGGAGGTCAAGGCCGATTACACCCAGGGCGGCTTCCGCTGGCTGACCGTCGGCGTCGCCGGCGAACCGGTCCCAGAGATCGTGCTCGATGTCCCTGGCCCGCCGGTGATGGAGGAGAAGACCGCCGAGCAGGTTCGGGAGCTCGTCACGAAGGGCGCAACCGGGGTCGTCATGGTGCTCCGTACCGACGACTGCTTCGGCACGTACGAGCGGCTCCGCGCCAAGGGTGTCGAGTTCACGCAGGAGGCGACCGACCACGGCTACGGGATCGACTGCGGCCTGCGCGACCCGTTCGGCAACCAGATCCGCATCCTGCAGCCGAAGACCTGGCAGGGCTAGTGCTCCTGCGCAAGGGAAGGGAGACAAGCGAAAGGCAGGTACCATGAAGAAGAGCCCGTCGAAGACAGCCGAGTCTCCATCTGAGCTGATAGACGCGAGAATCGAGGATCTGGGCGACTGGAGGGGCGAGATGCTCTCCCGGCTCCGCGCCCTGATCAAGGAGGCAGATCCCGAAGTGGTCGAGGAGTGGAAGTGGAGGAATCCAGTCTGGTCGCACGACGGGCTGATCTGCACCGGCGAGACGTACAAGAACGCCGTGAAGATGACCTTCGCCAAGGGAGCCTCCCTGAAGGACCCTTCAGGCCTCTTCAATTCCAGTCTCGAAGGCAACGTCAGGCGCGCCATCGACTTCCACGAAGGCGACAAGCTGGACGAGGAGGCTCTGAAGGCCCTCGTTCGGGCCGCCGTGGCCTTGAACACGTCTTCAGCCGGCGGCTGAAGACTGCCGCATCGGGCCTCTGGGCAGTGGGTCTCGGGCGGCGGCCTCCATCCTTTGATTGACAGTTCCCGACCGCTGGTGTATCAAGCGGCAGGTACGTGTCTACAACTGGCAGGAGGCGCCTGATGAACATCCCGGAGGAGTTTGGGAAGTACCTGCTGCTCAAGAAACTGGTGGAGGACCCGCTCGGCGAGACCTTCCGTGCCGGCCGCGTGGGCCAGGAGAGCATGGAGCAGGTGGTGCTGCTCCGGGTGTTCAACGGCAAGGGGCTCGACGGCGAGAGGCTGTGGACCAAAGTCGCGGACCGGGGCGGCCTGCACCAGATCCTGAAGAGCCCCAACATCGGCAACGGCGTCGACCTGGGGCGGGTGCGCAGCTTCCCCTACGTCGCCTACGACTACATTTCGGGGAAGAACCTGGCGAACGTCTTCGCCCAGTCCGCCCGCCAGCACTCGCCGGTGCCCACCGATCACGCCCTGCTGATCGCCGAACGGATCTCGCTCGCCCTCGCCGCGGCCCTCGAGAGCCGCTTCCAGGACGAGCGGGTGATGCACGGTTTCGTGGTGCCGCAACTGGTGATGATCTCGAACGAAGGGGAGACCCGCCTGCTGGGCTTCGAGGTCGCCCCCGGCCTGCGCGAGCTGGCGGCCGGCGGCTGGCAGGACGAGGGGATCCGCCCCTACCTCGCCCCCGAGGCACTCGCCGGGGCCCCCCCCTCCCGCGCCGACGACGTCTACTCCCTGGGCGCCCTGCTCTACGAGCTGCTGACCGGCGAACGCCTCCCTGCCGGCGGGTCCGCCGACGGCTACGCCGCCGCGATCGACGGCGCCGAGCTCCCCAACGAGGGGACGCCGCTGCCCGCCCCCATCGCGGCCCTGCTCAAGAAGAGCCTGGTGGGGCGCGAGCAGCGGATCGCCGACGCCGTGACCTGGCACAAGACGCTGTCGAAGCTGATGATCGACAGCCACTTCAGCCCCACCACCTTCAACCTCGCCTTCTTCATGCACAACCTCTTCCGCGACGAGATCGAGCGCGAGAGCCAGGAGATGCAGGCGGAGAAGAAGCTGGAGATGCCGAAGCGGCCGGTGGCGGTCGCCCCCGTGCCGGTGGTGGCGGCTGCCGCGGCGCCGCGCGAGGGGACCGGGGTGCGGGAAGGGACGCTCTCGGGCACTCTCTCCGGCACCCGCTCGCAGGCCGCGCCCGAGCCGTCCAAGAAGGGGTTGTGGATCGGCCTCGCCGCCGTCCTGCTCCTCGCCGCTCTGGGTGGCGGCGGCTACTTCCTCTTCGGGCGCTCGTCCGCGCCGGCCCCCGCCGCGGCGAGCCCGACCCCCGCGACGCAGCCAGCCTCCCTGCCCACGCCGGGCCCGGCCGCCACCCCGGTGCCGGCCGGCCCCTCCGAGGAGCAGATCAGGGCGCAGATCCAGCAGATGGTCGACGCGGGGAACAAGGAGCTGACCAAGAAGTACGACGACCGGATCAAGCAGCTCCAGCAGCAGCTCGAAGACACCCGCAAGGCCAACGCCGAGCGGCCGTCCTCGGCAGCGCCCGCCGCGGCGCCCGAGACCCGCACCGCCGCCCGCAATCCCGAGCCGCAGGTCCCCGCGCCGGCTCCGGAGAAGCCCGCCGTACCCGCGCCCGTGCCGACGCCGGCACAGTCCCCGGCCACCGAGCGCGCTGCCGCCCCGCCCGTGCCGGCCCCCGCCAGCCCGCCGCCCGCCAATCCGGCCCCGGCCGCCGCCAAGCCCTCCGCGGCGCAGGGGGTGCAGTTGGGCGACTTGGTGCAGCCCGGCCCCGGAGTCGCCGGCCCCAAGCTCCAGGGTCAGCTCGATCCGCGCTACCCCCCCGCGGCCCAGCGGCTGAACCGCGCGGCCTCGGTGGACATCAAGGTGCTGGTCGACGAACGGGGACGGGTGATGGATGCCGAGCGGCTCGGCCCCAAGGCCGGCTTCGGCTTCGACGAAGCCGCCTTGGACGCCGCCCGGCGGGCCACCTTCCAGGCCGCCACCAAAGACGGCGTGAAGGTGAAGATGTGGATGACCCTGCGGGTGAACTTCAAACCCCCGGTGCGCTGAGCGTCATTCCAGCACAGACGCAAAACGCCCGGCGCAAGCCGGGCGTTTCGCTTTCAGGGGCCGGGGATTCAGATGTCGGCCGCTTTGAGGCTGGCGACCAGCTTCTGGATGCAGGGCTTCATCACCTTGTCGAACATCCGGTTGTCGTCGACGCCGCCGCCGAAGCCGAAGACCGAGACCTTGATGCTCGACTCCTCCTGGCTCGCCTCGTCGGCCCACACCACCTCGCCGGTGCTGGCGTTGATCAGCCGGGCGTTCAATGCCGCCACGAACTTGCGCTTGCCGGCCGAGACGCCGCCGCCGCCGCCGCCCACGTCGGTGGTGCCGTACTCGGTGACCGCACCGGTCAGCAGGTAGTTGAGGCCCAGGATCTTGCCGAGCTTCATGGCGGTGCCCTTGTCGATGTCGCCGGACTGGGTGAGGTGCTTCTCCTGCATCATCGCCTCGAGCTGCTCGCGGTCGACGACGCGGAACTTGCCGCTCTTGACCAGCTCGGTGACGAACACGTCCTGTGCCGCGGCGGCGCCGCCGTGATACCACCACTGGTTGTCGGCCTTGTTCTTGAACTCCAGGACGGCGATGCGGGGCTTGTCCCCGGCCGCCGCGTTGGAGAGGGCGGGAACCAGCACCACGGCCAGCAGGGCGGCAGCGCAGAGCGCGAAAATGGTGAAACGCTTCATGACAATGGACCTCCTTGAGTGAATGGCAAATCCGCTCAAGTTTACACTAGCCGCCGAGCTCCTGGGCATCGACCACGCAAAGCGCCGCCATGTTGACGATGTCGCTGACCTCCAGACCGCTCTGCAGCACGTGGATGGGCTTCGCCATCCCCAGCAGGATGGGCCCGATGGCCTCGGCCCGCGCCAGCCGCCAGATCAGCTTGTAGGCGGTGTTGGCCGACTGCAGCTCGGGGAAGATGAGGACGTTGGCCGCCTGCCGGAGGCGGCTCCAGGGGTAGCTTTCATGCAGGATCTGCTCGAAAACGGCGGTGTCGGCCTGCATCTCGCCGTCCACCTCCAGGTGCGGATCGAGGGCGGTGACGATCTCCACGGCGCGGCGGACCTTGCGGGCCGCGGGGTGGGTGTTGGAGCCGAAGTTGGAGAAGGAGAGCATCGC
>DASUEN010000290.1:0-17501 GCA_036275055.1 Thermoanaerobaculia bacterium
CGTCGTCGAGGCCCTGGAGAGGATCGGCCTGCGGTACTTCGTGACCGGTTCGATGGCCACCATCTTCTTCGGCGAGCCCCGCTTCACCAACGACATCGACGTCGTCGGCGGGAGATTCTGAAGCGGGTCGGGTAGGGTTGAACCTCCCGCGGTGGTGTTCTCCTACACCGGATTCGGCACGTCGATGAATTCAGCCTCGATGCCGAATTTCTCCGCCACGTGCTCGCCGAGGGCGCGGATGCCCAGCCTTTCCGTCGCGTAGTGGCCGGCGGCGAGGTAGTGGATGCCGGCTTCCCGGGCCACGTTCATCACCCATTCCGAGACTTCGCCGGTGATGTAGGCGTCCAGTCCTTCGCCGAGCGCCTGATAGAGCTCCCGCTGGGCGCCGCCGCTGATGATCCCGAGTGTGCGGAGCGGGTCGGGGCCGGAGAGGAAGGCGAGAGGCTCCTGGCCGTAGATCCGGCGGCAGCGGCCGGTGAGCTCGGTGGCGGGGATGGGCTCCGGGAAGCTCCCCTTGAAGCCGACCGGCAGCCCTTCGTGGATGCCGAAGGGTGCGAGGTCCGTGAGGCCGAAGGCGCGGCAGGCCAGGGCGTTGTTTCCCAACTCGGCGTGGCGGTCCAGAGGGAGATGGTAGGCGATCAGGCTCATTCCGCTCTGGATCAGCTCCGCGACGCGGCGAAACTGGAAGCCGGTCAGGGTCCGCGGCATGCCGTCCCAGAACAGCCCGTGGTGGACCATCACGGCGTCCGCTCCGGCCTCGCGGGCGCGGACGAAGAGCTCGTGGCAGGCCGAAACGCTGGTGACGATCTTCCGGATCTCCTCTTTCCCTTCCACTTGGAGACCGTTGGGGCCGTAGTCCCGCCCGCGGGAGGCATCGAGATAGGAGTCGAGGTAGGCGACGAGGTCGGGGAGGCTGACGGTGTTGGCCATAGTGCAGCGGAGTGTAGCTCTACTTCGCCAGATTCCCGCCAGCCCAAGAACAGCAAGAAAAGGACATCAAGGACGGCAAGGACAACAAGGGCGAGGAAGAAAAAGCCAGACTAGCCCCGCCGGGCGCAACGCTAGGGCCGGGATCCCCGTATCATCTCTATATGAACCGCGCTCACCTTGCCGTCGCCGGCACCGCCCTGGCCGTACTGTCCCTCACATCCACCGCTCGGGCCCAGCCGCCGCGGCCGGCGCCAGTTCCGCCGGCTCCCGTTCTCCTCGAGCTGCGCATCAACCCGCTCATGGACCTCCACTACTGGGTCCGCAAGCTGGGGAGCGAGAAGAAGGAGCTTCCCGCCGTGGAGGGGCTCCCGGCGGCGGTGGCCGCCGCGCGGCAGGTGGGGGAGACGTTGCCGGGGATGGCGAGCTGGGGCATTCTCGACGCCCCGTTCACCGAGGCTGGCAGCGCCAGCGAGCTGGCGCACGTGGCGACTCAGCTCCCCGAGACCTTTACCTCCCGCGACGGCAAGAGCCTCCCCCTGCGGCAGGACCTGGCCGGGCTCGCCACGGGCTATCAGGCGGTGGAGAAGGGGTTTCTTGCCACGGTCTGGCCCGGGCATCGCGAGGTCGCCGAGCGCGCCGCGGCCGCTCTGAAGAAGGAGCTTTTCCCCAAGGCCCCCGCGGTCTACGCCGAGATCGCGCGCCGTCTCGACCTTCCCCTTCCCGTGCCGGAGGCTCCCCTCCCCATCTATCTGGTGGCCGCGGCGCCGTTCCCGGGGGCGTTCACGAATTTCACGCGGGAGGGTCCCTTCAGCGTCGTCGCCCTCGAAGGGGAGCCCGACTCCCAGTGGGTGGAGATCGTGGTCCACGAAACGATCCACGCGCTCGACATCAAGGCGAAGGAGGGGAGCGTGCTTGCCGAGCTGCGGCGCCGCTTGGCGCAGGTGCCTGGCGCCAGCCCGCAGGAAGCTCACGACTTCGTTCACACCGTGATGTTCGTCCAGGCGGCGGATGCCGTCCGCCGGGTGCTCGATCCCAGCCACAAGGACTACGGCGACGTGAGAGGCTACTACGGCCGGGTGGGGAGGGCAGCCACGGTGGTGGTGCCCGCCTGGCGCGAGTACCTCGACGGCAAGGTCACTCGCGATGCAGCCATGGCGAAGATCGTGGCCGGCTTCGCCGAGGGGCTGCCCAAAAAAGAAAAGGGCGACCCGAAGGCCGCCCCTTCACGTTAGAAAGCTGTATCCGAATTCGTTCCGCTGTCCCGTAGGGACTACCGTGGGTAGCCGGGGATTTCAATCCCAGGCGGCGGAACGATGACGCTCAGTGTCGCCGATGAGGCTCAGCGGCCCCGCGGACCGCGGTCGCCGCCACGCCCTCCGCGGTCGCCGCCCCCGCCCCGGCCGCCCCGGAAGCCACCACGCCCTCCGCGGTCGCCGCCGCGTCCTCCCCGGTCGCCCTCGCTGCGCTCACCTCCGCCGCCGGCCATGGCCATCTCCATGCCTTCATATTGGGCAGGATCGTAATCCGGCGCTTCCATGATGACCGCCTTGCGCGACAGCCGGATCTTTCCCGTCTCGTCGATGTTGATGACCTTGACCTGCATCTCGTCCCCTTCCTTCACCACGTCCGTGACCTCGCGGACGCGGTAGGGAGCGAGCTCGCTGATGTGCACCAGGCCGTCGGTGCCGGGCATGATCTCGACGAAGGCGCCGTAGGCCTCGACCCGCCGCACCGTGCCGGTGTAGACCTTGCCGATCTCGGGCACCTCGGTCAAGCGCTCCACCATCTGGATGGCGCGCCGCGCCGCCGGCTCGTCCGGCGAGGCGATGATGACCTTGCCGTCGTCCTCGATCTCGATGTCGCAACCCGTCTCTTCGATGATCGAGCGGATGGTCTTACCACCGGGTCCGATGACGTCGCGGATCTTCTCCTTGGCGATCTGCAGGGTGTAGAGGCGCGGCGCGAACTTCGAGATGTCCACCCGCGGCTTGGGGCTGGCCCCCTCCATGATGCCGAGGATGTGCATGCGGCCGGCCTTTGCCTGCTCCAGCGCCACCTTCATGATCTGGCGGGTGACGCCGGTGATCTTGATGTCCATCTGGAGCGCCGTCACCCCTTCGCGGGTGCCGGCCACCTTGAAGTCCATGTCGCCGTAGTGGTCTTCCTGGCCGGCGATGTCGGTGAGGACGGCGAAGTTGTCCCCTTCCTTGATCAGACCCATGGCGACGCCCGCCACCGGCGCCAGGAGCGGCACGCCGGCGTCGAACATGGCGAGCGAGCCGCCGCAGATCGAGGCCATGGAGGAGGAGCCGTTCGACTCCAGGATGTCGGAGACGACGCGGATGGTGTAGGGGAACTCGTCCTCGTGCGGCAGCACCGGCAGCAGGGCCCGCCGGGCGAGCACGCCGTGGCCGATCTCACGCCGGCCGGCGCTGCGCAGGAACTTGACCTCGCCCACGGAGAAGGGAGGGAAGTTGTAATGCAGCATGAACTTCTGCACGCTCTCCCCCTCGTACTCCTCGATGAGCTGGGCGTCGCGCTTGGTGCCGAGGGTGGCGGTGACCAGGGCCTGCGTCTCGCCGCGGGTGAAGAGGGCCGAGCCGTGGGTGCGGGGGAGGAGCCCCCCTTCGACCGTGATCTGCCGGATCTCGTCGAGCCGCCGGTTGTCGAAGCGGGTGCGCTCGTTGAGCACCACCTCGCGCAGGATCTCTTCCTCGAGCCGGGAGACGATCTTCTTGACCTGCCCCTTCTTGGCCGCCTCGTCCTCGGGGATCTGCTCGAGGTAGGGCTTGACCACGGCGCCCACCGCCGCCTTGCGCTCGAACTTGCCCTTCGTGAACAGGGCCGCCTTGAGACGTGCGTAGAGGTCGCCCTTGACCTGCTGGTAGAGCGCTTCGGGATAGACCTCGGGCGCCGTCCACGACGGCTTCTCCCGGTTCCCCTCGCGGAACAGCTCGTGCTGCGCCTTGACGATCTTCTGGATCTCCTGGTGGCCGCGCCAGATGCACTCCAGCAGCAGCTCCTCGGAGACCTGGTTGGCCCCGGCCTCGACCATCACCACCGCCTCCTCGGTGCCCACCACCACGAGGTCGAGGTCCGAGACGTCGCGCAGGCTGTTGGCGGGGTTCATCACCACCTCGCCGTTGATCAGCCCCACCCGCACCGCGCCCACCGGGTGGTAGAAGGGGATGTCCGAAAGGACGAGCGCCACCGAGGCGCCATTGATGGCCAGGATGTCGGGATCGTTCTCGCTGTCGGCGGAAAGGCAGAAGGCGATGATCTGGGTGTCGGCCGTGTACCCCTCGGGGAAGAGGGGGCGCAGCGGGCGGTCGATCTGGCGGGAGGTGATGATCTCTTTCTCGGTGGGCCGCCCTTCGCGCTTGAAGAAGCCGCCGGGGATCCGCCCCGCGGCATAGGTGTACTCGCGATAGTCGACCGTCAGCGGCAGGAAGTCGCGCTCGATGCCCGGTTTGTACTCCATGCAGGCGGTGGCGAGGACGACCGTGTCGCCGTAGCGGATGGTGCAGGACCCATTGGCCTGCTTGGCCAGGTGACCGGACTCGATGATCAGGGTCCCTGCGCCGATGGCAATTTCTTTCCGTTGCTTCATGGGGATTTGTCTTCTTTCTCTTTTTTCGTTTTTATTCGCTTGTCTCTCGTCTGTCTACGCCTCCGGAGCCGGGCCCCGCGTCTGGGCCTCGCCGTTCCCAAGGGGACTGGGGGAGCGAGTGGTCCGGAGGATCGGACGGGTCCCGAGACCGCTCGGGGTCTCGGGGTTTGCGTCCGGCCGCGTCGGGCGGTGGGGGTTACTTGCGGAGCCCGAGGCGCTCGATGGTCGAGCGGTAGCGCTCGACGTCCTTCCCCTTCAGGTAATCGAGCAGGCGGCGGCGGCGGCCGACCAGCTTCAACAGGCCGCGGCGGCTGTGGTGGTCCTTGGTGTGGGTCTTGAAGTGCTCGGTCAGCTCGGTGATCCGGCTGGTCAGGATCGCGACCTGCACTTCGGGCGAGCCGGTGTCGTGCTCATGCGTCCGGTACTCGCTGATGATCTTCTCTTTGACTTCGCTGGTTTGCGCCAATGCAAACTCCTCCTTACATTTCTTTCCACTGTGAATTGTAGCACAACCCTCAGGGGGCTCAACGGAAGACGACCTTGGGCTGGACGATGCCGACTCCGGCGGTGCCGATGCGCTCCACCACGGTGCCGACGGCGATCATCTCCCGCCGGCGGTTGACGAGCTTGACCCAATCCCCCTCTTCGCCCGCCAGCTCCCGCACCAGCACGGTCTGGCCGTGGTGGATGCGGGTCTCCTGCTGCGGGTCGGCCGTCACCTCGCCGAAGGGGAGGGGGATCTGGTCGAAGGGGATCCACGCTCCGCCCACCCCTTCACCCGCCTGGACCTGGGCTTCGAGACGGGAGAGGGGGACGGCGTCGTCGGCCCGGAAGTTGCCGATCCGGGTGCGGCGCAGGTCGGCCAGGTGGGCACCCACGCCGAGGGCGGCTCCCAGGTCGTGCGCCAGGCCGCGGGCATAGGTGCCCGAGGAGCAGGCGAGGTGGAAGCGCAGGCGGGAGTCCGCGAGCTCGCCGATGGGCGAGAGCTCGTAGACCGTCACCTCTTTGGGCTCGGTCTCCACCTCTTCGCCCCGGCGGGCGTGCTCGTAGAGCTTGACCCCCTGCACCTTCTTGGCGGAGTAGGGGGGCGGCTGCTGGCGGATCTCCCCTTCGAAGCCCTTCATGGCGAGCGCCACCTGCTCCAGGGTGAGGGCCGCCACCGCCTCCGCGGGCGCCTCGGAGGTCACCCGCCCGGAGGCGTCGTAGGTGTCGGTGGCGACGCCGAAGCGGATCGTCCCCTCGTAGACCTTGGGGGCGCGGATGAGGAAACGGGTGAGCCGCGTCGCCGTGCCCAGGGTCAGCAGCAGCAGGCCGGTGGCGTCCGGGTCCAGGGTGCCGCAGTGTCCGATCTTCTTCTGGCGCAGGATCCGGCGCACCTTCTGCACTACGTCGTGCGAGGTGAAGCCGGGCTCCTTCTCGACCAGCAGCAAGCCATCCTTCATGTCCATAGAGGTCAGCTCAGGGCGCTCCCCAGCTCGGCAGCCACCTGGTGGCGCAGCGCCTCGCCGTCCTGCGCCTCGGGCCCCTCGACGCTGTAGCCGGCGGCGTTGCGATGGCCGCCGCCGCCGTGGTGGCGGGCGATCTTTTCCACGTCCACCTCGCCGCGGCTGCGCAGCGAGACCTTCTGCGAGCCGTCCTCCCGCTCGCGGATGAGCGCCACGGCCTCGACCCCGGCGATGGAGCGGATGTGGTCGATCAACCCCTCGGAATCTCCCGGCGCCGCCCCCGCCTTCTGGAACATGGCGAGGGTGAGCCGGCCGGTGGCGACCCGCCCCCCTTCGTGGAGCGCCAGCGACTGGAGCATCTCGCCCAACAGGCGCACGACGCCCAGCGGCTGGCTCTCGTAGAGCCACTGCGACACCTGCTCGGGATGGGCGCCGTCCCGCACCAGGGCCGCCGCGGCCTCGAAGGCGGCGGGGGTGGCGTTGGAGAAGCGGAAACCGCCGGTGTCGGTGACGAGGGTGAGGTAGAGGCAGCTCGCGAGCTCCGGCTCCATCGCCGCCTTGAGCCCCTGGGCCAGGCGATAGACCATCTCGCCCACCGCCGGGGCCGCGGAGTCCACCCAGTTGACGGTGCCGTAACACTGGTTGCCGAGGTGGTGGTCGATGTTGATCACCGGCCGCTCGGCGAGGTGCTTTTCGAGCCCCGTCCTATCCGGGCTCGGGCATTCGAGCACGATGATGGCGTCGAACTTCTCGGGGAAGCCGGCCGGCGGCTCCTCCCCGACGTGGATACGCTCGCTCCCCGGCAGCGGCTTGTAGACCGTGGGCGTGGGATCGTGGTTCCACACCACGGCCCCCTTGCCCAGGCCGCGCAAGAGGCGCGCGAGCCCCAGCTCGGAGCCGATCGCGTCGCCGTCCGGGTTGGCGTGGCTGGTCAGCAGGAAACGGTTACCCTGGCGGATTTTCCGCAGCAGGTCTTCAGGAGCTTTCATCCCGCCCATGGAGGCTCTCCAAGAGGTCTGAGATCTGTTGACTATGCTCGGCGCCCCGGTCGAGCTCGAATACGAGCTCCGGAGTCACCCGCAGACGGAGGCGGTGAGCCAGCTCCGTGCGCAGGAACCCCCGAGCGTGGCGGAGACCTTCGATGGTCTCCAACCGTTGTGCTTCCTCCCCCAATCCCAAGACCGAGACCTTCACGATGGCGCGGCGCAGGTCCGGGGTGACTTCGACGTGAGTGATGGAGGCGAGCTTCACCCGCGGATCGTGCACCGAACGGAGCACGAGGTCCGCGAGCTCGGCACGCACCAGGTCGCTGACGCGATCGCTGCGCCGGCTCATGCCGTCCCCTCCAGGAGCTGCGGGTCCCAGCGGGTCAAATAGACCTCCGGGTCGCTCTCCACCAGGTTCCTCACCTCTTCCATCAAACGCTCCATCTCGCTTTCGCCGCCCGCGACCACCGCCGCGAGCGCGATCTCCGCCCGCTGGTGGAGATCGTGAAAATCGGTCTCCGCGATGGAGACCCGGTACCGCTGATGCAGCCGCTCGATGAGCGACTTGACCACCCGCCGCTTGTCCTTGAGGCTGCGGCTCGCGGGCAGGTGGAGCTCGAAAACGGAGATGCCGACGATCATGGCCTTTTCGTGCGCTCGCTTTACACAGGGTGCGCTCCGCGACACCGGGGGGGACTCCCCGCGGTGCGCACAGCGCACCCTACACTCCTGTTCTACAGGACGGGCGCCACCTCTTCGCGGGTGTACGCCTCGATGAAGTCGCCGGGCTTGAAGTCCTGGAACCGCTCCAGGCCGATGCCGCAGTCGAAACCCGCCCGCACCTCGGAAGCGTCGTCCTTGAACCGCCGCAGCGACGCGATCCGCCCTTCGAAGATCACCCGGTTGTCGCGCAGCAGGCGCACCGCCGCGGCGCGCGGGATGACCCCCTCGACCACGTGGCAGCCGGCGATCGTCCCCACTTTCGGCACCTTGAAGGTGTCGCGCACCTCGGCCCGGCCGGCCGCGACCTCGCGGAAGGTGGGCTCGAGCAGGCCGGTCATGGCCTTGCGCAGCTCGTCGATCAGCTCGTAGATCACGGTGTGGAGGCGGATCTCGACCTCTTCCTTCTCGGCGAGCTCGACGGCGCTCCTCTCCGGGCGGACGTTGAAGCCGATGATCACCGCCTTCGACGCCGAGGCCAGGAGCACGTCGTTGGTGGAGATGGCGCCGACCCCGGAGTGGAGGACGGAGACCTTCACCTTCTCCGTGCTGGCCTTGCCGAGGGCTTCCTTGAGCACCTCGACCGAGCCCTGCACGTCCGCCTTGAGGATGACCGGCAGCTCCTTGACCTCGCCCTCCTGGATGCGGGTGAAGAGCTGGTCGAGCGACATCCGCCCCTGGGTGGGGGCGAGGCCGCGCCGCCGCTGCTCCTGGGCGCGGAACTCGGCGATGCTGCGCGCCTTGGACTCGTCCTCCACCACCTGCAGGATGTCGCCAGCGTCCGGCACGTCGGAGAAGCCGGTGACCTCGACCGGGGTCGAGGGTCCCGCCTCCTGCGAGCGGTGGCCGAGGTCGTCGCTCATCGAGCGCACGCGCCCCCAGGTGGCGCCGGAGACGAAGACGTCGCCCACCTTGAGCGTGCCGTTCTGCACCAGCACGGTGGCGACGATGCCGCGCCCCACTTCCTTGCGGGCTTCGAGGACGGCGCCCTGGGCCGAGATCTCCGGGCTCGCCTTGAGCTCCAGGATGTCGGCGGTGAGGAGGATCATGTCCAGCAGCTCGGTGATCCCCTGCTTCTTGAGCGCCGAGATGGGGACCATGACGGTGTCGCCGCCCCAGTCCTCGGACATCAGGCCGCGGTCGGCGAGCTCCTTCTTCACCCGGTCGAGGTTGGCGTTGGGCTTGTCGATCTTGTTGATCGCCACCACGATCGGCACCTTGGCGGCGCGCGCGTGGTCGATGGCCTCGATGGTCTGCGGCATGACGCCGTCGTCGGCCGCCACCACCAGCACCACGATGTCGGTCACCCGGGCGCCGCGGGCACGCATCAGGGTGAAGGCCTCGTGGCCCGGGGTGTCGAGGAAGACGATGGAGCGGCCGTGCGCCTCGACGTGATAGGCGCCGATGTGCTGGGTGATGCCGCCGAACTCGCTCTCCGTGACCTTCGACTTGCGGATGGCGTCGAGCAGCGACGTCTTGCCGTGGTCGACGTGCCCCATGATGGTGACGACGGGGGCGCGGGGAGCGCGCGGCGCGCGGTTCTCGGCCTGCTCGCCGCCGGCCGTCGATTGCTCCTCGCGAAGCTGGACCTCCTCCTCGAAGGAGACGACCATGGCCTCGACGCCCAGGTCTCTGGCCACCTGGAGCGCCAGCTCCGGGTCCAGCACCTGGTTGATGTTGGCCATGATCCCCCGCCGGAACAGGGCATTGATGAGGTCGCGAACGCGCACGCCGAGCTTCTCGGCGAACTCGCGCAGGGTCATGCCTTCACTGACCATCACGGCGCCCGTGGGTTTCTCCTTCTTGAAGGAGAGCAGCTTGCCGCCCGAGCTCTCCTCGTCTTCCTTGCGCAGGAAGCGGCGGCGGCGGCGGCCGCTGATCGGCGCTCCCTCTTCCTCTTCGAGGTCCTCGAGGCTCCCCTTGAAGCTGGTGAGGTCCTCCTCGCGGACGCCGGACTTCTTGGCGCCCTTCCCCTTCTTCTTCTTGTCGCGGTCGATCTGCTCCTGCAGCCGCTCGGCGGCGCGCCGCTTCTGCTCTTCGGTGGCCATACCCGTAGAGGTGCCTGTGCCCGGTCCTCCGGGACGCTGCATGGGCGGCCGGGTGGGGCCGGGGGCGCCATGGCCGTCGCGGCGGGGGGGCGGGCCCGAAGGGCGCTGCCCGGGTACGTCGCGGCGCGGGGGAGGGCCGTCGCGGCGCTGCTGCGGCGGACCCGACGGCGCGTCGCGGCGCGGCGGGCCGGAGGGCGGCGTGTCGCGCCGGGGCGGCCCGGAGGGGGCATCGCGCCGCGGCGGCGCCTGGTGTTGCGACGCCGGCGATGCCGGATGCGCGGAAGCGGCCTGCGCGACCTGGGGGGGCGGCGCGGCCTGGGGGGGCGGCGCCTGCTGCAGCACCGGCTGCGGAGGGGCCTCCGGGGTCGTCGTCACCCTTGGCGGCGTCTCCAGGACCGCGGGCTGGGCCGCCTGGACGGCGCCGGCCGCGGCCAGCATCTCCTGCTGGAACAGCTCGGCCTCCACCATCGGCAGGCCCGGCTGGCGCTCGGATACCGGCAGGTTCTGGATGCGCGGCTCCACCTTCTGGATCAGGGTCCGCGGGCGCTGCGGGCGCAACGGGTTGGAAGCCGGGCGGCGGGCCGTGGTGGGCACCGGCGTCGTGGTGGGCATGCGGCGCCGGGCGGCTTCGGGAGGCGCCGTCTCGTCGCGCAGGATGACCTCCCGCGGGTGCGGCAGCTTCTTGCCCTGGAGGATCGCCGTGATGATGTCGGAGTCGATGTGCGCGTCATCCCCCTCGACGCGCACGCCGATGGACTTCAGCTTGAAGACGAGGTCCTGATTGGAGATCCCCATCATCGTCGCGAGGTCCTGGACTCGAATCTTTCCCATATCGTTCTAGAGCTCCTTTGCCCGGTACCCGCCCCCGTACGGGGCGCTTGCAGCTTACTCCTGGTCTTCGGTACGGGGCTCCCCGGCCGCCGCTCGATCCTCCTCCGCTTTTTCGTCCGCCACCTGGGCGGTGGTCGCGCGCTGCTGCTCGCTCTCGGCGAAGGCGCGCGACAGCGCCGCCATGAAGTCCTCGTCGGCCATGCCGCCGCCCTTGGCCGCCGCCGGCTCGGGGGCGCGGAAGGGGCCGACGTCGAGGTCCGCCTTGCGCTTTTCCACCTGCTCGCGGGCCCAGGCCACGGCGGCCTCGGCCTCGTCCTGCGACAGCTCGTCGAGCCCCAGGGCGAGGAGGTTCTCGGGCTCCGCCTCGGCCAGCGCGTCGATGGTGCCGAAGCCGGCCTCCTTGAGCGCCGTGGCCGCGGCCACCGCGATCCCCGGCACGGCGAAGACGTCCACCTCCGCCACCGTGGGGGCCGGGATCTGGCTCATCGCCGTGTTGAGCATGCGGGCGAGGGCGTCGGCCACCTCGTCCTTGACGTCGCTCTCGCTCTTGATGTCGATGCGCGAGCCGATGAGCTCGGAGGCGAGGCGCACGTTCTGCCCGCGCTTGCCGATGGCGAGCGAGAGCTGCTCGTCCTCGACGATCACGTCGAGGTGGGGCACCTCGCCCTGGTGGGTCACCGAGACGCGGGTGATCTTGGCCGGCGCGAGGGCGCTCTGGGCGAAGGTCACCAGGTCGTCGCTGTACTCGATGATGTCGATCTTCTCCCCCCGCAATTCGCGGATGATCGACTGCACGCGCGAGCCCTTCATGCCGACGCAGGCGCCGACCGGATCGACGTCCCGCTCGCGGCTGTAGACCGCCACCTTGGCCCGCTCACCGGGCGCGCGCACGGCGTTCTTGATCACCACCGTGCCGTCGTAGATCTCCGGCACCTCGGTCTCGAACAGCTTCACCAGCAGGCGCGGATCGGTGCGCGAGAGCACGATCTGCGGCCCTTTGGGCTGCTTGTGCACGTCGACGATGACGGCGCGGATGCGCTCGCCCTGGCTGTAGCGCTCGTGGCGGGCCTGCTCGGAGCGCGGCACCACGGCTTCGGTGCGCCCGAGGTCGATGATGATGTCGCCGCGCTCGAAGCGCTTGACGGTGCCGTTCAGGACCTCGCCCATGCGGTCGATGTATTCGTTGTAGACGTTCTCGCGTTCGGCCTCGCGCACCCGCTGGTAGAGCACCTGCTTGGCGTTCTGGGCGGCGATGCGCCCCAGACCGTCGGTGGAGATGGGGAGGTGGATCTCGTCGCCGATCTCGGCCTTCGGCTTGTGGTCCCGCGCTTCCTCGACCGTCCATTCGGCGAGCGGATCCTCCACCGTCTCCACCACCTTCTTGACGATGAAGGCGTCGAACTTGCCGGTCTCGCGGTCGAGGTGGGCGCGCACCGGCTCTTTGATCCGGTGCTGCTTCTTCGCCGCCGACGCCATGGCGTCCTCGAGCGCGGAGATCCAGCGTTCCAGGTCGATGTCCTTCTCGCGCGCGACCTGGCGCAGGATCTCGTTGAGGTTGATTTCCGCGGTCTGTGCCTGAGGCATGGTCTTCTCTTCCTATCTCGATGGCAGCGCTACAGCTCGATCTCCAGCCGAGCCAGCTTGACGTTCTTCAGGGGGATCGCCCGTTGCTCGCCGCTCCGGTCGTCCCGCAGGACCACTTCGGCTCCGGCCAGGTCGTCGCCGTCCGTCTCTTGCGGCCGGCGCAGCCCTTCGAGCCGCGCCACGACCGTCTTCTTCTTTCCCGTCTCCGGGTCGTCCATCGTCACCCGCGCCAGCCGGCCGGCGAAACGATCGTAGTCCTGCGGCCGGTAGAGCTGGCGGTCGAGCCCGGGAGAGGAGACTTCGAGGACGTAGCGCCCGGAGCCGAAGTCCAGCACGTCGAGCAGCGCCGAAGCCTGCTTCGAGACGTGCTCGCAGTCCGCCAGGGTGACCCCCTCCGGCTTGTCGAGGATCAACCGCATGACGCCCCCCTTGAGCTCGGCAGCCAATAGCTCACAGCCGGAAGCCGCTGCAACGGATTCGAGCTCCGGAATGACCTCGGCGAGACGGCTGGGGACGGCGGACATGCTCCGATCGCGTTCTCCTCTTGTCCAGATTCTTTGGCTTGCCCAACAAAAAAAGTGGGCTGGTGGCCCACTTCTTACCGACCGAAAACCGGTCAGGGCAAGCTGGCCTACCCATTATAAGGAAAGGACGTGCCCCTGGCAAGTTGCTGCGGGGCAGAACCTTACCGGTCCTGCCGGTCCGGCTCGGGTCGGGGACGGGCTGCGGCGAACCGCGCCCGGCAAGGATAACACGGGACGGGGGTGGATTTACTCCAGGCCCTGCGAGCTCGCCCGGACGCGTCGCCGCGCCGTGCTACGATGCATCGCGAAGCGATGTTCTGGCGGTGCTGCCGCCGAGGAGATTCCGTGTACGCCCAGACTGACGAGCTCTCTCAGCCGAAGCCGCATCAGCAACGAGACGAGTTGGCGGATTTCAGCACCGACCGCCGCGTCCTCTTGCTCTCCGGCTTGGCCGTGGGAATCGGCATGGCGGCGGCGCTGGTTGCCTACGCGCTGGTCTGGCTGATCGCGGTCATCACGAACCTCGCCTACTACCAGCGCTTCTCCTCCCAATTCGTGTCGCCGGCCGGCAATCACCTGGGGGGGTGGGCGGTGCTGGTGCCGATGATCGGCGGCCTGGTGATCGGCCTGATGGCGCGCTACGGCTCCGAGAAGATCCGCGGCCACGGTATCCCCGAGGCGCTGGAAGCCATCCTCATCGGCCGCAGCCGCGTCGAGCCCAAGGTCGCCGTGCTCAAGCCGGTCTCCTCGGCGCTCTCCATCGGCACCGGCGGCCCGTTCGGCGCCGAGGGACCCATCATCATGACCGGCGGCGCCGTGGGCTCGCTGATCGCCCAGCTCTTCCATCTCTCTTCGGCGGAGCGTAAGACGCTGCTGGTCGCCGGCGCCGCCGCCGGCATGGCGGCCATCTTTGCCACGCCGATGGCGGCGGTGTTACTGGCCGTGGAGCTGCTGCTTTTCGAGTGGAAGCCGCGCAGCTTCATCCCGGTGGCGGTCGCCTCGGTCGTCGCGGCGGTGGTGCGGGTGCCGTTGCTCGGTGCCGGGCCGATCTTCCCGGTCCCCAGCCATGCCGTCCTGGGGGCCGAGACGCTTGGATTCGCCGTCGCCGTCGGACTGCTGGCCGGTGTGGCGTCGGGGTTGTTGACCGCTCTCGTCTACGCCTGCGAGGACCTCTTCGCCAAGCTGCGGGTGCACTGGATGTGGTGGCCGATCCTCGGCGGCCTGGCGGTGGGCGTCGGCGGCCTGCTCGACCGGCGCGTGCTGGGGGTAGGGTACGACTCCATTCAGGATCTGCTCGCCGGACGTCTCACTGGCGGCTCGGCGGCGTCGCTGCTCTTCCTCAAAGCCGTGGTCTGGGCCGTGGCCCTGGGGTCGGGCACTTCGGGAGGCGTGCTCGCGCCGCTCCTCATCATGGGCGGCGGCCTGGGAGTGTTGGAAGCAGGGCTGATTCCAGTCGGCGATGCCGGTCTGTGGGCCATGGTCAGCATGTCGGCGATGATGGGCGGCACGATGCGGTCGCCGCTGACGGCGATCCTCTTCACCGTCGAGCTCACTCACGATTGGAACGTGCTGCCGGCCCTGCTGGTGGGAACGGTCGTGGCGCACGGCACGACCGTCCTGCTGCTGCGCCGCTCGATCCTCACCGAGAAGCTCGCCCGGCGCGGCCATCACCTGGTGCGTGAGTACAGCGTCGATCCTTTCGAGGTCCACCGCATCGGCGAGGTCATGGATCGCGGCGTCGTGACCATCCCGGCGACGATGACGGTGGCCGAGCTGTCCGCCCGCATCGCCGCCAGCGACCCGGCTCTGAGTGGCCGCCAGGGTATCCCCATCGCTGACGCGCAAGGCGAGCTGGCGGGGATCATCACGCGTAGCGATCTGATGCGGGCGATGGAGAGCGAGCAGGGGCGAGCCGCGAGCGTACTGGAGGCCGGCACGCGGGACCTGATCGTCGCCTATCCCGACGAGCTCCTGCGCGACGCCGTGGCGCGCATGTTGACGCACGACATCGGCCGGCTGCCGATCGTCGACCGGCACGACCGTCGCCGCTTGCTGGGATATCTGGGCCGCGCCGGCATCATGCGGGCGCGGGTGCGGCTTTTCCAGGAAGAGAACCTGCGCGAGCGGGGGGGCGGGGTCTAGAGGCCCCCTCAGAACGTGTCGCTCGTCGACACCAGCCACTGCACCCGCTTGATCGAGCTCCCCCCGTCCAGGGGGAAGGCGAGGTCGAGGTGGATCATCGAGCCGCGGGAGGAGCGGCTGGAGCCGAAGCGCAGGCCGAGGCCCACGTCTTTCAAGAGCGCCCGCTTCGCCGCCACCTTGCCGTCGCCGTCCTCGAACCAGGCCGAGCCGGCGTCGAAGAAGACGGCGGCCCCCAAGTGGAAGAGGTGGAACAGCTCGCGGTTGCTGTAGAACCGCTGCTCCAGCGTCAGCAGCACCCGCCGGTCCCCCTGGAGATAGCGCAGGGGATAGCCGCGCAGCCCCGTGTCTCCCCCCAGGAGAAGCTGGCGCTCCGGATCGAGATCGTGGGCGACGTCGCCCGAGAGGGCGGTATAGAAGATGTGGTCGCCGAAGTCGCGCACGTAGTAGCGCAGGGCACCCCCCATCAGCAGGTTCTCGGCGCCGGCGCCGCCGAAGCGGGAGCTCCCCTGGAAAGCGGCGAGCAGGAGCTGGCGGGGACCGGGGTGCCAGCCAATCGTCGCCGCGGTGTCGGCGACCACGCGGTCGAGGGTGGCCCCCCAGCTCTTGGACGAGTAGCCGAGCCGCAGGTGGAACTGGCGGCCGGTGTTGACGTCCTCGGTGCGCCGAATGCGGTCCATGTCGCGGACCGTGAAGTAGCCGTCCTGAAGGTAGTCGTAGCTGACCCAGGGGTAGGCGAGGGTGCGGTCACCCGGCAGCACCACCGGCGGCGCGGATCCTGCGGCCGGCGCGAAACGGTCGCGGTCGTAGAAGAAGCCGGCGAGGAAACGGTGGGTGTGGCGATCGGCGAGCCCCGGCGACCAGCCGGTGTAGACCCCGAAGACGTCCTCTTGATGCTGGAAGCGGTCGAAGACGTGCCCCAGGTCGTAGAGGGAGTCGACCCGTGTGTCGGCCGTGGCCTGGGCGCCCAGGGCCCAGCGGGTGTCGAGCGAATAGAAGGGGCGCTCCAGGGTCAGGTCCTTGAGCGAGCCGTCGCTGTTGTCGGCGTAGGCGAGGTCGAGCCGCCCGTGGGTGCCGGCGAGGCTCGGATCGTCGTAGGTGACCTCGTTGGAGGTGCGGTCCACGGTGGTTTCGTGGGTCAGCGAGATCCCCTTGCCGGTGCCCAGGAAGTTGACGTCCTGCACCTGGAAGCGGGTGGTGTTGGCGCCCCCCGAGCGGCGGAAGCCGAAGCCGCCCTGGAGGGTCCAGACGTCGCGCGTCACGACCTCCAGGTCCACCTGGCCGTCGCCCACGGGCACCGGCTTCACCTGCGCATCGTAGAGGTAGCGGTTGCGGCGCAGGATGCGCTCGGATTCCGCCGCCGCCTCCGCGGAGTAGTCGTCCCCGGCCTTCATCAGCACCTGGCGCTCGACGACCTCCGGCCGGGTGACGATGTGGAGGCGATCGGCCAGCCGGAAGAGGCGCTTGTCCTCGCCGGGCTTCTTGGGATCGAAGATGTTCTGCGTGGTGACGTGGACCTGCCGGATTTTGAGCGGTTGAGCGTCAGGCGACGCCGTTGACTGGGAAGCGGCGTCCTGGAGCAGGGTCATGAGGACCAGGAGGCTGGCAAAGTGCACGGGGTGATGATACGCCTGTCCGGGGCGGCGGGCTCCCCCCGCGCAAGACCCTCATCACCGTGGCCGCCGGGAGAAGAGGGAGAACAGCCAAGAAAGGGACGGCAGGGACAGCAGGGACTGCAGGGACGAACAGCAAGACTGCCCCAACCGGGACCCCTCTCCCGGGGAGGGGGATGGGGTGGTCGGGAGAGGGGCAGGGGTGAGGGTCTTGGGCGGGGGAGCGCTGAGCCTGGCGGAAACGGCCGGCGCCAGCAACCGCCGTTACGGCTCCAGCCCCTGCGAGATCGCCCGCACCCGGGGCGCCAGGCGCTTGATCTCCTCCAGGTGGAGCTCGGTGAGCTGCTCCAGGATCTGCTCGCCCCGGCCGCTCAAGCGCAGGCGCACCACGCGGCGGTCCGCCGCGTCCTCGCGCCTTTCGAGGAGGCCCGCCTTCACCGCCCGGTCCACCAGCCCCACGGCGCTGTGGTGGCGCAGCAGCAGGTAGCCGGCGACGTCGCCGATCGTGGGACCGTCCGCGCCGTTGTGGCCGCGCACTGCCAGCAGGAGCTGGTGCTGGGCCGGCGTCAACCCAGCCTTCTCGGCCTGCTCCTCGCTCCAGTGCAGGAAGCGGCGCAGGCCGACGCGGAACTGCAGCAGCTTCTGGTAGTCCGCGTCCTCGAGAGTGGGGGACATGGTGCCAGTGTAGCGCATTGGGTGATTTGGTGGTCCGAGAAGGTTGTCAACTGCGTCGAAACCAGCTACAATTTTCGCGGTGAGGTCGCTGAATTCGAGGCCCTTCGCGCCCGAAGAGGGAACCGGGAGGTACGAGTCATGGCAAAGACTTGGGCAGAGACACTGGAAGCCAAGGGGCAGATCAAAGGAGCCCACACGCTCCTCCTGCATGTGCTCGCCATGCGGTTTGGGCCTTTGCCGGAGGGCGTCCAGCGCAAGGTCGAGACGATCAACTCCTGGAGCCGGCTGAACAAGCTCGCGGAACGGGTTCTCTCCGCCCACTCCCTCGAAGAGATGGGCTTGGTCTGATCCAGTTTCTTAGAGGGTGTCTCGAAAGGGGTGTCAGCGACTCCGCTG
>DASUEN010000291.1:0-104767 GCA_036275055.1 Thermoanaerobaculia bacterium
ACGGCCTGGGCTACAGTCTGCCGCCCTACGGGCTCGGTTTGAGGGCCCACGGGCGCCGAGATGTCGACGCCCCTCACCGCCCCCCTCCACTCAAATAAAGATCCAGCCGCACCGGCTGCACGAACCCCTCCTCCACGGCGCGCTGGGGATGGGTGACCATCAGGTCCGAGCGGCCGTCGCCGTCGAGATCGCGGATCTGCACGAGCGCGAGGTCCCGCGGCTCCTCCTTGAGGTCGAAGGCCATGTCCGGCTCGGCGGGAAAGGAGCAATCGGCCCGGCCGCGATGGATGGTCACCCGCTTGCCGCGGCCGAGCTGCACGAAATCGGCCTTGCCGTCGCCATCGAAATCGCCGGAGAACAGGGAGAGCTGGCTCACCCGCAGGTCGTTCAGGTCCACCTTGAAGGAGCCCGAGAGGTCGAGTCCCTTCACCGGCTTGAAGGCGCCGTCCTTCTGCTGACACCAGACGTGGAAATCGAGCCCGATGGTGAGCCGCTTGGTGGCGAGGCTCCCCAGGACCTTGGCGACGCCTACGTCCATGGTGACGGTGAGGAGGTCCGGCCGGCCGTCGCCGTTCAAATCCCGGAAACCGCCGGGGAGCTCGATCTCGCTCTCCGCGGACTCGAAGCCATAGCCCGTGACGTCGAGAGTGCGGTAGGGGGCCTTCTCCGGCACCAGGTCGCGCGAGAGGCGGCGGAAGGTGAGGCGGCTCTTGGGCTCGCGGGCCTTTTCGATCTCCTTGCGGATGGAGCCCTGCTTGGGATCGTCCAGGCTCTGGCGCAGCACCGCCTCGGCGAGGCCGTTGCCCTCGAGGTCGCCCACCCAGACGGGGTTCGGCCCCTTGGGATCGCCGGTGCCCAGCACCACCTCCACGGCCGGCAGGAACTTCCCCTCCCCCGCGTTGCGGGACACCCACACGGAGCGCCAACGCCGCACGGGATCGCGGAAGACGAGGTCCGGCTTGCCGTCGCCGTTCACGTCCTCGACCGCCGGCAGCGGGTAGCGGTGCTCCAGGTCCGCGGCGGAGCGCCAGGCTTCCCCCGGCACCGGCACGCGGGAGGCGGCCCGCCGCGCCAGGGCCTTGTCCTTCGGGCGGCCGAGGTAGACGGCGAGGCCGTCCTGAGCCGGGAGGAGGAGGTCCGGGATGCCGTCGCCGTCCACGTCCGCGATCAGCCGCAGATCGCCCAGGAAATTGCCGGTGTGGGCCATCACCGGCGGATCGGCGATCAGGGGCTCCAGGCGCAGGGCTCCGCTCTCGTCCAGGCGCAGGGAGCTCACTCCTTCGTCGGTGAGGGCCACCACGGGCGTCCCCGGCGGCCCGGCCTCCATCGCCAGCACTGAAAGCGGCAGGGGAAGGACGCGGGGCGGCTCGTAGGAGCCGTCTGGCCTGGCGCGATAGAGCCGCACCTCGCGCTTGTCGATCACCGACGGCACGATGGTCATCGTCTCCACCAGGCCCTTGACGTCGTCCATGGTGCTGCTCTCGGTGATCGCCACCTCGTCCCACTGGTTGTAGGCCACCACCACCACGAGATCGCGGCGGCCGTCGCCGTCCACGTCGGCCGAGATCACGGCGGCGGGCGCTCCCGGCAGGTTGAGGCTCACGGTGCGAAAGGAGGAAGGGAGGGGCCGGCCGGCGCCCAGGGGCGCCGGCACGGCACAGGGGAGAAGGACCGCCAGGAGAATCGCCGGCAGAGAGGGGCGGACGCCTCGCCTCCCGGGTTTATTCGTCAGCTCCATCACACCCCAAGACTATCCGGTGCGCGGAGCGTTTGGTTGCTTCAGCAGGGTCAGAACCCCGCGGCCGAAAGAGTTGCAGCAGCCACCAGCAGGAGAACGGAGGTGAGGGACAGCGCCAGCATCTTTGCGAACTCTTTGGTCATGGCCTTTACCCTTTCCAGTTAGTTCTTGCCACTCCTAGTGAGGCTCTGCATCCCCTTCAAGAGTTACAACGTCCGCTCGCCTTCGATCCCCTCACCAGCTCGTGCACTCTATAGACGGCAAAAGGGGTGCCAAGGTTTATACGAGGGGACCACGAGATTTCTGACGCCCGATCGTCCTGCGCGAGTGACGGGATCGTCAGGGAAAGTTGACGGTGGCAGAGGCGCGCTGACTTTGCTGCCTCCGAGCTCCCCCGCCCAAGACCCTCACCCCTGCCCCTCTCCCGACCCCCGACGCCCCCTCCCCGGGAGAGGGGAACGCGGTTGGGGCAATTTTGCTGTTCTCCCTCGTCCCTGTTGTCCTTGCCGTCCCTTTCGTCCCTTCTTGCTGTTCTCCCTCTTCACGCACGCGCTTTCGAATGCCGCAGGCGCCCTGCCCCGCCATCTGCGTTTAAGCACTTCTTTCTGCCCTCGGGAGAGGACAAGATTGACTCTGCGAAGGGACAGAGGTAGGCTAGGGACAGCACTCAGCGAGCTCAAATCATGCCCTCCGAAACGGTCACCAATCACTGTCCCTACTGCGACCGGGCAATGCAGGTAACCCGGATGAGTTGTCCCTCCTGCGAGATCTCCATTGAGGCCGAGTTCCCGGCGCCGCGCCTGGCCCGCCTCCCGGTGGAGCACCAGCGCTTCATCGAGATGTTCGTGCTGGCGAGCGGCAACCTGAAGGCGATCGCCGAGCAGGCGGGGGTCTCCTACCCCACCGTCCGCTCGCGGCTCGACAAGATCATCGACGCCCTGCGCCAGGTGATCGTGGAGAGCAGCGAAGGGCGGGACGAGACGTTCGGCGAAAGGGAACGGACCGAAGCCGCAGCCCGGCTGATCAAGGCGATCTGAGAATCCGCCCGAGCCTGCTGTACACTTCTGGCCTTACTCTTGCGTGCGCTGGAGCGAGCGGCGTTTCGCCGCTCCAACGCCGCTCAACGTCGCGCCGAAGGGGCTAGTGGCTGATCTCAAGAATTTTCGCCTCCTCACCTGGAGCGAAGGGAAGAAGAGGTCGGAAGCGGAACGGCTCGACCGTTTCCTCTCCGACCTCGCGGATCCCGGCCTGATCGGCTCGCTCAAGAAAGAGGAGCAACGACGACGGCGACGCTTCGGCGCCATTGCGCTGTTCGCGGGCGTGTTGCTGGGGGCCTTCCTCTTCTGGCTGGCGTTCGACGCCCGGCGCTCCGAGACCGAGGTGCCCGTCCAGTCGGCCGAGGAGACGGCCCACAGCCTCACCACCCACGGTCATACGCTTTCGAAGCAGCTTCCCCAGGCCTGGAGCGAGCTGCAGCTCGCCACCACCCTCGCCCCGCGCATGGTGGAGGCTTGGGACGGCTTGGCGCTCGCTTACTTCTACTCCAGCCAGACCCAGGAGGCGGTGCGGTGCCTCAACCGCTGCCTCGAAATCGAGCCCGGCTACAAACGGGGCCTCCACCTGCTGGGAGACGTCTACTTCTACTCCGGACGGCCCAAAGAGGCTGAGAAGTACTGGCTGCAGGCCCGCGACGACCGGGGAGTGGCCCGCCTGCGCCTCCTTCAGGGACGCATGCCGGAGGCGGTTCCCCTGGTGCGCAAGCTCGCCGCCGAGCGGCCGGACGATCTCTGGGTGCAGGTCATGGTCAAAGCGGTGGACGGCGGGCAGCTCACCCCGGACCTGCGCTGGCGGCTCGAGCCCGGGTACGTGCTGAGCTGGAACCCGGATACGGCCAAGAGCTGGCAGAGCTATTACAACGACGACTTCCCTGAAGCCTCGGTGGCCTTCAGCCAGGTGCTCGCCGCCCATCCCGAGGACGACTCGGCGATGCTCGGCAAGGGGTGGAGCCTGCTCAAGATCGCGAGCCCCGCGCAGGCTCGCTCCTACTTCGAGCGCGTCCTGGCGCGCCAGCCCGCCAACTACAGCGCCCTGAACGGCCTCGGCTGGGCGCTGAAGGCGGAAGGGCAGTGCGACAGTGCCGTCAAGACGTGGGAGCGCCTCTGGAGCCTTCAGGCCGACACCGCCGAGACGGCCGAGGCCCTGCGGGGGCTGGGAACCGTCTACTTCGACCGCGGCGACTACCGTCAGGCGAACCTCTACCTCGCCCATTGCATGGCGAGAAACCCCGGAGACAAGGTGGCTGCCGCCCTGCTGGTGCAGACGGCGAAAAAGCTGACGGCACCGTGACGGTTTAAGAGGGTCTCTGGAAAGAGCAGGCCGCTCCGAGGTGACGTCGAGCGATCTCGTGGACGGACCGCTATCCGCCGCTTCGAGGCCCTCATCACCCCGGCGGCGCCGCAACCGGTCCGGCTCACGTCGGCTTGGGAAGCGGCATCGCATCTTCCCCAGTTTTCAGATTCTCAGACCAGGCCGAGGTTCGCTGCCAACTCCGCGATAGGTTCCACGGGCAGCCCCATCCGCAGCCAGTCGCGCGGGCTCAGGTTGCGCCCTCCCAGGCCCTCGGCGGGAAGGTCGGCATTCTGACAGGTGAACCACCGGAAGACCGCCACGGGATGCAGCGCAGGATCGAGGCGGGAGACGACCTGACCGAAGCCCTGCACCAAGCCGTCACCATCGAACTGGAACTCAGGGACGTACCAGGTCGATCCGATCCGGAGACCGTAGAGCGTGGGAGGCGTGGCGGTAAGACGCTGCCGGATGCGTCTCGGCTCCACTCCCAGCTTCCGCGCCGCTTCGACTGTTGACAGGCTCGACTCGAGAAGAGCCGCGTACTCGGCCACGGTCTGAACGAGAGGATCGTCCCCACCGGCTTCCTCCGGCTCGCGGGAGAAACCTCCCCGTTTGAGGACGCCGGCTTCAGCGGCCGTCAGATCCGGCAGCGGATTGTCCGGGTATTGGAGAAAGTCGAATATGGCGGCTCGGGCCATCAGCTTCATCCTCACTCATCAGCCTACTAGAAAAAACACAAGACGTGGGTTTCTCGGATATCCTCCCTCCGCTCTAGAAGGTGTCTCGGGCTCCACGCCGGGGGCTGAAGACCCCGGCTACTGACGGTAGTCCCTACGGGACCCAGGGCGTACGAATCAGCGGTCCCGCAGGGACTACCGTTGGTAGCCCCGGATTTCAATCCCGGGCGAGGAAGTCCGCAGACCTAGAACCGGAGTCCGAATCCCCGTGACCCTCCCCCAAGCCCTGATCCTCCTGGCCGCTGCCTTCGGGGGCGGCGTCATGAACGCCATGGCTGGCGGCGGGACGATCCTCACCTTCCCTTCCCTGATGTTCCTGGGGCTGCCTTCGATCGCCGCCAATGCCACGTCCACCGTGGGGCTGCTGCCAGGGGCGATGACCAGCCTCTACGGTTATCTGGACGAAGTGCGGGAGCAGCGGGCGTGGCTCAAGACGCTCTTCCTCCCCAGCCTGATCGGCGGCGCCATCGGCTCCGTGCTCCTGCTGCGCACGCCGGAGAAGACGTTCGCCTTCCTGGCGCCCCTCCTCATCCTCTTCGCCACTGTGCTGTTCATGGCCCAGGGGCTCCTCGCCCGCCGGGCGGCGAAGAAAACCAAGGAAGAGCAGGCGCCGGCCGCCGAAGCACGCCCCTCCCCAGGGCGCTGGACCCTCGCCGTCCTCCTGCAGCTCGGCGTCGCCGTCTACGGCGGCTATTTCGGCGCCGGCATCGGCATCCTGATGCTCTCCCTCCTCGGTTTCCTCGGACTCGCCAACATCCACGCCGCCAACGGCATCAAGAACTTCTTCGGCTTCTGCATCAACGTCGTGGCGGCCGGTTACTTCATCTTCAAGGGCGCGGTGGTCTGGCCGTCGGCGCTGGTCATCGTGGGAGGCGCCGCCACCGGGGGCTACGCCGGCGCCCGCTTCGCCCGCCGCATCGGCAAGGAGAAGGCGCGGGCCGCCGTGGTGATCATCGGCTTGGTGGTGACGGCGATCCTCTTCTGGCAGCAGGCAGCAAAGTGACGCCTGCGCACCGGTCGTAGAGCTCCCGCAATGCGTCCCGCACGTTGCCGCCGTGGCGGCCGTGAAGCTCCTCGGCGGACGGCAGCCCCCCGGCCGCGTCCGAACCGGCCAGCTCGGCGACGATCCCCGCCAGCAGCTCCGGCGAGGTCTGACATTCATGAAGAGTCGGCAGCAGACCGGGGCGATGGGAGGTGATCACCAATCCCCCGGCGGCCCGGCTCCGCGTGCGGATCTCCAGCCACGCCAGACGGCTGAGCTGCTCGGCGCCGTCGACGAACAGGACGTCCTCCACCGTCAGGAGCCGAAAGAGCGTCTCCCGCTGCCTCTCGGACACCCGGCGGTCCCCTTCGCGCAGCAGGATCGCCCGGATTCGCAGCCCGCGCAGCTCCAGCCGGCGGGCCAGCTCCTCCAGCAGGGTCGTCTTCCCCCGGCCGTGGGGTCCTACCAGGGCGGCGCGGAAGCGGAGCGTGGCAAGGCGGCCCATCAGATCGTCCCAGCTCGTCCCGGAGAGGCGGTACGGGATCGCCTCCAGACGCTGGGCGGCGAACGGGTTGTCCCTGGCCCGCACTATCTACCCCAAGGGCGGCAGGCGAGGCCGGAGAACGATTTCTTGCCGGGTGGGCGAGATCACGATCTCGGTCCGCCCGGCTCGCCCACCCGGCTCGACCACCACCTCCAAGGCCCAGACCAAGGAGATGAGCGCGCCCGAGAAGCTGTAAGGCCCCAGGGGGAGCGAGATGTTGAACCCCCGGTGGTCCGAGAGGCCGGGCTCAGGGAAGGGATACGTCGAGACCACGCCCACGTCCTGATCCCCCTTGCCCGTGGTGTACCAGAAGAGGCGGAGCTCCACCGTCCTGGCCGGTACCTGGAGCTGCCAGGAGACCGTGCCCTCCACGATCTCGCCCGGCGCGAAGGCCGTTCCGTTACGGGTTTCGACCTGGATCCGGTCCATCACCCTCCCCTCCCCGGCCGCACCAGGAGCTCGTACTCGTCGTCGGAGTCGGGCCAGGCCTTGATATCGCAGTGCGCCTTCAACGCCCAGCGCACCTTGTTGTGCGGCGCCGTGAAGGACGGAATGGTGTCGGCCGGCACGGCGAAGCTCACGGAGCCGCTCTCGATCTCGCCGGGTTGCTGCGTGTCGAGCAGCGTGAGAGACGCGAAGACCGATTTGTCGGTGTAGGTGGTCGTCCCCCGCTGGTACCGTGCCTCCTCCCGCCCTTCGAGCACGATGGTGACGCGCGTCACCCCGGCCGCCCGGCTGGAGAAGCGCCATTGCAGGTAGGCGCTCTCCCCTACCCCGACGGCGCCGGGGGTCAAGGATAGGTAGAGCCGGGGATTGAACAGGATGAGGAGCTGGCGGAAGGCGGCGTAGAGCAGCCACAGCCCGATCAGGACGAAGGGAATCAGGAACAGGATCAGGCACCCCTCGGCCCGGTGGGCGCGCCAGCCGCTGATGCCCTGCACCACGAAGACCGAGACGAAGCCGTTCCAGACCAAGGTGGCCACCGTCAGGCCGAGGAGCTTCCCCCAAGGCGTGGCCGCCGGCTTCAGGTCCATCGGCCCACCGCCCAGGGCCGCCGGGGGCGCCTGGACGCCGAACGGCTCGCTCGGGGCCAGGGGCAGGGCGACAGCCGTGGCCCGGGCGCGCCGGCCCGCCCTGAACGCCCACGCCATGCCGGCGGCCCCGACGAGCACGAAGACGAGAGGGATGAGACCGAAGAGCCACTCCGCCGAGGGCTCGCGGCTGAGCACCGCCTGCTCGGGATGGGCCGGATCATACCAGCACGGAACGCGGGCTCCCGGCGGGTAGCGTGCGACGACCTCCTCCTTCCCCGCCCGGCCGCTCGAAGAGCCGCCTAGGAAGCCATAGCGGTTGGACTGGTAGCCCCGCCCCTCCACCTCGTAGGTGTAGACGACGTCGACGCTGTAGGTATCGCTGTCCGAGCCCGAGTGCGTGCCCACCTGGCTGGAGAGGACCGTGCACTCCGTTTCCGTCCACGAGCGGGCAGCGAGGGCCTGCATCGCCGGCCGCACGGTGGCGAAGTAGAAGGCCGCGGCCCCTATCAGGAAGAACACGCCGAAGAACGCGACCAGGCAGCCGCTGGGAAAGCTCTTGCCTTGCCGGCTCGAAAGGGGCTGAGTCACCATGAGGTGGCGAGGATTGTACGCCGGGAGCGGCGCCCCGAGACCGCTCAGGCGGAGGAGGTTGGCAAGAAAGAGAGCATGATGTATATTTCAAAACGCTTAGAAAGGAGAGCCCTCATGAAGACAGTCCTACCCTTGCTCGCGCTCCTCCTCTTCCTCGCTTCCCCCGCCGTTGCCCAGTTCCAGCCGTTCGGCATGGACGTCGAGTGGATCACCGTCGACCAGTGCAACCCCAACCTCTTCCGCTCGGACGCCTTCGGCAGCGGCGTCGGCTACTGCCCGCAGCTCGAAGCCGCGGCCCGCGCCGGAGCGCAATACCTCCGCTTCCTCACCCTCTGGCGCTGGCTCGAGCCCAATCCGCCCACCGGCGTTCCCCAGCCCTCGGTCCCCGGCCAGCGGACAGGCCAGCACACCTATGCCTGGGACACCGATCCGAACGGCAACCAGTGGGACTACTACGTGGACTACTGCAGCCGCTTCTCGCCCACCGGCTGCTCCGGGAGCCCGTACCAGGTCCTCTTCACCCACGTCTGGGCCCCCGCCTGGGCACGGGGGAGCTCCTGCGTCGACTGCAGTCCGCTATCGGGGAACGCCTCGCAGTGCGGTGATGCCGGACGGTCGGTGCAAAACGGCGTCAACGGCTCCGGGTACGCCGTCCAGGGCACCGACATCCTGTTCGACTACTACTACAACTTCGCCCGCCACTTCGCGGGGCGGGTCAAGTACTACGGCGTCTGGAACGAGCCGAACAACTCGTGCAACTTCGACGCGCGCTTCCTGGGCACCAGCTCGGGCAGCTACCTGAACGACTTCGTCAGCCGCTACCTGTTCATGGGATGGAACGGCGTGCACCAGGCCGACCCGTCGGCCTCACTGGTCGCGCCGGAGCTGATGTATGGCAGCGGCAGTTGCGGCGGCTGGTTCAGTTGCGACTGGTACTCGAGCTGGCTGCAGCCGCTCTGGCAGTACTTCAGCTCGAGCATGGACGTGATCGGTCTCCACCGCTATCCGGGCGATCACACCGGGGTGCGGTCGAACGTCCAGCAGGCGTCGAGCCTGATCGGAGGATCGCGGCCGATCTGGGTGACCGAGGTGGGGTTCGACTACTCGGGAGACGGCTCCTTCCAGTCGAACGAGATGTATGGCACTTACGTCGACAACTTCAACTACACCGGGCTCAACTGGCAGAAGACCTTCTATCACGACCTCTGGGGAGGCACGAAGAGCCTGCTCAACTCCGACCTGAGCCCGCGGCCTTCCTACAACCGGTACAAGTCGATGACCGGACATTAGACCGGGTGTGGCGGCCCGTTGACTCAGGTTCTCGGCTCGTTGACCCGGGACGCCGGCCTGCCTACCCGGGAAACCGGGCCGTCGTTCCGGGATAGCGGCGAACCGTACCGGATCAACGGCCTATCGCCCCAGGGCATCGGCGCGCCGTACCGGGAAATCGGCACGTCACACCGGAACGTGAGCCCATTGCCCTGGGATAGCGGCACGCCGTACCGGAACGTCTGGACATTGCCCCAGGGCATCAGCCGATTGCCCAAGGAGATCGCTCCGCCGTACCGGTACGTCGGTCCATCGCCCCAGGAAATCGGCCCGACGTACCGGGACATCGCGCCGATGTCCCGGGACATCGGCCCCTGGTACCAGGTCACCGGCCGGCTCGACCGGGGAGGTTGGCCCGTTGCCCCGGAGCATCGTTCCGACGTACTGGGGGGTTGGCACGTTTCACCGGGGCAAGACGCCGCCTTCACCTCAGCGCCCACGCCCCACCGCGACACCGTGCCCGTAGAGACGACCCAGACCGTCCACGATAACCTCGCAGACCACGACAACGGCGGGTCGTCTCCGCGGCGGGATCGGCGATCCGAACAGCGTACAACGTGGGACGGGGTGTTTCAGGACCGCCACACAAACCCAGAGAGACGGGCCGGCTCTCGTGCCGTCCAACGTCGTGGTTACGCCCGGCGGTGTCTCCGATTCGGAGACGTCCCGCCGTTGAGGGCCTGCGACGGATTTCGTGAATGGGCTGGGACGTCTCTACCGACACGGTATCGATCAGGCGGCCCCGCCAGTCAACGCGCCCGCACCGAAGCGCCAGAGCCTGACCGGATCGGCCCTAACGCTTCCCCCCCGCCACATACCCTAAAGATCGCAGCTCTTCTTCCTGCTGCGGCGTGAGCTGGGGCTGCTTGCCCACGGAGCGGCCGGGGGCGACCTCTTGGCCGTTGGCGGCCAGCCAGGCGTTCTTGAGCTGGCGGGTCATGCGCTGCAGGGCTTGCGGGTCTTCCACTTTCTCCGTGCCCTGCGGCGTCCACTTCCAGAGGGTGAGCTGGGGAGGCTCGGCCGGCAAGCCGGTGAGCGGCAGCACGGTCGAGAACTGCTGGTGCAGGCGCTGGAAGATGGCGTCGGCCGGCTCGGTCAGGGGCGGTTGCGGCTGGCCGCCGATCCCCGCGTAGCGCGCCCGGAAGTAGTCCGCCTCCGGCTTGCCGAAGTGGCTCTCCCAGAGGAGCTGTAGGTCGCCCTCCACCAGCGAGAAGCGGTTGACGGCGTTGCCGAGGTAGAGCTCGGAGAGCGCTCCCTTGTCGAACGGCTGGAAGAAGCTCGGCGCCGCGTACCGCTCCGGGGTGCCGCCGGCGGCTTCGATCAGCGTCGGCGCCACCCGCACGTTCGCCACCCGGCGGCCCGGCGGGATCTCGATCTTGCGGTCGAATCCCTTGGGGAGCTTGATCACCAGCGGCACCTCCACCAGCACGTGCCCGAGGTTGCCGCCGTGGGCGATCTGGCCGTTCTCTTTGAACTCCTCGCCGTGGTCGGAGGTGACGACGAGGAGCGTCTTGTCCCACTGGCCGCTGCGTTCCAGCGCCTTCAGCAGGCGGGCCAGTACGGTGTCGGCGTAGGCCGCGTTGAGCTTGTACAGGGCCCGGAGCCGCCGCTCTTCGTCTGCCGGCAGGGGCACGGCCGGATCGGCGTAGGGCTCGAGGTCCAGGGGCTTGACCTGGCGGGGGAGGTCGGGCGGAACGTCGTCGAGCCGGTCGAGGAGAGGATCGCGCCGGACGTAGGGGGCGTGCGGCTGCAGGATGTGAATCCAGACGAGCTCGCGATCCCCCTTGAGCTGCTCGAGATAGTTGACGGCCCCCTTCCCTTCCCTCAGGTCCTGGAAGCTGTCGAAACCCTGGGAATAGCCGAACGGCTTCGCCAGCCAGTGGTTGGAGCGGAAGGCCGCGGTCTTGTAGCCCAGCTTCTTGAGCGACTCGGGGAGGGTGACGAAGCGGTCGTCCAGCTTCGCGCCGTCGGCGGACCAGCTCTGGGCACGCCAGGGCTGGAAGCCGGTGAACAGGGCCGCCATGGAGGGGACGGTCCAGCTCGACGGCGAGATGGCGCGGCCGGCGTAATCGGCCTGCTGGGCCAGCCCGCTGAGGGCCGGCATCACCTTGGGCGGCCCCCCCAGGGCGCCGACCGTGTCGGCCCGCAGGGCATCGATGGTGATCAGGACGATGGGGCCCTTGTGAACCGGAGGCCCCCAGTGACAGCCTGCCGGCAGCAGGGCCAGGGTGGCGCAGGCGCCCAGGGAGGCCAGGGAAATCGCGAGACGGCGATAGGGCGTGGATCGACGCAAGACAGTGTCCTCTTCGTACCGGGGACCGGAGGGTCCGGGAAACTGCGGTAGGATACCCCACGTGTGGAGAACTTCACTGCGTCCGCTCAGGGGGATCGTTTACCTCCTCTCCGTCTACGGATCAGTGGCCGCCGCCGTCGCCCAGGAGGACCCGGTGCAGGCCGCGCGGGAGGGGCTCGTGCTGATCCCCCAGGGGAGCTCGGCCCGGCTGGAGCTGCCTGGCGGCGGCACGCTGCAGGTGGCCCTGCCGGAGCGGGCCGAGGTCTCGTCCCTCGCTGCCACGGACGCCGGCTGGGCCGCGGCCGGCAGCTTTCCGGATGCCGCCGGCCGCCAGCGCCTGTTCCTGCTGGCGGGGGACGACGCGGGCTCCCGCACCCTTCCGGAGCCGCCGGCCCAGACGGGACAGCAGCGCCGCGCGCCCGTGCTGCTGGTGGACGGTGGCCGGCTGGCCGGCGCCGCCTGGCTGGAGGGGGACGGCATCCGCACCCTCGCCGTGCGCGCCGCCGCCTGGAACGGCCGCCAATGGCAGAAGCCGCAGTGGGTCTCCAAGCCCGGGCCGGGGAGCCAACTGGCGCTGACCGGGGCCGTGCTGGCCGACGGCTCGTGGCTCCTCGCCTGGAGCGCCTTCGACGGCACGGCGGACGAGATCGTCTGGAGCCAGCGGGTGGGCACGAGCTGGCGCCCGGCGCAGCGGGTCTCCGCTCCCAATGCCGTGCCGGACATCACCCCCTCCCTCATGGCCACGACCTCGGGCGCTCTCCTCGCCTGGAGCCGCTTCGACGGCCACGGCTATCAACTGCGTACGGCCCGTTTCGAGCGGGGTGCCTGGCACGACGAGCGCGCCGCTGCTCCTTCCGGCTCCCTCTACCCCGCTTTCCTCGGTGCTCCCGATCACCCCCGTCTCCTCTACCTGGAGGCCGCGGCCCGCTCCTGGTCCGTGGCCGACCTGGACGCCACGGGCAAAGTGCTGGCGAAGGCCTCCGTCGCCGCGACCTCGTTGAGCCGGCCCGTGGTGGACTCGCAGGGGAGCGGCGGCGTGCGCCTGCGCTGGCCCGCCGAGAAGCGGCAGGCGACGGCGGTCCTGGAAAAGGTCCCGTGAACCCGCGCAAGCTCGCCATCGCCGCCGTCTTCCTCGGCCTGGTCCCCGCCCCTGCCGCGGCTCAGACCCTGCCGCGCAAGTACATCTGTTTCGGCGACAGCATCACCGAAGGGCGGGGGGACGATACGACGCGGGCGAGGCTCGGTTATCCGCCCCGCCTGGAGGTGCTGCTGCAAGCCGCGGGGGTGAGCGCCACGGTGGTGAACGAGGGCAAGGGGGGCGAGCGGACTCCCGACGCCCTCGACCGCGTCGACAGCGTGCTGGCCCAAGGGTCGCCGGGGGACTATTTCCTCCTGATGGAGGGGACGAACGACATCTCCCGCGCCATCTCCCCCGAGACCACGATCTTCAACCTCGACGAGATGGCCCGCCGGGCCGAGGTGAAGACGATGCTGGCGCTCCACGCCACGGTCATCCCCCGCAAGCCCGCCTCCAAGGTGGACGCCGACAACATCGTGAACGACGCCTTCAATGGCCGCGTCCGCAACCTCGCGGGGGTGCGCCAGCGGCGGGAGGCCGATCCCTACGAGGTGTTCCGTACGACGCCGAACCTGTTCACGGATTTCTACGTCGAGGTGGCGGACGATCCCGTCGGCCATCCCAACCCTGCGGGCTACGACCTCCTGGCGCGGGTCTTCTTCAACTCCCTCCAGGGGATCGACACGGTGCCGCCCGTCACCGGCATCGTGAGCCCCGCCAACGGCACCACCGGCGTGGCGGCGGAGCCCAAGATCGACGTCGACGTGTGGGATTTCGGGACAGGGATCGACCTTGCCAACACCTTCCTGCTGGTCAACGGCACGGTGACGCCGGCCGTCCCCACGGGCAATGCCGTGCGCGCGCGGCTGAGCTTTCAGCCGGTGACGCCGCTCACCGGGCTGGTGAGCGTGGGCCTGCGTTCCCGCGACCTCGCGACGCCGCCCAACACCGTGGACCGCGAGATCCTCCACTTCACCGTCGCCGGCTTCGGCGGCCTCCAGGGGGACCTCAACCTGGACAACCGCGTGGACGGCGCCGACCTGGTGATCTTCGCCCTCCATTTCGGCGCCATAAAGGGCGACCCCGCCTACAGCTCCGCCGTCGACCTCAACGCCGACGGCAAGATCGACGGTCTGGACCTGGCGATCCTGGCGTCGAACTTTGGCAAGTCGGCGACGCCATAGCAGAGTTCCCCTGAGAAGACTCTGATGGAGCTTGCTGACCTCCTCGCACGGATCGACTCCTGGGAGAACCTCCACACCGAATTCAAAGTGTGGCCGGTGCATCCTGACGACCTAGCGGCGGTCCTCGTCGCGTTCGCCAACACCGACGGCGGTGACTTGATCCTCGGGGTGAGCGAGAAACGCGAGATCGTCGGGGTCGGAGACCCCGACCGCGTGGCCCGGGACGTGGACAACGTCGCAGCGAACAACTGCGAGCCGCCGATCACGGTCCTCCAGGAGACCGTCCGATCGGAGGACGGCCGGACGGCCCTCGTGGTTCACGTGTCCAAAGGCGACATGCGCCCGTACCGGACGAACCGTGGCAACTATTACGTCCGCACCAGCTCCGGCCGCCGGCAGGCATCCCGGGAGGAGCTTCTCCGGCTCTTCCAGGCGACGGAGAGCCTTTACTATGACGAGACGCCTCTACTCCGTCTCTCCGTCCAGGATCTCGACCTCGCCGCTTTCGCGAGCTACCTCGAGGAGACGGGTCAGTCCTATCTGCGCGACGACGACCCGCAGCGCCTCCTCGCCAACTGGTACCTGACCGCGAACGGCCACCCGACGGTCGCGGGCATCCTCCTCTTCGGCCGCAAGCCGCAGCACCACCTCCCCTACGCTCAGATCAACGCGGCCCGCTTTTCCGGGACGGACAGCTCCTTCGATCCGATCGACCGCAAGGACCTCGGTGGGCAGCTTCTCCAAGTGATCGATCAGGCCGAGCGGTTCCTCTATCTCCATCTGCCGGTGCCTCATGAGATCCGCGGCTTCGAGCCCGAGCCGAAGCCGGAGCTCCCGAAAGAGGCGCTCCGCGAGGCCATCGTCAATGCCGTGGCTCACCGCGACTACACCATCCGCGGCCCGATTCGCCTCTTCGTCTTCGATGATCGCATCGAGATCCATACTCCGGGCCGTCCCCCCAACGGCGTCGACGCGGCAGCCATGCGCTTGGGAGCCCACGTCGTCCGTAACCCATGGATCTATGCCCGCCTCGCCGACGCCGGATTGGTCACCCGAGCCGGGACCGGCATCCGGCGTATCGTACGCCTCGTGCGGGAAGCGACGGGGCGGGAGGTCGAGATCGAGGTGCGGGACTTCGAGGTGCTACTCACGTTGCCGCGCAGGCTTGGGCCGGCGTGAAGCCAGGGCGCCTGCTAATTCGCATAACCCAGCGCCCGCAACGCCCGCTCGTTCTCGTCGTTGACCTCCTCGTCCCCTCCCTCGGCGCGGGCGCGGCGCATCCAGCCGGCGAGATCGCGGCGCAGACGGCGGACCTCCTCGGGATTCTCGGCGGCCAAGTTGCGGGTCTCCATGGGATCGTCCTTCAGGTTGTAGAGCTCGAAGCCGCCGGTCGTGGAGCTCGCGGCCTTCGAACGCTTGCCGCCGGAGTTGAAGACCAGCTTCCAGATCCCCTCCTGAATGCTGTGGTAGAGATCCGGCCGGCGACCCGCCTCGGAGAAGGCCTGGCGGAAGTCGCCGGCGCCAGGCTTGCCGTCGCGCAGCAGCGGCCAGAGGCTGTGCCCTTCGAGCCCCTCGATCTTGCGGTCCGGCGCGATCAGGTCCTTGAGCGTCGGGTAGAGGTCCACCAGCTCCACGGGGCGGTCCACCCGGCGGCCGGCGGGGAGGCCGTTCATGAGGAACAGGAGCGGCACGTGCGCCGTGGTGTTGTAGGGGAGCGGCCCATGCTCGAACCACGAGTCGTGCTCCCCCATCTCCTCGCCGTGATCGGCGGTGAAGATCACCAGGCTGTCCTCCAGCAGGCCGAGGGAGCGCATCTCGTCCAGCAGCTTCTGGACGTAGCCGTCGGCCAAGAGGACGTTGGCGTCGTACTGCGCCACGTAGTATTTGAGGTCGGTGTGGCCGTTGAGGAGGTACCCCCGGTTGACGTACTTCTGCGGCACCTCCCGGTCGCCTTGGAACAGCGGATCGCTGAGGAAGGGGTTGGGAGCGCCCTCCGGCAGCATGTAGGGAGCATGCGTATCCGAGTAGTGGATCCAGGCGAAGAGGCGGTCCGCCTTAGCGTATTTCCGGAGGAGCGGCACGGCCACCGCGTTGACCTTGGGGGCGCTCGCCAGGGGGCGGAACAGCTTGGGGTCGTCCGGGAACTCGCCGCCCCCCCAGGTCTCCCCGAAGGCGTCGAAGCCGCGGCTCCAGCCGAACTTTGCGGACACCACGGCGTTCGAGACCACGCCCACGGTGGTGAAGCCGCTCTCCTTGAAGAGCACGGGGAGCGTCACGTACTTCTCGGGCACACGCACGGCCGCCTTGTGGGTGATGCCGGTGGTGTGCGGGTAGAGCCCCGTGAACAGCGAAGCGAACGAGCTCCCGGTCTTCGGCCACTGGCAGATCGCGCGGTCGAAGGTCACGCCGGAGGCCGCCGCCTTCTGGAGGTTGGGCGAGGTGGCGCGCCCGTAGCCGTAGAGCCCCATGTGGTCGGCGCGCAGGGTGTCCACCGTGATCAGGAAGACGTGGCGCGGGACGTGGAGGCCCGCGGCCGTAGCCCCGCCCTGCTTCTCACCCCGGCAGGCGGACAAAAGAGCAAGGACGCAGAGAAGGGAGAGGATGGGAAGGGCGAGGGAGCGTCTTTGCGCAAGCCGGGACAGGATCATGATGGGACGGACAGGATATCAGGACGCGCGCTGGAGGCAGGCAGGGACGAAAGCGAGGCAAAAAGGGCGGGGGAATATCCATCCCCCGCCCGCTACGGGATGACCGCTAGGGGCCGGTCTGCTGCACCGGCATAGCGAAGGCGCGGGTGATGAACACGGCCATCTGTCCGCGGGTCACCGAATCGCCGGGGCAGTAGAGGCCGCCGCCGCAGCCGCCGGTGATCCCCTCGGCGAAGAGCTGCTCGATCCAGGCCGCCGCGAAGCTGTTGGCGGGGACGTCGGGGAAGACCGTGCCGGTGGCTGGCGGCGGCTGATAGTTGCGGCCGTGCTTGGAGCGCAACAGGAAGACCGCCATCTGCGCCCGCGTCACCGCGTCGCTGGGGCAGTAGCTCAAGGTCGGGAGGCCGCAACCGCCGGTGATCCCGTCGTTGAAGAGCTGCTCGATGAAGTCGGCGGCGAAGGCGTTGGTCGGCACGTCGGCGAAGATCCCGGTCGGCGCCGGCGGCACGAAGGCCGGGCCGTGGATCGACCGCACCAGGAAGATCGCCATCTGGTCGCGGGGGATGTTGCTGTTGGGGCAGTAGTTGCCGCCGCCGCAGCCGCCGGTGATCTCGGCCGCGTAGAGCCCCTGGATGAACGACCAGAAGGGGTACGAGGTCGGCACGTCGGCGAAGACCGAGATCACGCCGATGTACCCCGTCCGCTGGGAGACGAAGTCGTCCAGGTTGAAGGTGCCCGAGGTGCCGTTGTCGATGCCGCTGACCGCTCCCAGGCGGGCGTAGTTGACCTGCTCGGTGTCGTTGTTCAGGCCGGTGAGCGAGGTCTGGGGGACGCCGTCCACCCACAGGTCGAGGCGGCCGTTGTTGGCGCCCGGAGCCGTGGACTTGGCCCAGTTGAGCTCCACCTCACGCCAGCCCCGCACCAGCGTCACCGGGGTCGCGAGCTGCGACTCGCTGCCGTTGTTGAGGCGCACGAAGGCGCTCAGCTTGAGGACGCCGGAGGTCTGGCGCAGCACCACCCTCAGGGCGGCGTTGCCGCTGACGGTGGGCGGCGTGGGATCGGCGCCGTCATAAGCGTCGAAGAGGTCGAACTCGTCGCCGTCGGTCATCGTCAGGTTGCGCGGATTGACGTAGAAGCGGACCCGGTAGGTACCCTCGGCCGACGGCTGGCTGCTCTGCACGAAGGCGGGGTTGCGGTCCGGGCTCGCGACGTTGACCTCGAGGCCGTGGGTGCCGCTGTAGCGGGCCGAGCCGCCATTGTTGGGCACACCCGGTCGCACGGTCAGCGTCCCCGCGAGGAGACCGGGGGCGGTGACCACGGCCAGAGCCAGCGCCGCGAGAACGGCACGACGCAAAACATTCTCCATGAGGATTCTCCTCTCAGTGCCACGCATTGGTGTTCCCTCCCTCGAAGCCGTCGCTGAAGATTGTACCCGATCCGGAGGTAAACGCCAGACAACTCGGGTTGCCCGCGGCCGTCGACACCACGAAGCTGCTCATCTTCGATGCCTCCCGCCCGGGCGCCACGCCGAAGCCGAAGTTGCTGCCGAAGGTCAGGGTGATGTTGCTGACACCACCGGACAGCAGGTGGCAGTAGCTCATGATGGTGCCACTGCCGGCCCCAGCCGGACCCGGCAAGGACGGCCCGGTACAATTGCAGCCATTGCTACACTCCCCAGTATAGCACTGGTCGATCGGGTTGGCGTTGCCGCCGATACCGTTGTAGCAGTGACTGTGGGGAGAGCTGAAGTTGTGGCCGATCTCATGGGACATGGCGAAGATGTCCCAGACCACGGTCGGGTTGTTGACGTTGAACTGCCCCGCGATGTTGCCGGTGTAGCCGTAGCCCCCACCGTAATTGCCGCTCGCCGCCAGCCCCGGGCAGCTCGACTGGCCGACGATGGACGGGCCGGCCGAAAAGGGACCGCTGCACAGCACGCTGAGCCAGGCGATGCCACCGCCCGCCGACCTGCCGCTGAGAAAGTGGGCGATCGTGCGGGAGTCGCCGGAGTGGTTCAGGTTCCAGTAGTTGCCGAACTCGAGCAACGCGCAGCCGCTGTCCGTCGCCAGCCAGGGGTCGTTGCTCGTCGTCCACAGGCTCACCGACTGCACCAGGAGAGAGGTGTTGATCTCGCTGCTGTAGATCGTCGACGAATAACCGATGAGGTTGCCGACGTAGGTGGTGGCCGTCGCCGAGTTGTTGAACAGGCTGTAGAACTCGAAGTCCGTCTCGATCGCCACACGGGCGGTGAACGACGGCACCCCGCTGGCGACGGCGTTGGCGGCGGCAGGGGCGCTCGCGCTTCCCGGCACCAAGTCCTGCAGCGGGTGGCTCAGGGGGAGCTTCTCGTTGCCGCAGGTGAAGCCGGCGTTGCGAGACGACTTGAGCGCCAGAGGATCGATGCGCTTCATCACCAGGGGCGTGCCCAGCGCCTTGGCCTGATCGCCGTCGCCGCCGATCAGGTAAGCGTCTTCCGCCCGCGCCACGATTCCCTGCACCGTGCCGTCGGCGAGCACGGCGAGGAACACCCGCGAGCCGGCCTCACCCTCGACCGTGCCGCGAAAGTACGCGTTCTTCGGCGCCGGCAGCACGGTGGTCGCGCCGCCGTCGCCGTGGACGGTGATCTGGGCGTCGTCGGCGAAGACCTGGAAACGCTCCAGGGCGAACGCGGCCGTCTCTCCCGTGTCCTCCACTTGGACACTGTCCAACCGCAGGGCACCGCCCACCGGCGTCGCCGCCGTGGCGCGGGCGAGGTCCAGGCTCGCGAAGCTGGGGACGCCGGCTCCGGCCGCCAAGACCGGACCGGCCAGGAAGAGCAGGATGCCGCCTGTCAAGACGGCTCGAGTGAGCTTCAAGTGCATTGAGTCCTCCATGTCCCCCGGCCGTCGCGCGGCCGAGGGCTTTGATGCCCAATCTGTTACGGACACCGTTGTGAGCATTTTGGGGGTCATGGGAGCTTATGTCAATCGCTACATATGTCGGGATGCCAATTCTTGTCAGCGCAAACTTCCACTCCTTGTCCAGCTCCGCCGGGGCCGGGCGCGCAAGACTCCCTGGTTTCTGGCCTTTTCCTGCTTGGCCCCGGCGTTTGAATGGCTCTGTCGCGGGGCACGTCGCAAAGTCTGGGCCAGCTCGTCCTGGGGCGCTAACGCCGGCCGCGGCGGAAAAATTGCGATACCGTAGCGGGTAAAATGCGTTCGGCGGCCGCACCCCGTGGCCACACCTCTCCCTCCGGGATCATGAAACCCTCTCTCTGCCCGCTCTCTGTGGTGATTCCCACCCACGACACGCGGGAGCTGACGCTCGCCTGCCTCGCCTCCCTCTTCCGCTCGCCCGTGGCAAGGATGGAGGTGATCGTGGTGGACGACGCCAGTGGGGATGGCACGGCGGAGGCGGTGCGGGCGGGGTTCCCCGAAGCGGTGGTGCTACGCCAGGAGGAGGCCGGACGGTTCACCCTCGCCGCCAACGCCGGGCTCGCCCGGGCGCAGGGGGAGGTGCTGCTCCTGCTCAACAGCGATACGGAGGTGGCACCCGGGGGGCTCGCGGCCGTGATCGAGGTCTTCGGCTGCGAGCCGAAGCTGGGGATCGCCGGCGCCCTCCTGCACTATCCCGACGGCTCGCCGCAATGGAGCGGCGGCCGGGAGCCTTCGGCCGCCTGGTTCTTCGCTCTGGCGAGCGGCCTCCCTGCGCTCCTCCGGCATCTTCCCTTCTACCGGAGGCTGAAGCCGCTCGCTCCCCCGGGACCGGTGGCCGTGGACTGGGTGACCGGCGCCGCCATGGCCATCCGCCGCCAGGCCTGGGAAGCCGCGGAGCCGCTCGACGCGGGATTCCGCTTCTACGCCCAGGACCTCGACTTCTGCCTGCGCGTTCGCCGAGCCGGCTGGGACGTGGCGGTGCGGCCGGAGCTGGCGGTGCTCCACCACCACGGCGCCACCATCGGCCGCGACCCCGGCGCCAGCCGCCGCCAGCAGCACGAGCTGCTGTGGACGGACCTGCTGCGCTGGGCCCGCAAGCAGCACGGCGAGGCCTGGGCCGCCCGCGCCGAAGCCGCCCTGCGGACCGGAGCCCGCCTGCGCCTCCTGGGGCGCCGCCTCGCCGCGCCCTTCGCCGGCGCCGAGAGGCGCGAAGCCTGGAGGCACGACAACCAGGCGGTGAAGATGGCCCTTCGAGCGATTCGCTTGCCATCCTCCCCGTGACGGTGTACAAAGCCTCCGGCCGTCCGGTACCTTCTGTATGCGCGAAATCTATCGCTATCGCGACCTCGTCTTCGCCCTCGTGGCTCGTGAGCTCAAGGTGCGCTACCGGCGCTCGGCCATCGGCTTCACCTGGACGATGCTGCAGCCGCTGCTCATGATGCTGGTGCTGCAGGTGGTGTTCAACTCGCTCTTCCGCTTCCGGCTCGACAACGGGAACTACCCGGTCTATGCCCTCGCCGGCATCCTCTTCTGGAACTTCTTCAGCCAGAGCATCGTCGCCTCGATGAACAGCCTGAAGGGGAACTCGCCGATCCTCCGCAAGCTCCCCGTGCCCAAGGAGGTTTTCCCCCTGGCGACGGTCATCTCGGGGGTGATCAACCTCGTCCTCGCCCTGGTGCCGCTGCTGCTCATCCTGGTGGTGACCCGTCACCCGATCACGCCCGCGTTGCTCTTCCTGCCGGTTTCGATCCTGCTGGCCGCGCTGTTCACCCTGGGCGCCGGGCTGCTGCTCTCGCCGCTCTCGGTCTTCTTCAGCGACGTGGTGGAAATGATCGGCGTGCTGCTGTCGATCCTCATGTACCTGACGCCGATCTTCTACCCCATGAAGATCCTGGAGAATTCCCGCTACCGGCCGCTGGTCCGCTTCAACCCGGTACGTTCCATCCTCGAGGTCTTCCGCGATCCGATCTATCTCGGCAAGGTGCCTCCCTTGAGCCATCTCAGCGTCTGCTTCGCGATCGCGGTGGCGGCGCTCGTCATCGGCGCCTTCGCTTTCCGGCGGAGCAGCGACCGCATCCCTTTCTACATCTGACGTCCGATGGCCGAGATCAGCATTCAACTGCAGGCGGTCTCGCTCTGCTACCGGCTCGCCAAGCAGCGCATCCCGTCGCTCAAGGAATACGCCATCCACTTCGTGCGCGGCTCGCTCGCGTACGAGGAGCTGTGGGCCTTGCGCGACATCGACCTCACCGTGCACAAGGGAGAGACGCTGGGGATCGTCGGCCGCAACGGCGCCGGCAAGAGCACCCTGCTCAAGGTGATCTCCCGCGTCCTCAAACCGACCCGCGGCACTTCCCTCATCCGCGGGCGGTTGGCCCCCATCCTGGAGCTGGGGAGCGGCTTCGACTACGAGCTGACGGGCCTCGAAAACATCTATCTCAATGCCCTCCTCCTTGGCCACAGCAAGCGCGACATCGCCACCCGGGTGGACGAGATCGTCGACTTCAGCGGGCTGGGGGACTTCATCCGCGCCCCGCTGCGCAACTACTCCTCGGGGATGCAGGCCCGCCTGGGCTTCGCCGTCGCCACCGCCTGGGTCCCCGACGTTCTGATCCTCGACGAGGTGCTCTCGGTGGGCGACGCCACCTTCACCGCCAAGTGTGAAGAGCGCCTGCGCCGCTTCCACGATGCCGGCGCCACCGTGCTCCTCGTCTCCCACAGCGCCCAGGCCGTGCAGGAGAACTGTTCCCGCTGCCTCTGGCTCGACGACGGTAAGCTGCGCGCGGACGGCCCATCCGCCGAGGTCCTCGACCTCTACCTGCGCGAGCACGGCACCGACCCCGGCGAGCACGCGGCGGGCCGGCGGCAGACGCCGGGGTGAAGCACGCCGCGCTCCCCAGAGCGCCCCCCGCCCAAGACCCTCACCCCTGCCCCTCTCCCGACCACACCCTCCCCCTCCCCGGGAGAGGGGTCCCGGTTGGGGCGCTTTTGCTGTTCGTCCCTGCTGTCCCTGCCGTCCCTTCTTGCTTTGTTCCCTCTCCTCTCCCGCAAAGGCCCCCTTGGCCCGAAAATTGCTCCACTCGCCCCCCGGCAGCACGCTAGGTTCCCCTTATGTGGAACAACTCATCCAGAAACCTGCCGGGAGCGATCCTCCTGGCCACGGCCCTCCTCGGTTGCCGGCACCCGTCGCCCGAAGACGAGCTGGCCGGCAGAGCCCGCCTCGCCGCCTCGTGGGCCGCCTCCCTCCAGATGCTGGGAGAAAAGTGGCTCGCCAACAGCGTGCCCACCACCTTCGTCCGGGACACTTGTGCGGCGGCCGGCGACGATCTCGCGCAGGCGGATGAGGACGCCGCGAAGTCGCAGGCCGCCCCGGCCCAAAAGGACCGGCTGCGACAGTCGATCGCCCTGGCCCGCACCGCCGCCAAGGCCCTGAAGCGCGACGCCGAAGACGGAGACCGCCCGGGAGCGGCCCGCGAGGTCCAACGGCTGGCGGATTTGAAAAGCACTCTGACGGCGCTCGCCCGCGAGGGGGAGCCTTGAAAAAATGGGTACAGCTCGCGCTGGGGATCGTCACCGCCGTGGGCGGGTTCTTCGACGTCGGCAACATCGCCACCTGCGGCCAGGCGGGGGCCAGCTACCGTTACCAGCTCCTCTGGGCGCTCCTCCTCGGCACGGTCCTCGTGATCTTCCTAGTGGAAATGTCCGGCCGCTTCGCCGCGGTGTCGCGAAAAGCCTTGCCGGACGCCATTCGCGAGTACTTCGGCTTCGGCCTCTGGGTGGTGCCTTTCCTCGTCCTCACCGTCGTCCACTTCCTCGTGCTCGCCACCGAAATCGGCGGCATCTGCTTCGCCCTGCATCTCGTCACCGGGCTGCCGGTTTCGTTCTGGGCGCTGCCGGTGGCTACTTTGGTCTGGCTCTTCCTCTGGCGTTCGACCTTCGGCACTATCGAGAACAGCACCTCGCTCCTCGGCCTCATCACCCTCGCCTTCGTGGTGGCGGCATGGCGCCATCATCCGCCGGCCGGCGCCGTCCTGGCCGGCATGATCCCCTCGCTCCCCCACCACGATCCGGCCAAATACTGGTTCATGGCCGTCAGCCTCCTCGGCGCCGTCATCTCCCCTTTCCTCTTCTATTTTTATTCTTCGGGCGCGGTGGAGGATAAATGGGACGAGTCGTACGTTGGCGTCAACCGTGGGATCTCCTTTCTCGGCATGAGCTTCGGCAGCGTCATCTCGATCGCCGCCGTGATCGTGGCCGCCCTGGTGCTGGCGCCGCGGGGAATCCAGATGGACGACTACCACCAGGCGGCGATGATGCTCACCGACGCCTTCCCCTTCTGGGGGTTCGTGCTGTTCGCCGTCTCCATGGCCATCGCCTGCCTGGGAGCGGCGCTGGAGGTCGCGCTCTCCATGGCCTACACCACGGCGCAGACGTTCGGCTGGAATTGGGGCGAAGACCTGAATCCGAAGAAGGACGCCCGCTTCTGCCTGGTCTACACGGGAGCCATCTTCCTCTCGTCGCTCCTCCTTCTGTTCGGCATCGATCCGCTCAAGCTGACCCTCGTCACCATGGCGATCAACGCCGCCGTGCTGCCGTTCGTCGCCATTCCGTTCCTGCTCATCATGAACGACCGCAAGCTGCTCAAAGAGCACGCCAACGGCTGGATCTCGAACTCGGTCGCCGCCTTCCTGCTGGTGTTGTCGATCGTCCTTGCCATAGTCTCGATTCCGCTGGTGGTCGTGGGAGGAAGCTGATGGACCTCTGTCGCGACGTGCTCGACAAGCAGGTGGTGGACCGGGAGGAGACCAAGATGGGACGGGTGGACGGCATCCTCCTGGAGCTGCGGGAGGACGCGCCGCCGCGGGTCGCCGCCCTCGACATGGGCTTCGTGGTGCTGGCGCGGCGCCTCCATCCGCGGCTGGAGAAATGGACGATGGCCCTCCATCGCCGCTTCAGCGTCCGCAAGGCGGCGCGTTACCGCGTCCCCTGGTCCAAAGTGACCGAGGTGACGCCGTTCTGCGTGCAACTGGACGTCGCGGCTTTCGCAACGCCGGCCTTCGCCTGGGAGCGCTGGCTGCGCGACCACGTGATCTCCCGGCTTCCCGGAGCGGTGAAATGAAGGGCGCGACGGTCCATCTGGAGCTCCTCCTCGGCCGCGAGGTTCACGACACCGGCGGCCGGCGAGTGGGGCGTATTCTCTCGGTGACCGCCGAACGGGACGGCGAGGATTGCGTGGTGCAGGATTTCCTGCTCGGCCCCGCAGCCCTTCTCCACCGCCTGGGGATCACCACCCTGGGGATCGTCGGCTTCGAACGCCGCGAGCCGCTGCGCGTCCCCTGGCACCAGCTCAACCTGAGTGATCCCCGGCGGCCGCGCTTGAAATGCCGGATGGACGAGCTTCGAAGCGAGGGGGTGACTTCTCGATGAAGCTGCTCATTGCAGACCTCGAAGACCTGCAGACCTACGTCAGCCGGGAGATCTGGTACACGCTGACCGCGCTCACGGAGAATCACGGCTGGCGCTACCTCGAAGCCAACCGGCTCTGGCGGCAGCCGGGAACCCTGAAAAACAGGCTCGTAAAATCGCTCGGCGAGCTGCCTGAGGTCATTCTGTTCTGGGCGACCTACAACTTCATCTGTGCGCACGAATCTAGCGTCGAGAAGCTCGGCTGCGTCAAGTACGTCTTTGCCGAAGACCTTCATTGGTTCGACGAGTTGACGAGGGAACGCAACATTCTCTCCTTCTCGATTTGTGACGCGATCCTGGCGGCCTACCCGAACGCCTTTCCCGGTCTCTATCCGAAAATTTCGGAAACCAGGCGGGTCATGGCAGTACCGCATGCGGCCTCGCCGGACTTCGACCTTCCCTTCAACGAGCACGCCTTGAACGCCATCTTCCTCAGCGGCGCCCTCAGCCACCACTACCCTTTGCGCCAGCGTATGGCGGAGCTGAGCCGGAACCCGGCGCTGGCGATCGTCCACCATCCTCATCCGGGCTACTATTGCGGTTACGACTACGCAGAGGATCCGCGGATTGGAAGGTCCTACGCGCTGAAAATTCAAAGCCACCGCGCCGGGTTCACGGATTGCTCAATCTATCGATACGTCGTGGCAAAACACTTCGAAATCCCAGCCACCGGCGCCCTCCTCCTGGCCGATCGTGCCGTCAAAACTGAGCTCGCGGAGCTCGGCTTCTTGGACAACGTGCATTACCTCTCGGTGTCACACGCCGACCTCGAGGACAGACTGCGCTACGTCTTGGACCCGGCGAACCACGAGGAGCTCGACCAGATCCGCCGCAGGGGGCAAGCGCTGATCTGGCAGCGGCACACGACCACCGACCGCGCGGCTCTCATCGACCGGATCTGCACCGCCTGGATTCCGTGATCCCGGCGTGTATATACTTAGGCCTGACGTACGATCGATGTGACACTTCAAGGAGGCTCAAGCGATGAAAGGCAAAGATTCCAAGAATGCCAACAAGGATGCCAAGGCGCGGCGGAAGGCGCCGCTCGATACCCCCACGATCCTGACGGCCAACGCCACCCGGGACATTTCCGCCGCGCTCAACACCCTGCTCGCGGACGTCTTCGCACTGTACCTCAAGACGAAGAACTTCCACTGGCACATGTCGGGGCCGCACTTCCGCGACTATCACCTGCTGCTGGACGAGCAGGCCGATCAGTTGTTCGCCATCACCGACGACATCGCCGAACGCGTGCGCAAGATCGGCGGCACGACGCTGCGCTCCATCGGCCACGTCAGCCGCTTGCAGCGTATCCTGGACAACGACGCCGACTACGTGACGCCGCTCGACATGCTGGCCGAGCTGCGCGACGACAACAAGCAGCTCGCCGCCTACATGCAGGAGACCCACGCGGTGTGCGACGACCATGGAGACGTGGCCACCACCAGCCTGCTCGAGATCTGGATCGACGAGGCCGAGCGGCGCCTCTGGTTCCTCTTCGAGACCACCCGCACGGGCGAGCCCACCGGCCGCTGACGGAGTGCCGGATGAGTGAGTCAGCGAGGCAGGCGCGATGAAGGTCGTCATCTTCGGGGCAACGGGCATGGTCGGAGAAGGCGCGTTGCGAGAGTGCCTGGAGGATCCGCGAGTCGAGTCCGTGCTCGTCGTGGGGCGCAGCCGCGTGCGGCTGACCGATCCGAAAATCCACGAGATCCTCCACACCGACTTCCTGAACTATGCGCCGATCCAATCGCAGCTCGCCGGCTGCGACGCCTGCCTCTTCTGTCTCGGGGTTTCGGCGGCGGGGATGAGCGAGGCCAATTATCACCGCTTGACCTACGACGTGACGCTGGCCGCCGCGCAGGCCATGGTGAGCCCCAACCTGACCTTTTGCTACGTTTCCGGTCGTGGAACGGACAGCACGGAGCGCGGGCGCGCCATGTGGGCACGAGTGAAGGGGAAGACCGAGAACGCCATCCTCCGCCTCCCCTTCAAAGCGGCATACATGTTCCGGCCGGCATACATCCAGCCGCTCAAGGGTGTCCGCTCGAAGACGAAGTGGTACCAGGCGGTCTACAACGTGGTCGCCCCCGCCTACCCCCTCCTGCGCCGGCTCCTGCCAGGCTACGTGACCACGACGGTGAACGTCGGCCGCGCGCTGATCCAGGTGGCCGCGAACGGTTATTCGAAGCAGGTCCTGGAGACGGACGACATCAATTTGCTGGCTGCACAACCTTGACGCGCCGCCCACTTTCCAAGCGCTTCACCCCCGCTGCTCGATCCCCGCTTCCGCTCCCCGCGCTCCCGCGGCCTCGGGGCGGCTTCCCGGCTTTTCCGCCGGCGTCGCCCCCTCGCGGCAGGAGGGGCAATCGGCGGGCTGATACGAGGGCAGGTCGAGCTTCATCAAGGACCGGAAGGGAACGTCGAAGGGATCGCGGCCGGCGGTGCGGTCGATGATGGCTCCTACCGCGATGACTCGCGCGCCACGGGAGGTGGCGAGGGCCGCGGTCTCCAGGGTCGAACGGCCGGTGGTGACCACGTCCTCGACGATCACCACCCTTTCGCCCTGGCGTAGGGTGAAACCGCGGCGCAGCCCCATCTCCTCTCCCTTGCGCTCGGTGAAACGGAAGGGCACGCCCAGCCCGGCCGCCACCTCGTGGCCGATGATGACGCCGCCCAAGGCCGGCGAGAGGACCGAGTCGGGATGGAACTGCCGCAGAAACTCCGCCAGGTCGCTCCCCACCTTGCGCGCCCGCACCGGATCTTCCAGCAGCAGGGCGCACTGGACGTAGGCCTCCGAGTGGAGGCCGGAGGAGAGGAGGAAATGGCCGCGGCGCAGGGCGCCGCTCTCTTCGAGCATCTGGGTCAGGAGCCGCTGGTCACTCACGCCCTGTGTCCTCCCGTTGAATGTCGTACTGGTCGAGCTTCTTGTAGAGGTTGCTGCGGGGAGTGTCGATCGCCTGCGCCGTCTGGGTGACGTTCCAGTTGTTCTCCTCCAGCTTGTGGAGCAGGAACATGCGCTCCGAGAGGTCGCGGAACTCGCGCAGGGTGGCCACCGCCAGCAGCGAAGTCGAAAGCTCGGGGCGCGCGCCACCGGTGGCGCCGATCACGTCCTCGCGCGCCACCTTGTCCCCCGGCGAGAGGATCAGCAGCCGCTCCACCAGGTTCTTGAGCTCGCGCACGTTCCCCTTCCAGGGGAGGGCCTTCAAATGCGCCATGGCCTCGGCCGTGAGCTCTTTGGCCTTGTAGTTGTTCTGGTCGGCATAGCGGCGTACGAAGTGCTCCACCAGGAGGGGTAGGTCCTCCAGGTGCTCGCGCAGGGCGGGAGTGCGCACGGGGATGACGTTGAGGCGATAGAACAGGTCCTCGCGGAAGCGGCCGGCGGCGATCTCGTCTTCCAGGTTGCGGTTGGTGGCGGCCACCACCCGCACGTCCACCTGCACCGTGCGCTCGGCCCCCACCGGCTCGACCTCGCCGTTCTGCAGCACACGCAGCACTTTCGCCTGCGTGCGAGCGGACATGTCGCCGATCTCGTCGAGGAAGATGGTGCCGCCGTCGGCGGCCACGAACTTCCCCATCTGCTTGCGCACGGCGCCCGTGAAGCTCCCTTTCTCGTGCCCGAAGAGCTCGGACTCGATCAGCTCCTCCGGAATGGCGGCGCAGTTGACCTGCACCAAGGCGCGCTCGCGGCGGGCCGAGCCGCGGTGAATGGCCCGCGCCACCAGCTCCTTGCCGGTGCCGCTCTCGCCGGTGACGAGGACGGTGGCGGTGGTGGGCGCGGCCTTCTCGATCGTCTCCCGCAGGCGGCGCATGGCCGGGGCCGAGCCGATGAGCTGCTCGGGCTCGACGCGCAGGGTGCGATTCTCCGCCTGCAGCCGGTAGGCCTCGACGGCGTTGCGCAGCGAAAGCAGCACCCGCTCGCGCTGGAGCGGCTTCTCGAAGAAGTCGAAGGCGCCGCGGCGGGTGGCCTCGACGGCGGTCGCCACGTCGGCGTGGCCGGAGATCATCAGCACCGGCATCTCGTAGCCCCGCTCGCGCAGGGCCTTGAGCAGCTCGAGGCCGTCCATCTCGGGCATCTTGATGTCGAGCACGATGGCGTCCGGGGCCCGCTCGGCCACCTTGGAGAGGGCCTGCGAGCCGTTGCCCGCCTCCTCCACCCGGTATCCCTCGTACTCCAGGATCATGTGGAGGCTGTCGCGGATCGCAGCCTCGTCGTCTACCACCAGAATGGAGGCTCGGTAACTGTCACCTGGTCTCGGCATGGCTGGGCCTTAGTCTAACAAAGAAAGGGGCCGGCCCTTGCGAGCCGGCCCGGAGGAGGAGTGGAGTGTCTGTCTGTCGTACGTCGAATATCGGTCAACGGGACCCTGCTACGGCGCCTGCACCACGGCGAAGAACGGCTGACGGTTCCCCCGCTGGTCGAATTGCAGGGTGTAGAACCGCAGGTAGGATCCCTTCTTGGCACTCTTGACGGTTTTCTCGAAGTCGTCGACTCCCTTGACGGGGTGGCCGTTGACCTCGCTGATGATGGAGCCCGGCCGCACGAACTGGTCGTAGAGCGGGCTGGTTGGGGCGACGTTGGTGACGATGACTCCCTGCACGTCGTCCGGAATGTTGTGACCCTGCCGCAGGCTGCCGGAAAGGTCCTGATACTGGATCCCCAGCCAGTCGATGCCGGGGCGGCCTTCGGGCTTCTTCTCCTGCGCCTGCTCGTTCTGGCCCGGCCGCTCCCGCAGCTTGACGCTCTTGGTGACCGTCTTGCCGTCGCGGAAAATCTCCAAGCTGACCGTGGCTTTGGGGCCCTTGGCCGAAACGTAGCTGATGAGGTCGCGGGTGGTCTTGATCTTGCGGCCGTCGACCGACAGGATCACGTCGCCGTGCTGGACCCCGGCGTCCGCGGCCGGTGTGCCGTTCTCGACCGACTGCACCAGCGCGCCGTCGGTGTTCGAGAGGCCCCACGCCTGGGCCTGGGTGTAGTCGAGGTTGCGGATGCCGATGCCGAGGTAACCGCGGCTGACCTTCCCCTTCTCCTTGAGCTGGGGAAGGACGTCCTTCAGGGTGTTGGACGGCACGGCGAAACCGATGTTCGAGGCGCCGTAGTTGATGGCGGTGGCGATCGCCACCACCTGCCCCTTGAGGTTGAGCAACGGGCCGCCCGAGTTGCCGAAGTTGATGGCGGCATCGGTCTGGATGAAGTTCTCGAACGAGGTGTCACTGATGCCGATCGACCGCCCCTTGGCACTGACCACGCCGGTGGTGACGGTGCGGTCCAGGTTCAGCGGGTTGCCGATGACCATGACCCAGTCGCCCACCCGCAGGGCATCGCTGTCGCCCAGCTCCAGGTAGCGGAGGGGATGGCCGGCATTTATCTTCAAGAGGGCGATGTCGGTGGACTTGTCCGTGCCCTTGACCTCGGCCGTGTAGTCGCGGTCTTCGAGATGGACTTTCACCGAGGTGGCGCCCTCGATCACATGGTTGTTGGTGACGATCAGGCCATCGGGGCTGATGACGAAGCCGCTGCCGCCGGCATCGGAACGGAACTCGTCCGGCTGCTGGGGCTGGTCCTCACCGTCGTCCTGCGGCTGCTGTTGCGGCTGCCGCGGCTGCTGGCGGTTCCTGGGCCCGAAGAAGAACTCGAAGGGATCGCCGCCCCGGCGTCCCCCGGCAGGCGCCTTCTCGATGGTGGCCGCCTGGATCGAAACCACGGCGGGCTCCACCGCTTCGGCGAGATCTGCAAAGCTGGGCAGGGAGGTCAGATGCTGCGAGGCCATCTTGGTCGCGGAGAGGTTGCTATCCTCCTGGTCCGCCGCGCCAGGGACGGTCAACTGCAGCCCCCCGGCCAGGACCATTCCGAAGATGACCGCTCCCAGAACCAGCAGGAAGGTCGCGAGGTTGCGCTTGGATGTGCTCATGAGAGTTCTCGGGTCTCCTTTCTTCCTTCGCACTCCCCAAGGAAAGCAAAGATGCTGCCAGGCAAATTCCCGAGGAGAAGGGGAAGTTGGAGAAGGCGGGTGACGCCAAATTGGCATGCCGGAGAGCGCGCTTCTCCGCCTTTGGAGGGCGTTTGGAAGTGCGCAAGGCTCTACGGCATCCGCGTGTAGCTCGCTGAGCCCACCAGCACCGGCTTGCCACCTTTGAGCTGGTATTGATCCACCCGCATCTGGTTCGGGCCGAGCTGATTCAGGGTCATCTGCATGTGTTGCACTCCCGCGTCGGTGAGGAAAATGGCCTTGAAGTGCCACACGTTGGGGCTGCCCATGGGGGGCACCTGCACGGAGAACATGAGCTGCTCGACTCCGTTCTGCTCGAGGTTGCTGTGGCTCAGGAGCTTGTCGTCGAAGGGGTCGTAGTCGAAGCGGCCGTGGCCGCCGCCGATCACCGTTGCGCCGGCTCTGAAGACCACGACGGTGCGGATGGACTTGTTGCCCGCTCCCCAGGTGCAGGTCTCTTCCGCGGTCTTGCCGCCGGAGACCGAAACCCAGGTGCCGCCCACCAGGAAGGCCAGTTGATCGATTCCCGTGGCTCCTCCGGTGGCTTCGGTCGTCGTCCCCGAGGGGAGCATCGTGGCGTCTGGGGCGGTCTCCGTCTCAATCCAGGTTCCGGTCATTCTCGTCTCCTTTCATCCGCGGCCCCAGTACGGTCGCTCCCGGCTGTGATGGGAGGCCAAGGGGCGGTGCCAGGGGCACGGTCAGCAAGGCCGCACGGGCCGCGGGGTAGGTGTTGATGGGCTGATGCAGGCTCTCGGCGGCGGCCACCCGTTCCAGGGCGCCCCACAACCCGCCGGCGAGGTTGGGAGTTTCGAACAGGCCGCGGCGCCGGCCCTCCTCTTCGGCTTCGCCGGGCGGGCATCCCCAAAGGCCCGCCGCCAGCCGGCGGAGGTCGGCGCGCGCCACCCGCGAGCCCGCGGCCCAGCGCTCGAAGCAGGCGTGAAGGTCCGCGGCCCGCGCCGCCGCTTCCTGAGCCGTGGCCAGCGCAGGCGTGAAGGAGAAGGCCCGCGCCAGCCACCAGCCGGGGGTCAGATCCGGATGGGCGGTGAGGGCGAGGAGATCCTCTTCGGCCTCTCCTTCGGGAGGAGCGCCGAAGCGGCGGCCCAGGTCCTCCAGCGCTCCCCTTCCTCCCCCCAGCCGGCGGCAGGCCGCGCGGGCCAGGGCCACCACGCGCGCTTCCTCGTCGTACTCGGGCTCAGGGAAGAGGAGCCCACCCGCGGCCCGCCGATGCACCCTTTCCAGGGCCGCGGCGATGCGGCGGATACGCTCCGGCGGCGGCTCGATGCCGGCTCGCAAAGCCGCCGAAGCGAGCAGGGACCGCATCCGGCACTGGCGGACGAAGGCCGCCGCTTCCGGATGGAGCACCTGAACGATCCGCCAGGCGGGGTGCAAGGGAAGGTAGATCTCTTTATAGAAGGTGAGGAAGCCGCCGCTCTCCCGTCTCCGGCAAGCGGGCGCTTCGCCCATTCCGAGGGCGGTTTCGATCGCGAGCCGGGCATCCTCCCGTTTGATGCTCTCCCGGGGAAGGCGGCCCATCAGCTCCGCCGCCTGTTCCTCCCCCAACGTTTGCCGGGCGAGGCCCGCGATCACGTCCGGATGGCGGCGGGAGAACGGCAGCTCTTTCACCCGCGCCAGGAAGGCTGCCGAATCACCGCCCATCCTTTCCAAGGCAAAGCGCAGCTCCACCAGGGCCAGGGTGAGGCCGCGATAGCCGAGCTCGGCCGCGGCGTGGAGGATGGCGACCTCGTCGTCGCCGTCGAGCGCGCCGGAGTGGTACTGCTCGAAGACCCAGCCCACCCCGGTCATCCCCAGGGGGGCGAGCTCGGCGGCCCGCAGCGCTCCCAGGCTCGCGGCTCCGAGCACGCGGACTCCGGAATCCAGGGCGTAGAGCAGCTCTTTGTGGGTGACCGCCGGCACCGAATAGTAATAGCCGTCGATCAGGACGAGCGCGGCCGGCCGGTCCACCAAGGCGCGGAGCACGTCCCCCCGTTGCGCCGGGGGGCGCACGTCGCAAGCTCCCAGGATCCGTCGCCACGCCGCGTCCGGCTGCCGGGGAAGGGTGGGGCCGGCAAAAACGATCACCCGGCCCGTTTCAACCATGGGGGATCTCCCGCAGCCCGGGCACGAAGGAGATCGTCACCGGCACCTCCATCCCAGCCCGCGTGAGGTCCACGAAGAAGGCCGGGAGTCCGAGGGTGGCGAGGCGCTCCACCACCGCGGCCAGGTCGCCCGCCACGCTGGGGCCGGAAAGGTCCGGCAACGCGGCGAAAGGGCGCTCTCCCGCCGGCTCCACGAAGGCGTCGAAAACCTGATGGGCCAAGGGAGCAGCCGGCAGGGTCGGCAGGTCGTCCCGCGCGCCGGAGATGTAGGTGAGGCGGGACTGGATCGCCTCCGTCAAAGCGCGCGAGAGGGCCACGGCCGGATCGGGATGGCACCCCGAGCCCCGCCAGACGTGCGGAAAGTCCGTTCCCGCGAGATCGGCCACCACCACGGGCACGCCGGCCTCCCAGGTCACGTCCCACAACGCGAGCTTCATGCCGGCTTCGCGGACCCGGGCCAGCACCTCGCGCATCCACGAGTCCTCGATTGAACCGGGAGCGAGCGCAATTCGGCGGCGCGGCTCCTCGCGGGCCAGAAAAAGGGCGTGCCGCTCGATCAGCTCGCAGAGGCCGTGGAGCAGCGCCTCCTCTCGGCAATTGCCGGAGGCGAGGCCGTTCGAGGTCAGCTCGAAGAGGCGCGGGGGAAGCTCCAGGCGCATGCGAAAGTCGAGCTCCAGCATGATCCGCGGCAGCCAGCCGTGCCGGCCGCCGTCGCAGGAGGAGGCGCGCACCCAGGCGAGGGGGAGCGCCCGCGGGACCCGGATGCCGCTCGACCAGCGCAGGGCGGAGAGGGGTATGGCGTTGGCGCCGCGCATCTCCCCCACCGTCACCTCGGCCTGCGGGAGCGGTGTGAGGTCCTCGGCGTGCCACAGCTCCAGGGCCTCCATCACGGCGCTCACCCGCGCCGCGGCGGCCGTGGCCCCCTTCCCCTGGGACACCGCGAGGTTGCGGCTCGCGGGACGCACGGCTTGATAGACTGGCACGCCGAGGACGTCGAGCGCCGTGACGTCCGCTACGCGGGTGATGCCGGCCGCCGGCAGATGAGCCTGCAAGCGGTCCCAGGTCTCCTCAGGAGGCCGCACGCGGTGGGTGCCGTGGCGGAACCGCTTTGCGGTGCCTCCGGTCTCCAGCGTCACCGCCCTTCGGCGAAGGCCTCGGCCACGCCGCCCTTGGTGGCCACCGCGATGCGCCAGCCCACTTTGTGGATCCGGAACACGATGCACGAGTGGTTGCCCACCGTGGTGCGGTCGTTCTTGTAGTGCTCCTCCACCTGGTAGGTGGCCACGGCCCGGGTGTCGCCGATGTACATGATGCGCAGGTCGTGGATCTGGAGCTTGCGCGGCGAGTGGGGCGGATAGGCCGCGATGGCGTCGGCCAGCGCCTTGGTCTCCAGCCAGCGGTCCACGGCGTGCTCGTTGACCAGCCCCACCCAGGAGAGCCCCACGCCCAGGTGGGGATCGGTGGCATAGTCGCGCCAGTGTTTCTTGTAGAGGGTGGGATCGAGGGACTCGTAGCCCGTGATCAGGGCGCGGATGGCGTCGTCGTCCGAGCTGTCGACGGGCGGCGGCGAGGGCTCGACCCTGACGTCGACGGTGCGGGAGAAGAAGGCCACGGCCATGCCGATGGTGACCGTGTCGTCGGCGCCCGTGGAGATGGGCTCGAGATTGAGCCCGAGATCGCCGGCCGCCTGATCGAAAGCCTGTTGCAGGTCGGCCCCGGGCGTGGTGGCCGATTCTTCGCCGGAATGGGACATGGGCGGTTCCTCCCCTTCAGTGGATCTCGTTCATGGGTGGCTGCGGTGCGAAAGCTACCACCAAGCCTCCCGCTTGGGTAGGGGTGAACGTGGAGCCGTAGGCGCTAACTCTGGCTCGGAGCGCCCCCGCCCAAGACCCTCATCACCCCGGCCCTCTTCTCCCGACCCCCTCCACCCCCTCACCGGGAGAAGAGGGAGAACAGCCAAGAAAGGACATCAGGGACGGCAGGGACAACAAGGACGAGGAAGAAAAGCAAGACCGCCCCAGCCGGGTTCCCCTCTCCCGGGGAGGGGGATCAGGGGGTCGGGAGAGGGGCAGGGGTGAGGGTCTTGGGCGGGCGGCGCTCGCCGCAAAGTTAACGCTATGGGGGCGTGCGAACCCGCCGTTTGCGGCTCCCGCCCCCCACCGGTAAGATCACGCCGCAAAGTCCGTCCGAGCACGGCGCCTACCTCCATGGTTGGGACGATCCTCAATCACTACGAAATCCTCCAAGAGCTGGGGAGCGGCGCCATGGGGACGGTCTACCTGGCCCGCGACTACAAGCTCGATCGCCGGGTCGCGCTCAAGCTCCTTCCCCCTGACCTGGTGGCCGACAGCCTGCGCCGCCGCCGTTTCGATCGCGAATCGCGTCTGCTCGCCGGGCTCAATCATCCCAACGTCGTCACCGTCCACAGCGTGGAAGAGGCCGGCGGCCAGCCGTTCATGGTCATGGAGTGGGTACAGGGGCGCACGCTGCTGGAGATCATTCCGCTGCGCGGCCTCACCCTCGACCGCATGCTGGAGCTGGCGATCCCCATGATCGACGGCGTGGCCGCGGCCCACACCGCCGGCGTCGTCCATCGCGACCTCAAGCCGGCGAACGTCATGGTGCGCGACGACGGCGTGGTGAAGGTGCTCGATTTCGGCATCTCGAAGGGCGAAACCGAGACCGTGGCGGACGGCCGGACCCTGCGGGCCGATCTGACGGCCGAGGGTCGGGTGATGGGCACGCTCCCCTACATGTCCCCGCAGCAGATCCTCGGCCTGCCGGTCGATGCGCGCTCGGACGTTTTTTCCCTGGGCGTCATCCTCTTCGAGATGCTCACCGGCGTGCGACCTTTCCATGGCGAGGGGAACGCCACGCTGGCCGCCGCCATCCTGCAGCAGCCGGCGCCTCCCCTGGAGCGGCTCGTCCCCGTGCCGCCGGAGATGGAGCAGGTCGTTCAGCGCTGCCTGGAGAAGGAGCCTCCCAACCGCTACCTTTCGGCCCGGGAGCTGCGGGACGCCCTGGTGGAAATCCAGCGCCGCCGGCTTTCGAGCAGCGTCGCCCTCCCCCTGGTTTCGGGGATCCCTGCGATGCCGGCCGTCCCGGAGCTGCCGCCCCCGCCGACGACGGTCATGGGAACCGCTTTCGCGACCGCGGTCCCCACCTCGGCCCCGCCTGCCGTGGCACAGCCGGCTCATTGGCGGCGGCGTTTCGCCGTGATTGCCGCGGCCGTCGCCCTCCTCGCTCTCCTGGGCGTCGCGGCGTGGTGGCGCCTGTCTCCGGCGACTTTCGGGAGCAGGCTGCCGGCGGGCGAGGCGGTACCGGCGAACGTGGCGATCGCCGTCCTTCCCCTGCGCAACCTCTCGGGAGACGCCACGCAGGATTACTTTTCTGATGGCACCACCGAGGCCTTCATCGCCAACCTGGCGCGGATCGGCGGGTTGCGTGTCACCTCCCGCGACTCGGTGATGCGCTACCGGGCGAGGACCAAGCCCCTGGCCGAGGTCGCCCGCGAATTGGGCGTGGCCTGGGTGGTGGAGGGCTCGGTACAGCGCACGGGCCAGCAGGTGATGATGGTGGTGCAGCTCATCGAGCCCAAGAGCGGCACCGTCCGCTGGGGAGATACCTTCCAGGGTGGGTTGACCGACATCTTCTTCTTCCAGCGCCAGGCGGCTGAAGCCGTCGCCCGCAACACGCGGGGCGAGCTCAGCTCCACGGACCGTTCGCGGCTGGCCAGGGTCCAGGAAGTCGACGGCGCCGTCTACGAGAGCTATCTGAAGGCGCGCTACCTGATCAACAAGCGGACCTCCGAATCGATCCAGCAGGCCCTGATGGAGCTCGACCACGCCTTGACGGCGGATCCCGGCTACGCCCTGGCCTGGGCGGCGCGCGCCGAGTGCTACTACAGCTTGGGCTCCTTCGGCTATGCCATCTTCCCGCCCAGCCAGACGATCCCCAAGGCCGAGGAGGCCGCCCGCAAAGCCGTGCAGCTCGACGACACGCTGGCCGAGGCTCACACCGCCCTCGCCATGGTGTTGATGCAGGATTGGCGCTGGGCCGAGTCGGACCGCGAGTACCAGCGCGCCCTGGAGCTCAATCCCAGCAGCGGCGACACGTACTCGAAGTACACCCGTTACCTGATCGCCGTGGGGCGGCACAAGGAGTCGATCGAGATGGCGCGGCGCGCCCGCGTGCTCGATCCCCTCTCCCCCATCGTCAACTTCCTGGAGGGGACGGCCTACTACTGGGCCGGCGACTACGACCACGCCTTGGAGACCGCCAAAGCCGCCTTGCAGATTCAGGATTTCTGGCTCTACCACCTGCTGGCGGGCGAGTCCTACGCCCGCAAAGGGCGCTTCGCGGAAGGGATCGCCGAGCTGCGCCGCGCGCAGGCGCTGGACAAGAAGAACCTTTTCGTCCTGGGAGCCATCGGCAAGCAACTGGCGAGATCAGGCAACACGGCCGAGGCGCGCTCCATCCTCGCCGACTTGGAGCAGCGCTCAGCCCACGAGTACGTGGCCCCCACTCTCTTGGCCAAGCTCCACTTCGCCCTGGGAGAAAACAATCCCGGCTTCGCCCTCCTCCAGAAAGCCTACGCCGAGCGCGACCAGAGCCTCTCGTTCCTCAAGACCGACGTGGACTACGAGACCGTAAGAGCCGATCCCCGGTATAGAGAGCTGCTTCACCAGATTGGATTATGAGGCGGGCGGCTCTACGTAAACGTGCCCGTAGAGACGTCCCAGCCCGTCCACGACAACCTTTGCAGGCCTACGGCGGCGGGACGTCTCCGGTGCGGCGATACCGATTCGAATCAGCTCGACTCTGGACGTCACGTTGTCAGAGCCCGGTAACTGATCCCAACACGCACGGACCAGTAATCGCCGACTTTTTTGAGCTGAAGAGAAGGGTGCTCGGCGATCCCGACATGACGCCGCCCGAACCTACGCTACTCCCATGGGACGCCGTAAGCAACCCTGCGCCTAGACCGAGGCCCGGCCTCAGAAACTCCGGTCAGATCGACAACACCGACGCGCGACGGCGAAAACGTCTCCGGCCTAAGCGGCGGGACCGTGCGACAGCGCGGAATCCGTCCGGTTGAGGCTCGGGGTTGGCCGCATCACCGATACGTCGCGATACTTGTATGCAGTTTCTCCTCTCCAGGAGCTTCTCCAATTCTACCCCGAGCAACGCGGTGTGGCTAGTCGTTCCTCCTCAGGTCCCTGACACCTAGTCCCTTCATGTTTGAATCTCCGTGCGGCCTCGCAACGTGCGTAGCGCGGTCACTATGCTGAGCCCGCATGATACTCAATATCCGAGCTGATTCTTGATCTGCCAGCGAGGAGCTGCTCGCCGGCCATAGCCAGTTCTTGTGGAGGATCGGGCCCGGCGGCGGATCATTGTGGCTGTTGAACGTGCCCTGTACCGCTGAAGAGCCGGGGTCTTCTGCGGGTCTCTTGCGGCGATGCCGACCCGGTGTTTTCCCCCCAAGACCGGCGGCCAGCTCCTCCGCCAGAGCCCTCCCCGCAGAAGGTTGTAAGACGCGAGCCCGTTTTTACGTCTTTATAGGGCATGCCAAGAAAACTTCGTTTCGTCCCCCACACCCGGACCCTCATCTCCATCACCTGTCGCACCGTCCAAGGCCGCTTCCTCTTCCGCCCCGGACCCCAGCTCAACGACCTCGTCCTTGGCGTCCTCGGCCGAGCCCAGAGACGCTACGAGACCACCATTTCAGCCTTTTCAGCGTTATCGAATCATGTGCACCTCCTCCTGGTCGTCGACTCCGCGAGGGAGGCCGCCGACTTCATGCGCTATACCAAGTCGAAGCTCGCCAGGGAGGTCAATCGCCTCACCGGGTGGCGAGGGCCCGTCTTCGACCGGCGCTACGAGATGACCGTGGTCACTGATGAAGAGGCCGCCCAAATCGAGAGACTGGCGTACGTGCTTTCGCAGTCGGTCAAGGAGGGACTCGTCGAACGGGTCCGCCAGTGGCCTGGCGTGCACTGTGCGGGAGCGCTGATCGACGGCACCCCTCTCGTGGGCCACTGGTTCGATCGCACCCAGGAATTCGCGGCCCGCCTCCGCGGAGAGGACTTCGGACGGATGCGCTACGCGACGGCTGAAACGGTAACCCTCTCCCCAATTCCCTGTTGGGCGCATCTGGCGCCGGAGGTCTATCGAGCCCGTATCTCGGAGATGGTCGATTCCATTGAAGCCGAAGCCGCATCCATCCGACGGAGCACCGGCGCCGCCGTGCTTGGCGTCGAAGCCATTCTGTCGCGCGATCCCCAACACCGTCCCGCTTCTCTCGCCCACTCGCCGGCTCCGCGGGTCCACGCCGCCACCAAGGCTGCGCGAAAGGCGTTCTACGAAATCTACGCCGCCTTCGTCAGCGCTTTCCGTGAGGCGTCCGAGAGGTTGCGCCGTGGCGATCGCAACGCGCTCTTCCCCGCCGGCAGCTTCCCGCCGGCCCTCCCCTTCGTGACCTGATAGCGGCACCGCCGCCGCTCTTTGCCAGCCTCACCGCCCGTCGAGGGCCACTCCTCCGAGCTGATTCGCTCGACTCGGGAGAGGTGTGCCCAGTCCAACGACGGAAGGTCACTTTCCGAGTCTGAGAGCACCCAGTTTGAAGGCTCGACCGCCGAAAAAGCTGCCAAGATCACCGGGTTTCCCCAAAAGCCCTGGCACCTTATCGGACTACGAAACCGTCCGCGCCGATCCTCGGTATAGAGAGCTGCTCCATCGGATTGGATTGTGAAGGTAGCGCCAGCCGACCCGGCCTGCGGGACGCCACGATTGCAACCGGAGCGCGATGGCCGGGTCCGCTGCAGCGCATGGTTAGGCGGCAACATCGTTATACCAAAATTAATCCTCACTTCTCCGCTGGGGATAAAGTATGGGCATCGCGGGCAAGAAGCCAGCGACCATCGGGCTGCCTGCGGTATACCGTGATACGATACCCGGCGAGCTGCGTCGCTTCCCCGCCGCCGCGTCGGGTCACGGATAATGCGTCCCGGCTCCGTGTGTAAGCGACCTCGCCGACAACCACGACCTCTTCCAACTCGCTGACACAACGAACCACCGCCTGTTGGTGGGCCGACGAAAAGGCAAGGGAAAATCCATCCCGACCGAACGGTGCTTGGCCTGGATTGAGAAACACGACGTCGTCCGCCATTAAGGTGAGTAAGTGTGCAAGATCGCCGGAGTTCACGGCAGCAATCCATCTTGCATGCACATCGTGGATTTCTCGTTCGTCAGTTCTCATTTGGAATCTCCGCTAGTCGCCATGCCGCCAACGCGGAAAGCTCACCGGCGACGACCGCGCGATAGTGCGGTTGGCGTCCGGTGCAGCGCGGGGTTATGCGCCTTCCATGCGTATTCGGCCATATTTTCAATATCTCGCGAGAGCCGGGACTCCCACCATAAGTCTACATAAGAAACGAGAGGAGCATGCCGGCCAAGCCTAATCCCCCTAATGCGACAAAAGGAAAGTGCCACGCCAGGCTTGACGCCGAAAAGCCTAGAACTTTTCTAGTGTTCCTTTCAGCCTTATGTGCTGACCAGGGGCCGCGTGGCTTGTCTTTGGTTTCAACTAGAGGATTACTTTGGATGCTTTCTTCTAATTTCACCAAAACCTCATCTCGGATCGCTCTAAATGCAATAGAGTGATGATAATTCAGTATCCAAAGAATAAAAGCAAAGACGAGTACAACAGCACCAGCCGCCACTCCCATAGGTCGAAGGAAGCGTTCAGGCACTTCAGGCGCTCGTGAAAGCACAATTCCCATCCCAACAGCGTAACCGATCAGAACGTGCTGTGCCATAGTTCGAACCTGCATTGTTAGGGCGCTATATTGTTGACAGCACTTAGAACCCTGGTCATAGAGATCCTTTTCTGTTAGCATGATCTTGTCTCCCTTGAGCGATCCATCACTGTCGCCTATGGCAGAGCAGCAACCGGGAACCATGCCGGGATTGGTACTGTTGTCTCAAGACCGTCAAGTGTCTTAGCCCAACGTAGCCAAATCACGACAGCAGCGAGTTCGTTTGTCTCATTGTAAATCCACGCTCGTACGCCAATCCGGTTCGTGGCTACCGCGACTGTGTCGATCCAGATCTTGAACTCCTCCCCGGCATGCATTGGTTTCAGCATCCACTGATGAAGCCATCCAACGGGGAAAGTCATCCTCACAATCGGTGGAGAGTGCGCTTGTCGGATTTTCTCACTTGCCGGTGTTTGCCGCGGAAGGTCAGTATAGTGAATTCCTGTCTGATTGTAAAAAAATTCCTCGAACGCCTGGTGAGCATAGTGAGTGAGTTGCGGATGGTAGTAGACTCCGTTGTTTTCCACATCGCCGTAAGACCATCGCCGAGTGAAGACCGGATCGGACGTAGGTACTCCTCGCGAGGAACTGAACTCATGAACCAGAAGCGAAAAATCGTTGACTGCTCCTGCGGCCATTTTGTCGCTCCTCTTGTGGCGGCTAACGTGATTGGGCCTAAGCGTGCGGCGTCAGTCGTCCGCTTGAGGCTCTGTGTTGGGCGACCTTGGATTCACCGTTGCTTGCGCCGTAAATTTTTGTGAACCACCACCTTCACCGGAGTTAGCTATCCCCATTAGTGAAGCAAGAAATGCCTCATTTGACTTGATATCCGCAAAGCTAAGCGAAAGGAGTGCGTAGAGCCTGCCTTTCAGCTCGGCATTTTCTAAGGAGGAGGCAAGGGTTAAGGATTCCTCAAGTTTCCGGTCGCTCCGAAGCCGATCAAAGAAGTCCACCATGAGTTGACGCGCCTTATTGGATTGAACGAAGAACAGCGCAGACACCGTATCTATGACTGTACCAGAGATAAGAGTAATGATAGCACGTCCTTGTTCAGTAATTTGCACCTTGGGGTCAATCGCGAAAATCGCTGTAATAACTACAAGAAAACCGAGAGCGGCAAACACCAGACTAAACCAGAAGCTGATCTTCGACTGGGCCAACCCCTGAGCATGATATTCCCTTAGCAACAGATACTGGCGTTCGGTTATACTACCGCCTCCAGTTGGAGGAGGAAGCTTATCGCGCTCCGCAGAAACTTCCGCCTCAAAGCCGCGAGCGCCGTTGATTTTTATACTTCCTCTTCGCGTGGCGGAGAACACTGCAAGAGCTGCAAAAAGCACACCGACTACAGAGGCGATAACACCTACCAGAGACACGATATCAGCCCAGGCCATCTTCAAGAATTCTCTCCCAGGTTATTGCGCCCAACGCCGATGGGCCTAACCGGCGGGACCACGCAAAAGCGTGGAATCCGTCCGGTTGAGGCCGGGGTTATACGCCTCTCAAATAGCATCGTCATTGCTAGGGCCGCCCCCCCTCGATGGCAGATTTTCAACTGAGATACCACACTTTGGTCCGCCAGAACAATCAGGTTCTTCCAATCGCGCCTTTGTCTCCCAGAGGCCAGAGTCGGGTCTATGCTTTTCACAGTAACTACTCCATCTCTCCGCTTCGCTCATACACCCATCTGCTATGCATTTGTGCGACATGACCAGACTCCTATTAACCTGTCAATATTAGGTATGTAATTAGAGCTGTTACGCTCAGTGCCGTCAGCAAGAGGCAAAGTTGTGCAGTCGAGATGTAGATTGCCTTACGTTCATTGGCTGCCCTCCTCTCAACGATGCATGATCTCCACAAGTTCGCTTCGTCACCGTAGAAATATGTCAACCTTTCCTCAAGCTCTTCATGCTTTGGGATACTCTTCAGTGCACCGAGAAGGACTGCTACGTCCTCGCCCGTGGGACAGCTCCGAACCTTTCGTACTCTAAGAGCCTGGACCGAGGCCACAACTGCGACGATAAGACCCACTACCCCAAGAAATAGAAGAGCTTTCGGCCATACGCCACTTAACCCGTGTGGCCGATTCAGTAGAGCCAGCCCTGCAGCCAAAAAGGCTCCAGCAACAGTGGCCGTCCCTTGTGCCTTCCCATCCAGATCTCGAAAGCCAGCGACTAATTGGTCGAACTCCTTCCTGTAGGAGTCAAGCACCTCTTTCTGCGCCGCTTGGACGAGTTGTTCGATGGAAGACAATTGAGCTAGTCCTCACAAGATCTCAATAGGGTTCATTACAGTCGTATAACGTTCATGAGCTAACCGGCGACGACCGCGCTTTGCAAGCGCGGTTGGCGTCCGGTTCAGCGCTAGTGTTAGCCGAACTTCGCTTCCCGTGTTCATCGTCGCCTTCACGACTGTTCGCCGGCTGAGCGAGTATGCGATAGCGCGCTCAGTGATATAGTGTACACGACGTCATCGCTCAACAAATCGACGAGCCAGTCAGCATCCCCGGTGACTGCAGTAAATTGACCTGAAACGATATCAAAGAAATGCAACTTCCCGTGCGGAGATAAGCGGACCAACAAATTGCCGTCGTTCGTGAATCCAATGTTGGTATGCGGCCATTTCTGCCACTTGATCCGCGGCACGACTCGCTTGCCGCCCAACGACGAGTAAACGCCGCCACCTTGTGGGAAGTAGAACCTATCTTTCGTTGCAACAAGGCCGATCTCTCCGATGGCAATGTGCCGCCCATCGTTGGAAATGGCCACATTCCTTGTCAGCACTCTCGCTGGCTCACGCGATGAAATAATCAATCCCTCTGCAAGTTCGTGAATTGCCGCCGAACACCGGGCAACAAGATCTCTGATAGCGCGCGTTCGGCCCAGCCATGAACCTTCCGGCCGTATGCACACTCGTCGTGTTGCATCTATGTCCTCGGCAGGGAATATAGTTAGGATTGCACTTCGAGCCTTACCTGGCAGCTGTAGTGCTAGCCACTGCCTGTTTCCGCTTAATCCAGCAACATCGCCTCTGTGCCAGCATAATCCATGATCATTCACAGCAATGAGTCCAGCCGCTTCATATAATGCCGACGTCGAGCGGACCACGAAGCTCTCATCCACAATGAAGATTTGCGTTTCGTCATATCGAGTCTCATGGTCCCGAAGAGTTGAAGTAAAGCTAAGGGCGAGCGTCCTCGCGCTTGCCGACAGTGCCAGAGATAAGCTAAGCTGACCCCTCTCTAATAGCCGCTTTGTGGGCATGAGGCAGGGGCCTGTCCGGCAAACGTTATCGTTGAGCCGAACAATCGTTGGTCGAAACTCGTTGTCGACGAAGAGCACATGCTGAGCACCCGGCGACACCACTGGTCGACACGCCGAATGACAGTTCTCGAATGTGGCGCCGCCTTTCGGCTCTCCTGTATACAGATCAACGACTCTCAGGTAGTAGACCAAATTTTGTAGCTCCTCTAGATCAGAGCGGCACTGGGAGAACGCCGGCTAACCTCTAGATCAACTGTATCCGTCTCCTCCCCCAATGCCTTCCCGACAGTCTCCATGCCTGCTCCAGGACGGTGAAATGAGATGTATGTCATTCATTCTATGGAACGTAAGCATTGTACATCGGACCCTAATCCTCGTCAACGCCGGGTTGGATTGTCGGGTTGGCGCCTTGCCGCGTGGAGAGGCCCCAAACTTAGCCAGACCGGCTTCCAGTGACCTATCTTACTGATGAGAATGAAGTTAGCATCGCCCGTGCCGGCTAAGAGTTAAGGGTCTATCTGAAGTCCGGCGAGCACGCCGGTTCCGAAGACCACCACCGGCCGGCGGATTTCAGATAGACCCTGCTTGAACGAAGCCGCGGGGGAGTCAGGAGAGCTGCTGGGAAGCTTCAACCGTCCGCAGGGGCGTCGCGCGATAACCTCGCGATCTCCCCACAAGTCCCGAGAGCCGCCGTGAAGTTTCGTAAGATCAGCGAGCCGCTGGAGGGGGGTGACCAGCAGCCTATATCCTTGGCTGCGACGTAGGTCTTCTGAACGTTGTCGAGAGCATCTATAAAAGGCTTGTGTAGTTCTGGCGTAGCACTTGTGGCGTAGCACTTGCAATATGGAGTTTCAATCCGAACCGATCCCGACGACGGCTATGTACTTCGCAAGTACCTGACTGGACGTCACTTGCCGGCCTGGAGGACAGCGGCAAGGAGAAGTGAACACAGAGAGAGGATCTCCATTTCGACGAGATTGAGGCGGTCTCGGCGCAGCTTGCCGGGTCAGAGGACCACCCTGGAAGTACTGATCGAAGAGGGAGGAGGAGACAAGGCATGAGACGTCCCGGGTCACACACATCGCCAGTCTACACCGGAGTCGGTCCGGGAGAGAACCACCGCGGAGCGGTTTCGTTCAAGAGGTCGTCGCCAAGCCGACAGAGGAATGGAAGGGGCCTCTCTCGGCGAGCGCCAAGCCGGTCAAACTACAGGATGTCTACGGGACTCCTTACGCCACGCCCGCCCCGGTTGAGCACGTGGGTGTAGATCATCGTCGTTTTCACGCTCTTGTGACCCAGGAGCTCCTGCAGGGTCCGGATGTCGTAGCCGTGACGGCACCTCGCTGAAGCCGTAGTACGACCGCCAGCCGAGCAGCCCCCTTGGGCCGTCCTGACTCCGAGGTCCGCGCGATTCGCCCGAGCTTGGAGGACGGCGGCTCGATCCGGTGCAGTTGCGAGGATCTTCTCGCTCTCCACGCTATCGCCCCCGGGAATTGCGACAGTGCGAACGGGTTTTTCGGTCGCGCCCTCCCCTCGCGCCACGCTACCCCTCCGGTTTGCGACACCGCGCTCCCGAGTTGCCATGGCGCCCTCCGGAATGGCGTTACGCCCCTCCGGAATTGCGACAAGCAATCCCTTTGCGCCGTGTGGCACCCGCCGAATTGCCTCACTGCCCTCCCGAATTGCGACAGCGCCCTCCCGAATTGCGACACACTCCTCGCGAATCGCGTCACGCCGTTCGCCGGGAGCGCGAGACAATTCCAGAGCGGCGCTTTGCAACTCGCGAGGGCAGTGTCGCGGAAGCGGTGGGCAGGGGCGGGGGAGCAATCCTCCGTGTCGCAAGATGGGCTCGCCCTCTCTCCGTTCGCCTTCCGCCTGTCGCAGAGGCGGAGGGCCGGGAGGCAGGAACGGCGGGCGGAGTCACGAACCCGATTCCGGCTCTCGCGCAATGAGATTGCGGTAGCGCGTGGGCTGTGCCCTCGTGCCGCTCAAGTGAGCCGCGATGGAGCCCAGGTCTTCAGCTCGTGGAGAGTCCGGGAGTGAGAGCCGCGATCCGGATCGTAGCTCGGCGCCCCGGCGAGAGACCGGTGCTGCTCCGCGAGACGGCGCCTCTGTTCCTCGTCTTGTTTCGCGTGTCATGGTTTGCGACGCAGATTGCGGCACAGGGAACGCCGCGTCCCTCCTTTCCCGCGCGCCGAAGAGGAGGGAACGGGCATTCCCTACTCGGACACGGCTGCAATGAGGGGTAGGCGGCGCGCCACCGCGGCCAGTCACTCGGAACTCGCTGGTGCGACGAACTCGAGACCGCCGCTGCCGTCGCGATAGGAAAATGTGAGAACCGGCCTACTGGCGCTCCCCACATTGTGTTTTGGCTCTCCCACAATGGGTCGGGCCCCAGCAACAATGTGGGCAAGCGCTCCAACATTGAGGCGGAAGTTTTTTCACCAGGGTGGAACGCTGCAACGACCTGGGGAAGCCCTCCCCCATTGGGTGCGGCGGGTTTTTCAATGGGATGGCATGCTCCCACAATAGGTGGGGCGCTTCAAGAGGAGAAGCGGAAGACGAGAAGAGGCAAAGTTGGTAGGCCGGCGGGACGCGGGCGCTCCCAGGCAGGTGGACGCCGGAGAGGTCTACCCGGAGGGCCAACCTCGCCGAGCCGTCCAGATCCCGGGATGGCCCTTCGTCCCCTCCAGCGCATAGAATGGTCCCGCTTCCCGTACTTTCTGGAGGCGAGGTGCCGTGGCCAAAGTCCTGGTAATCGAGAGCGATTCCGTATTCGCGGCGGTCCTCGCCGACCGGCTGCACGTGGCCGGTCACGAGGTGCGCCGCCTGAGCGAGGGCGCGCGGGCCGTGGCCGTGGCGCAGGAGCAGCAAGTGGACCTGGTGGTCCTCGGCACCTCCCCCGGGGCCGGGCTGGAGGTGGTGGAGAGCCTGCGGGGGCAGCCGGCCACCCGGTCGCTCCCCATCCTGGTGCTGGCGGGCGCCGCCGACTCCGTGAGCGCCCTGCGGACCGGCGCCGACGACGTGCTGACCCGCCCCTGCGATCTCGAAGAGCTGCTGCTGCGCCTCTACCGGCTCCTCGCCAATCGCACCGCCGTGCTCCAGGTGCTGCAGGGCGACCTCGCCAACCATCCCCTCTGGGCCCTCCTCCAATACCTCGGCCAGGTGCGCAAGACCGGCATCCTGCGGGTGAAGGCCGCGGGCGGCTCGGGCACTCTGGAGCTGCGGGACGGCCAGGCCACCGGCGCCCGCTGGCAGGGGCTCACCGGCCGCGAGGCCCTGCTCGCCCTCCTCTCGCTCGAAGAGGGAGGGTTCCGCTTCGATCCCGAGCCGCTGCCGGAGGCCGAGGAAGGGCAGCAGCTTCCCCTCCACGAGCTCCTCATGCAGTCCGCCTGGCTCAAGGACGAGATCGCCAAGCGCCGCCACCTGATCCCCGCCACCGGCCAGCCGCTCCAGTCCCTCACTCCCAGCCTGCCGGCCGTGGACCAGAACTTCCAGGAGCTGCCCCTTAAACGGGTCTTCGAGCGGATCCTCCAGCAGCCGGGGCTGCGCCTCTTCGACCTCGTCGCCGACGAGACGGAGGCGCCCGCTTCCACACGCCTCGCCCTCGCCCTGCTGATGGAGGCGGGGGCCGTGGCGCCGCAGACCGGCGAGGAGGAAGAGGACATCCAGAACACCCGCGAGATCTCCACCGTCCTGCTGCTGGAGATCGCGGTCGAGGACCTGATCGACTCGGCCACCAAGGCCGGCCTGCCGGCGACGGCCCTCCCCTATCTCCTGCTCGTGGAGCCGGACGTCTGGCCCGCATTGCGGCGGCTCATCGAGGAGGCTCCCGGCTTCCGCCGCAACGAGGGGATGCGCAAGCTCGTCGAGCAGGTGGAGCTGAGGAAGGCCGGCAGCGTCTCCTTCCCGGGCCGGCACGGCAAGCTCTCCCTTCACATCCAGGTGCTGAGCGGCGCGGCGCAGCCGCAGATCAACGCCATCGTGCCCGGCTGCGCCGGAGTGCTGGTGTGGATCCGCGGCACCGAGAACCTGGAGGCGGTGGGCGGCGTCGTGCAGCGGCTGGAATCGAGCGCCCCGCGGGGCGCGGGCGGGGTGCTGGTGGCCGGCAGCGAAGCGGCGCAGCGCCAGGCCCTGGCTCTCGCCGGCAGGGCCACGCGCTGGAATGCCACGCCCCACGAGCCGCACAGCCTGCTCGGCATCCTCCGGCTCCTCCACCCTCCGGACGCGAGGCCCTAGCGCCTGGAGCTGGAATGATCCCGCGCCCCACGGTCCTCTTCGTCGATCCCCAGGCCGATCGCCTCCGCGATCTCGGCTCGCGGCTCGCCGCCGAGGGGTACGAAGTGGTCCCCGTGGCCGATACCGCCCGCGCCCAGCGTTTCGCCGAAGGGCTGGGCTCGGCGGTGATCGTCACCACCAAGGAGGCCCTGGCCGCGGGAGTGGACATCCAGGCCCTCTTGGCGGCAGGCGGCTCGGGCCGGCGCACCCTGGTGGTCATCGGCGCTCATCCGGCCGAGGAAGAGTCCTTGCCGGAGGAAGCCTCCTTCCTGCCCGCGGGCGGCTTCGACCTGCCGGAGGTGGCCCGGCGTCTCCTGCTGGTCCTCCTGGGGCGCGAGCTGGGGCTGACCCCGGATGCGCGTCTCGCGACGCTGGTGGGCGATCTCGCGCAGACGCCCATCATCGAGCTCCTCCGCGGCCTGGCCGCGGCGGGCACCTCCGGCCGGCTCGACCTGCGGGGCGGCTCGCTCCTCCTGCGCCAGGGCGAGCCGGTGGCCGCGGTCTCCGGGCCGGTGCGGGGCCTCAAAGCCTTCTGCCGTCTCGGGCGTCTCCATGAAGGGCCGGTGCGTTTCGTGCCTGGCGACTTCCCGGCGCGGCGGGAGATCGAGGACTCGCTCGACTCCCTGGTCCTCGCCGCCATTGAGGACTCGCTGGGGGAGTTCCCCGACCCGCGTCTGCACCTGGAAGTGGAGATCGGCCCCGGCTTCTTCTCCACCCCGTTCACGCCCCTTCAGCAGCGCATCCTGGGCGCCGCCCAGCGAGGAGCGACCCTGCGGCAGATCTTGGACGGCCTGCCGGATCGCGACGGCGAGATCGTGCAGGAGGTATTGCGCCTGGAAGAGCGGGGCCTGCTATTGCGGCACGAGCCGGGGGTGATGATCGCGACCGATTCCACCTCCGACCTCCCCCCGGACCTCGCGGCCTCGCACGGCATCGTGGTAATCCCCTTGACGGTGGACCTCGACGGCACGACCTTCCGCGACCGGGTGGACCTCCAGCCCGGGCAGTTCTACACCCTGCTGGAGCGCAGCAAGGGGCACCCCGCCACCAATCCGCCGACGACGGACGACCTCGCGCGGCGCTATGGCGAATGGGTGAACAAAGGGCACGACGTGGTCTCCGTCCACCTCTCCGGGCGCCTGTCGAAAACGGCCGAGCATGCGAGCACGGCCGCCGCGGCTGCCCTCTCCGGGCGGGAGAGCGCCACCGGGCCGCCGCCCACCGTGGCCGTGGTGGACACGGGGCAGGTGAGCCTCGGCCTGGGGCTCCTGGCCCTCTTCGCAGCCCGCATGGCGGCGCGCGGCGAGAGCGCGACGGACATTCGCAACCGGCTCCTCGCCATGGCGCCCCGCGTCCAGACCCTGTTCGTGGTGGACACCCTGGAGTACCTCGCCCGCGGCGGGCGGATCGGCCGTGCCCAGGCGCTCCTCGGGGGCCTCTTGGGGATCAAGCCCATCCTGGGCGTGGTGGAAGGGGAGGTCACGGCCGTCGATCGCGTCCGCGGCGGCCGGGCCGCGCACCCCCGCATCCTGGAGATCTTCAAGCAGCGCCTCGATCCCAAGCGTCCCCTGGTGGCGGGAGTCTCCCACGGCAACGCCCCCGCCTGGGCCGACCGCCTGGAGCGCCTGCTACGCGACGCCTTCTCCATCTCCGAGCTGATCCAGGCCGAGGTAGGCCCCGCCGTGGGAACCCACGCCGGCCCGGGGGTGGTGGCCGTTTCGGTTTTTCAGCCGGAGGGGGATGAGGCGGGGCTGATCGCGCCGTTGTAGCGTCACACTTCAGAAAAACAGGGACGAAAGGGACACCAGGGACAGCAAGGACGATGCAGGCGCTGTTGAGACAGCGGTTTTCTGTCCTTGGTGTCCTTGGTGTCCTTTATGTCCTTGGTTCGGTTTTCTGCCGCGCAGCCTTCTCGTGGTGCGGGCGTGCACGCCCTCTTGCGTTCAAGACCGGCAACACGACCTTTTCCGCCGGCTCGGCCCGTGGCGCCAGGGTTTCCATGTCGAAACGGTTTTCGAAAAACTCGTCGCACCACAGGCACACGTTCCCCAGCTCCGCCGCCCTCCGGTGACCTTCTTCGGCGCTCACGCCCAGGGTCTCGCCCATGGCGTAGGGATCTCCCTCGTTGAGCTTGCGGAAGACCGGCGAGTCCGCGATGCGGCGCAGCACGTCCGCAACGCGTTCTTTTCGAGCGTCGCCCATGGGTTGCACGGTCCCGGGACAGCAGGGATTGATGCGCCAGAGCTGGATGGAGATCTCCTGCGGCAGGTCCGTGCCGCCCAGGAAGCCTCGGCCGCCGGAGAGCACGGCGCAGAAGTTATGCTCGCCGTCCCGCTTCCAGACGCCCGTCTCCATCGCCCTGCCGCGCGCCCAGTTGCCGCCCAGCCAGAAGTCGTCGTTGGCGCCCCAGAAGCCATACGAAAGAACTCCCCGCTTCAGATAGTCCTCGCGGGTGATGAGCGGTCCCGTGGCCTCGTCCAGCATGCCGCGCGATTGGAACAGCGCCTCCAGCTCGGCACGGCGTCTCCCCTGAAATTTGTGAAAACGATCGATGGAGGCGATGTCGATGCGCGTCACGCCGCGTGCGATCAGCGCGTCCAGCCGCTCACCAGTCAGCAGATCACCGTTGGTCTGCAACATTACCTGCGTCTCGTCGCCGTACTTCTCGCGCACGGCTTCCAGGATGGCGTAGAGCTTGGCCCTTTCCGTCAGCGGCTCGCCGCCGGAAAGGATCAGCCGGTCCACCCGTTGCGGCAGGTTTTCGACGATGGCGAGACAATCCTCCAGGGTCATCGTCTTCCCCTGCGGACCCGAGAGGTTGTAGCAATGGGCGCAGTCGTCGTTGCAGAGCTGGGTGAAGACCCAGTAGAGCGACTCGCAGTGATCGAAGTCCGTCATCATGATAAAACCTTCCCGGGGAGCAGCGACTCCCAGAAGCGCACCTCGTTCATCACTCCCATCTCGGGATCCGCCGTCAGCTCTTCCCGGCTGCTGAACACCTTGAGGCGGCCCGCCTTCAGATGCGCGAAGCGGTCGCCCATGAGGAGGGCTTCCTTGAGATCGTGGGTGACGAAGAGAGAGGTGATCCGATACGCGGCGGCCACCCGCTTGAACAGGGCCTGCATGCCGGCGCGGGTCTCCGCGTCCAGATTTCCGAAGGGCTCGTCGAGCAACAGCAACGCCGGCTGAATGATGAGGGCGCGGCCGAAGGAGACCCTCTGGCGCTGGCCGCCGGAGAGCTGGTGCGGACGCTTGCGGGCGTGACCGGCAAGCTCCAGGCTGTCGATCATCTCTTGCACCCGGCGGTCCAGCTCGGCGCCGCCTGTTCCCCGCAGGCGCAGGCCGAAGGCCACGTTCTCCCACACGTCGAGATGGGGAAAGAGGAGCGGCTCCTGGTAGAGGTAGACGACGCCCCGCGCCTGCGGCGGCACGGCATCGATCCGCCGGCCGTCCAGGAGTAGCTCGCCGCGGTCCGCCGTCTCCAGCCCGGCCACGATCTTGAGCAGCGTCGTCTTGCCGCTCCCCGACCGGCCGAGGACGGAGACCGTCTCGTGGCGGTCCACGGCGAGAGAAACCTCCTTTAGCACCGGCTCGGCGCCGAACGATTTCGAGATGCCGCGTGCCTCCAGGAACATCGTGCTACACCGCCTTGAACAGAAACCTTTTGTTGAGCCACAGGAGCACGGCCGGCGGCACGATCAGCAGACAGCTCGCGAGCGCCGCATAGAACACGTTGGCCTCGCCCACGTAATCATAGACCTTGAGCGTCAGCGTCTTCACCTGGCCGCCCCCCACCAGCACAGTGAGGCCGTACTGGAACCACGAGATCAGGAACGTCTGGAAGAAGCAGAGCAGCAGCATCTCCTTCGCGAGGGGCACGAGGACGCGCCGGTAGACCTGCCACGTGCTGCCGCCCAGCGTGCGCACCAGGTCCTCGAAAGCGCGCATACGCGGGCTCCACAAACCGTGGAAAAGCACGATGGCGAAGCCGTAGGCGAAGATCGTCTGCGCCAGGATCACCCCCGCCACCGTGCCCGAAAGCCCGGCCTCGATGGCCACGTACAGCAGGCAGACGCCGAGGATCACGGGCGAGAGAGCGAAGGGCACGTAGGCGAGGAAAAGAAGCGCCCGCCGCCGATGGTGATAGGCGACGTGCTTCGAGGTGACGAAGCCGAGCGCCGTCGAGAGCAGCGCCACGCAGGTGGAAACGAAAATGGAAATCCCGAAGCTCGCCGCGAGGCCGCCTCGCCCCGCCAGCACATCCAGCCACCGCGAGGCCGTCCAGCGTGAGGGCAATACGTCCGGAAACGGCCAGGATCCGGCAAAAGAGAGAACGGCCAGCACCGCCAGCGGCAGGCCGCAGAGGAAGACGATCAGAAGAACCACAGCTTTCCTAGCCATCCACCCTCCCACGCCGAAACAACCCCGTGATCAACGCCATCACGATCCCGGTATAAAGCAGGGCCACCACGAAGGCTTCGGGCTTCTGCCGCAGGTCGAAGAGGGCAAACTTCCGCATCGTCAAAACCGAGAGCATCTGCGGCGCCTGGCGGCCCAGGAGGAGCGGGATCTCGTACGAGCCGAGGACGACGATGAAAAGGAGCGCCAGGTTCGTCCCCGCCGCATGGAGGAGGATCGGCACCTCCACCCGCCAAAGGCTCTGCCGGCGGCTCGCTCCCAGCGCCTGGGAGAGCGCCGCCATCTCCGCCACCCGCTCGCTTTCGTAGAGCCGGGCGAAGAGCAGAGCGAGGAACGGCGCCGCGAGCAGCGTGTGGGCGAGGATGATCCCCACCGCCCAGCGGTCCTGCACCAGGGGAACGAAACGTGAAGAGTCGGAAAGCACGCCGAGCTTGATCAACACGCGCGCCACGAGGCCGCCGCCCGTCAGCATCTGGAAGACGAAGAACGCCGCCACCGCTCCCGGGAGGGCGAGCGGCAAATAAAGGGAATCGCCGAGCAGACCGCAATCGAGAGCGCCGCGGAACCCCACGGCGAGGGCGAGCCCCAGCGCCGTGCTGATGGCCACCACGGCCGCCGCCACCAAGGCGCTCAAGAGGAGCGATGCCCACACCTCGCCGCCGCCGAGCACGGCGAGCCAGTGCCGGCCGGTGAATCCCTCGCGCAGCAAACCGGCAAGCCCCACGCTGTAGAGCAGCGCATAGACCAGGCTCGCACCAATGGGAAGCACGGCCACGGCGAGGAACGCCGCGAGGCCCAGGGTGCCCGATCTACTTCTCAAGGACTTGCTTCCGAAAATCGTCCGAGATTCGGATCATGTATTCCGAGGCTGGCTCGCGCAGGGCCTTCGACTGGATGTCCGCACGTTTGGGGCTGAATCGCCGCTCGGGCACGTTGGCGAATTTCGCCTGCCATTCCGCCGGCAGGCGGGTGACATCGAGCACCGTGCCGTCCCCCCAGACGGCGGGCTTCATCTTCTCATACTGGGCTTCAGGCGAGATCATGAAATTCACCGCCACCAGGGCACCCGCGAGGTGCGGAGCGCGCTTGGCGATCCCCATGTAGTGGGAGTTCTGAATGGTTCCCGTGTCCAGCACGTAGGCCCGCGAGGTTTCCGGCAGCGATCCCTGGAGCACCTTGTTGTCCACTTCGCCGTCGTTGTTGCTCATGGTGAAGTCCACCTCGCCAGCCGCGAAGAGCTGGTGGAGCTGGGCGACGCTCGCGGGGAAGGTTTCTCCCTGTTTCCAGAAGTCCTTCTTGATGGCGTTCAGGTAGTCCCAGAGCTGGCCCGAAAACTTCTTGTACTTGGCTTCGTCGAACGGCCCATCGAGCGAGCCCGGCCCGCCGGCAAAGTCGATCAGCAGGGATTTGAGGAACGTCATGCCGGTGAAGGTGTTATCGAAGGTGAAGCGGCCGGGGTGGGCCTTCACCCACGCCGCGAGCTGATCGCGATTCTTCGGCGGATCGGGCACCCGCGCGCTGTTGTAGATGAGCGCAAGCTGCACGTTCCCCCATGGGCACTCGTACCCCTTCACCTCCTGCTGGAAGTCGTAGCGGATGAAGGGGTTTTTGAAGTCGATGAATTTCGCGTTCGGGAGCTTCTCCGTGAACGGTCCGAACAGGGCGTCGATCTGCCGGAGCTGATAGAAGGTCTCGCCATTGATCCACGTCAGGTCGACCGTGCTCTGCGGCTTGTGCGCCTCGATCTCCGTCATCAGCATGGAGACGATCTGCCCGCCCTGGGCGCTGACGACGTTGAGGTTGACGCCGCTCTCCTGCTTGAGGCGGGGTGCCACGTACTCGCTGATGTATTTATTGATGAATGGATCGCCCATCCACATCGCGAGCGTCACCGTCTCTCCCCGCGCCTGCCGCTCGATCTCCGGCCAGGGACGGGCGAGGAGGTCCCCGCCTGCCGGAGCGTCCTTGCCTTTGCCGCAAGCGGCGAGAAGGAGAAAAGCGAGGAGGAGGACCCGGGGCCTAGAACACATACCGCACCCCAAACTGGAACTGCCGCGGCGGGCCGGCGTTCTTCTCCACGATCCGCCCTCCCGGGGGACCGATCTGGATCTGGTTGCTCTGCGTCGCGTTGTTGCTGTAGCCCGAGAGGTTGGTGCGGTTGAAAAGGTTGAAGACGTCCACCCGCAGCTCGACATCGTGCCCCGCCAGAGGCAGGCGGTACTGCGCACCGAGGTCGAAGACGTACGACCACGGCAGGCGGTCGCTATTGCGGCTCGCGCCGGGATAGCGATCGCTGTTGCCGTCATAGGCGTCGCCGAAGGAGCGGCCGTCACCGTTCAAATCCGTGGTGCCGTAAATCCGCGCGTCGGGAATGCGGTTGATGGGCTGGCCGCTTTGCAGCAGCGCGGCCAGCGAGAGCGACAGCCGCTTCCAGGGGAAGAGCTGCAGGAGGCCGTTGATCACGTGCGTGCGGTCGTTGAGCGACGGTCCCCATTCGGCGGCGTAGTCGTTGGCATCCGCAGCGCGGAAGTTGATGTCGTCCGTATCGTTGCGCAGCCGCGACCAGGTGTAGGAGAGGCGCCAGGAGTACTTGCCGTCGAAGCGCTCCCGGAGCAAGGTGAAATTGGCCGCCGTGTAGCGCGCTTCTCCCTCCGTTTCCGTGATTACGATGTTGCGGGCACCGCCGGGGACGAGCGCCACCGGCCGCGTCGCGTCCGCCTCTTCGGGCGTGCGCACCACGACGTGATTCGGGTCGGTCACGGGATAGGGAGCCGGCGCGTTCAAGTTGCGCAGCCGGAAAAGGTTGCTCGAGCGGGTATGGATCAGGTCCACGTAGAACAGCTTGTCGCTCGCGATCTGGCGCTGGTAACCCAGAGTGTATTGATCGGTGCGAGGGTTTTGATAACCGTCGGGGTTCAGGATGCGCAGCTCATTGCTCACCACCGTCTCGCGCTGCCCCTGGAGCGCGGCGCTGCCGGGACCGCCGAGATAGGGGACGTTGGGCAGGTCCGCCGAGATGTTACCGGGGAAGGTGACGTGGGCGAAATCGGTGTTGCGCGGCAGGATGCCCAGCGCTACCAGCTCCTGGAGCTGGTGGATGAACCCCGCCGAGGTCGAATTCTGCTGCAAGGCGTCGCTGTAGACCGAGTAGAGGATCTTGTCGTAGAAGATGCCGAAGCCGGCGCGCACCGAGCTCTTCTGGTCGAGCTGATAGTTGAGCGAAAGGCGCGGCGCGAAGTTGTTGCGGTCCCCCTGGTCGCCGCCGCCCTTGGAAAGGCTGTCGTAGTCGTAGCGCAGGCCGGCCGTCAAGCTCAGGCGGCTGGAAGCGGACCACAGGTCCTCCACGTAGCCGCTGTAGATCGTCTGCCGCTCGCCGAACGTCTCGGGGTGCAGCTCGACGTTGTAGTCGAGCACCTTCACGTCCGCGGGAATGTCCGTCAAGCTCAAACCCGCTCCCAGGTTGCGAGCCCGTAGCGCCGCCTCCTGCGCGGCCGTGAGCTGCACGAGGTAATTGCCGTTGACGTTGCCGCCGCCGGCCAGGGCAAAATCCGAGGTGACGATCTCGGCACCTACTTTGAGCGTGTGGTTGTCGCGCAGGAACGTCGCCTTCTGCTGCCCCTGCCAGGTCTTCTCCAGATCGTCGAAGACGAAGCCGGGATGGCCGAGCACCGCCACCGTCTGCCCATCCGCTCCCAGGACGGAAACCTGCGGGCTCGCGCCGTTCTCGGGGCGGCCATAGTTCCAGCGGAAGCTGCCGTATTGAACGTTGGTCTCGGCCACGAAATCCTCATGCACGTAGCTGTTCTTGAAGGCGTAGAGGCGTGAGTCGCGGTCCTGAATGCTGCCCGCCGAAGGGAAGGTGACGCCGCCGTCCAGGCCTCCACCCTGCCGCTCCACGGAGACGTCCCCCACGTTCACCCGCAGCACGGAAGTGAGCGCATCGCTCCACCGCTGGTCCAACTTGCCCGAGATGTATGTGAAACGGTTCTTGCCCGGCACCGTCTCGTTGATCCCCAACTCGGGCACGCGCAGCAGATTATCTTTCGAATCGCGCGTCGACTCGGCGTTGAGGAAATAGAACGTGCGGTCCCGTTTGAGAGCGCCGCCCAGCGAGGCGCCGCCCTGCTGGCGCGCGAAGCCGTCTTGCACCGCATTGCCCGAAAGGTCGCGGCCGGCGAAGGGCGAGCTCGCATCCACGGAAGAGCCCGGCCGGGTGAGATAGAACAACTCGCCGCGCAGCTCGTTGCCGCCCGAGCGAGTGGTAACGTTGATGATGCCGTTGCCTGTACGCCCGAACTCCGCGGAATAGGCGGCGGTGAGCACCGTCACGTCCTGCGTGAAGCCCACCGGCACGGCGAACTTCTCACCGCCGAGGAAATTCTCGTCGTTGTCCAGCCCGTCCAGCATGTAATTGGCGTAGAGCGAGTTGGCGCCGTTGATGCTGACGTTCGGCGCCTCCGGGTAGAAGCCCGTGGCCTGGGTGACGTTGGGCAGGCGGTAGAGGACGCGCGTGACGTCCCGCCCTTCGATGGGGAGCATCTCGACGTCCCGCTGCTGCAAAGTCGAAGAAACCTCGCCGTTGACGGTGTTGACCGCCGCCAGGCTCCCCTCCTCGCCCTTGACCGTGATCGATTCGGTGAACTTCCGCGGCGCGAGGCTCAGCGTCACGCTGCGGTCGAAATTGGTCCGTAGATTGATTCCGTCAGCCTTCCCCTCCTCGAAGTCCGCGCTCTGCGGCGCCGTGAGCGCGTATTCCCCGGCCGTAGGGAGCGAAGGGAACCGCACTTTCCCCTGCCCGTTGGTGACTCCCGTGGTCGTGAAACCGATGGCCGGATTGGCGAGGCGCACCTCGGCTCCGGCCACCGGCTGGTCGTTCGAGGCGTTCCTGAGGGTGACTTCCAAGCTGGCTTGAGCCCAAGCCGGCAGCGCAGAGGCGAACGTGGCAAACGTCAGAAGCAGGGCGAAGCGGCGCACCGTCCCATCCGATCTCACAGACACCTCCAAAGGGGTCTCGTCCACGATTCCGTGCTCCTACAGTACGACGCGGGGACTCTATCCGGATTCCCGGCGGCGGCCAAGGATCGAAAAGGGGGGACTTTCCCGGATGGGGGCGAGGCGGCGCTCATCGCGCCGCCTTCGAGACTCACTTACCGGATGGATCGGTCACGCGCCCCAGGAAGAGGACGAGGCCGCTCGCGTTGTCGCGAATGAGGAACAGGAACGGCCGGTTAACCTTGACCTCGTGCGGCGGCTCCAACCCGGCGCCGGCTCCCCCGCGGACGTCCAGGGAAGCCGACGCGGCGGCGGCTTCGGTCCCCGTTTCGTCGACCCGCACGAAGGCTTTGTGGAAGACCTTGGCGAGGACGGGGCGGTCCGCGGGGTCGGGCGGATCCGCGATGCCGGTGAAATCGGCCTTCTGGCGATCGAAGGCGAGCGGCATCCCCATCTCCTTCAGGTCGTCGCCGAGCGACAGGGAGTCGCCCGGGTTCACCTCGAATTTCGGTAACTCGAGCCACACGTCCTGCCGCTTCATGGCGCTGACCAGCGTATCGAGCTTCTTCGCGTCGAGCGCGCTCTCGACCGCCGCGAGCCCGTCGACCTTGTCGGGGACCAGGAACAGCATCGAGAGCTGCCTCCCCTCGTAAGGAAGCTCCACCGCGGTCACGCCGTCTGCCTGAGCCAGGCGAAGGTAGTCCCCGCCGCGCATCGTCGGCACGTCCTTCTTCTCCGTGGCGGTGAGGAAAAAAGGCGCCTGGTACGTGGCGTTGCGCTCGAAAGGCTTCTCCCAGTCGCCGAGGAAATAGATGGCGTTGACGAGCACGAGCCGCGTCTCCTCCGAGACGGCGCCGGGCGGAATGAGGTCTTTGACGCGGTGCGAGGTCTTGTCTTCCACCCACTGGTTGACGTGGACGCGAGACTTCTCGGGCGCTTTCTTGAAGTCGAGGAGCTCGACTGGAGCGCCGTAGGCGGCCGCGGTCTGGTCCCGGAAAGCCGGCACGAGATGAAAGGTTTTCTCGCCGAACAATTGATTGGCGACCCGGAAGACGACCAGCCCGGAAGGGTCCTGGAGCGAGCGGACGAGCTGGCCCGAAGTGGCCATCACCTCGCCGGCCGTCCCCTGGAGATGAAGGACCTTCTGCATCTGCGCCGCCGTCTCGCCCCGGGCGCCGCCCCAGGCCATGGCCAGAGAGGTCGTGATGCTCGCCGGGGACATCACGAGGTTCCCCGGCTTCTGCCGCAAGCGCTGGTAGAAGTCGAATCCGAACGCGTTGCTGCTCTGCGCAATCTGGCGGACCGCCTCCGCAGGCGGCGGCTCGACCCGCGAAGGAGGTGCAGGCGCCGGTTTTTGGGCCGCGGGCGTCGCAGCGCCGGTGAGGTGCGGCCCCAGCAAGAGAGCGGCGACCACGAAAGGGTATGGTGATCTCATGAGATATTTTCGCATGGAGGCTTAGACGGCAAGCTCGTTGCCGGAGTTCCCGTTGCCGGCCCGATCCTATTTTCGCACCGGAAAAATCTTCGACACCCCCAGCCGCAGCCCCGGCAAAACCGTCGAGGTGACCGTCTTTCCCTCCCCCGCCCGAGCCCATTCCACGTAGGTGCCCGCCTCGCCCAACTGGTAGATCACGACCGTTCGCGACAGCGGGTCCACCAGCCAGTACTCCGGGATGCCAGCCTCCTCGTAGATCTCCAGCTTGGTTCCCTGATCGACCCGGCGGCTCTTCGGTGACAGCACCTCGACGACGAGGTCCGGTACGCCGGTGAAGAGCTTATCACCGGACTGCGGCTCGTTGCCCTTCCGGAAGAAGACGAGGTCCGGCTCCACCGGGTCGGCAAGCCGCCGCGGAAGCCGAACGTCGAAGGGCGCCACCAGCACCACTCCGAGATCCCGCTGCAGGGCAAGCCCCCCCAGGAAAAGGCTCAGGCGGCTGACCGAGAACTGATGATCGTAGGACGGAGCCGGGGTCACGTAGAGCTCTCCGCGCAGCACCTCATAGCGCTGGCCGTCTTCCGGCAGACGCAGGTAATCCTCGAACGTCCAGTGCCCCGGGCTGGGCCAGAGGTCTCCGTCATCGCTCTCTGGGGAATTCAAAGGGTAGGCTGGTTCGGTCATCGCCGTCTCCTGATGTCCGGAACGAGACTAGCGGTCCTGGAGGGGACCGTCAACCCGCACCCCGTATCTTGCCGGAGCGTAACCCTAATCCTCCCGAAACGCAACGCGTTAACCATCCACCCACCTCCCCTGTTGATCATGGTGGATCGTTGCTTTCCGGAGGTGGCCTTCATGCATTCCCCTCTTCGCGGCATTGCCGCACTTCTTCTCGGCCTGCTGACCCTCGCATCCCCTGCTTTCGCCTTGGCAGGCTCCACGAATCTCGTCTCGACCTCGATCGACGACCTCTTCTCTCGCCTCACGGCGTACGGATTCTCGGGCTCGGTGCTCGTGGCGCGGCACGGCGAGGTCCTGCTGCGCAAGGGCTATGGTCTCGCGGACCACAAGGCCGGAGTCCCGGTCGAACCGGATACGGCGTTCGACCTGGGCTCCATCACCAAACAGTTCACGGCCGCCGCGATCCTTCGCCTGGAGATGGAGGGCAAGCTCTCGACAAGCGACCGGCTGGGAACCTATCTCCCCGCGATCGCGAAACACGTGGGCCTTGCTCCGGCGCCGGGGCAGGTCCGGGAGGAGGTCGCGGGGATCACTCTCCACCAACTCCTCTCCCACACCTCGGGCCTCGACAACCTGTACCTGGATCAGTCCCCCTCGTGGCAGGAATACCTGGCGAAGATCCTGGCCCAGACGCTCCTCGCGCCGCCTGGCCAGGAATTCCACTACTCGAACACGGGCTACGACCTGCTGGCGATGATCGTCGAGGTCGTCTCGGGCGTGCCGTACGAGCGCTACCTGCGGGAGCACCTCCTCCTGCCGGCCGGGCTCGTCGCATCGACCGGCTTCGACCTGCCAGCCTGGCGCCGGGAGCGCATCGCCCGCTACCAGGATTGGACGACGCGCGAGTGGCCCTTCCCCGTCGAGATGCCTCTCGATCGCCCCCCGCGGCTCCGCCTCAGCGGCTCGGGCGGCATGCTGTCCACGGTGGACGACCTCTACCGCTGGCACCAGGCGCTCCTCGGCGACCGCATCCTTTCGGCGGCGGCGCGCGAGAAGCTCTACCATCCCGTTCTCGACTCCTATGCCTATGGCTGGCGCATCGGCACCACGGCGCGGGGAACGCGCGTCATTTCCCACGGCGGCTTCGACACGAGCCTGGGAGTCTCCGCCGGGTTCTACCGCTACGTGGACGACGACGTGGTGGTCATCGTCCTCGCCAATACCAACATGAACCGCCAGCTCAACATGGAGATCGTTTCCGGCTGGGTGGAGGGCCTGCTCTTCGGCGGTGTGGTGCCGATGCCGCCGCCCGCGGCCGCCTCGTCTCCACTCCCCTCCCTGGCCGGGCACTACACCCTGCCTACAGGCGGAGACCTGGAGATCCTCTGGCGCGGCGGGCAGCTCGTCGCCGCCGCCAACGCTCCCGAGGGGATCCTGCTGCTGGCGCTCCCGGACGCGCTCGCGGCCGAGGCGCCCGAGGACGAGCGGATGACCCACATCTTCCGCGGCATCGACAAAGGAGACTGGGAGCCGCTGCGCGCCGCGCTCTGGGCGGACGCCTCTTTCGAGGGGCTGAAGCGGCGGACCGCCGGCTGGTGGGAGCTCCAACGCAAGGAGCTGGGGAGCTTCGTTTCCGTCCGCCCGGTCCACGAGGTGTGGCGGCTTGCCGAAGGCTCTTCGGAGCTGCAAGTCTTCCTGCTTCTCCGCTTCGAGCGCGGCCTGCGGCTCGTCCGCGCCATTCGCAACCCGGCCGGCCGCTACCTGTTCAACGTCGAGAACGTCCCTGAACGAATCGAGCTGCCGCTGGCGCCCCAGGCCGCGGACACGTACAGTGCCTGGAGCCTCAGGTTCCAGACCGGCCCGCGGCTGGTCTTCGACTCCACGGCCGGCACGGTGAAGATCCTCGGCCGGCGTGCGGTCACGGTGGCGAAGCGCGCCAAGGAAAGGAACTGAAAAATCATGCAGCACTATCAAATCGACAACCTGATCCAGTGGACCGGGACCCTGATCGTCCTCGGCTTCCTCGTGGCACTCGCCTATCGCTGGCTGCGCCGCGCCGCCGAGCAGCGCCACGAGATACGGCTCAAGGTCCTGGAGCGCTTCAGCTCGCAGGAGCTCGTCGCCCTGCTCGAAACCGAGGGCGGCCGGCAGTGGATGGCGGACGTCCTCTCCGGACGGTCCAGCCCCGCCGACCTCGCTGCCGAAGCCCGGCGGCGGGCCATCGTCCTCGCCTTCGTGGGAGCCGGCCTCATCGCGTCCGCTTTCAAGGTGCACTCCAGTCATCTGGGCGTGGTGGGAGCCCTCGTCCTCTCGGGGGCCGCCGGTCTCTGGGTGGCCACCTGGGTGGCGGACCGGCGGAGCCAGCAGGCTGATACTGCGCGCTAGGAGCCAAGCTTCCGTTGATGGACGAGCCTGATTTCGAGGACTTCTACCGGGCGAGCGCGCCCAGGCTGCGGACCTATCTCTACCGGGTCTGCGGCGAGCGGCGCGTGGTGGACGACCTGGTGCAGGAAGCCTATTACCGCTTCCTCCGCTCGAAGCTCGCCGGTGCGGAGCGGGAGGAGGCGGTGCGCTACCTCTTTCGCATCGCCACCAACCTGCTCAAGGACCACTGGGCGGCGGCGAAGAAGGAGCGGGGAACGCCCGCCAGGCTGGACGAGGAACCGGCGCTCCGCTCCGCGCCGGCAGCCGGCCTCGACCTGCACTCGGCGCTCGGGACCCTGCGGCCGGCGGACCGGGAGCTGCTCTGGCTGGCCTACGCCGAAGGATATTCTCACGCGGAGATCGCGGGGATCGCGGGGGTCCGGCCTGGCAGCGTGCGGGTGATGCTTTTCCGGGCCCGGGAGCGCCTCGTGCGCATCCTGCGCCCCGGCTCGAAAGGAGACGAGCGATGAACGAAAGCGAGCTGGCGGATCTCTTCGCCCGCAGCCGGCAAGAGGAAGTCTGGCCCGAAGAGCCTTCCGCGGCGGCCGCGATCTGGCAGCGGGCACGGGCGGACGAGCTGCTGACGGCGGAGATCGAGCGGCGAAAACGGCGCGCCCGTCCGCTGGTCCTGGGTCAGATCGGCGCCAGCCTGGCCGTGCTGGCCGCGGCCGAGCTGGCGGTTTTCCAAGCCTTCCAGGCGCTCCCCAGCGAAAGCCCCGCGTTTCGCGAGGCGCTCGCCAGCACGGGCTTCTCTCCCCTCTCCGCGGCGCTGCTGGCGCTGGTGGCCGTGCCGGCTTTGGGATTGCTATACCGGCTGCGGGCCCAGCCGTGACGAACACGGACTGACACGGACTTTCACGGACAGGCAGCCGTGACAGTCCTTGTACGTCCGTGTTCGTCCGTGTTCGTCGGCGGGCGGGGGGCCACCTACCGCAGCGGCCCTTGGGGGATCGGCTCGACCGTCGAGGCGATCCCCACCTTCTTCAGGGCGTTCGCGGCGGTGGGAATCGTCAGGTCGTCCACCATCAGCAAGAGGCGGCCCGGCTCCTTGGCGCGGGCGGTGAAGAACTCGATCTTCGCTTGGCGGAGGGCGTTCTGCGCCTTGACCAGCGCCCGCGAGTCGATCTTCAGACCGCGCACCCGGAAGAAGCCCGCGTGCTTGGCCCGCATGCAGGCGTCACCGGGATTGAGGTAGAGGTCCTGGCACTCCATGGTCTGGAAGAAGTAGCACTTCAACGAGCCTTTGGTGCAGACGATGCTCGCCGCGCAGGCTTCGGCGGCGAACGCGCCGGACATCCCAGCGAAAATCGCGACGATCCCGAGACGGGCCAACTTTCGCTTCATAAGGTCCTCAATCCTCGTGCTCGCCCGTCCGCCTCTCCTCCACCGGCGAATCCGAACGAGCCGCCAGCGGGGGATCGTCCAAGGCGAAGAGAGGCGGCGGAGACATGGCGCTCGCGGACTGGGAGGCCGCGGCGCTCGTCTGGCCGAAGGTCACGATCTGCTGCCAAACGCTTTCGAGGTCGTCGCCGAAGATCACCAGCAGGTCTCCCGGCTGGGCGGCCTCCAGCGCGCGCTGGACGGCCTCTTCCTCTTCGTAGACCTCGGGCGAGAGGCGCTCCGCCGAGAAGCCCGAGCTCAGGAAGCCCTGGCGCAGCAGCTCTCCCGTCTCCCAGCGCTTGCGCCCGCGGCGGTTCTCGTCCTCGCGCAGGATCACGAAATCGAAGGCGGGAGCGGCGGTGCGGGCGAGGTCCAGGATGTCCTCGTCGCGCCGGTCGCCGGCAGCGGCGATGACGGCGATGCGCCGGCCGGTGACCGTGAGACCGCGGACGGTGGCCGCCATCGCCGCCATGCCGTGCGCGTTGTGGGCGTAGTCGAGCAGCACGCGGAACGGGTGCTCGTTGTAAAAGTTCATGCGGCCCGGCGTCTGATAGAAATCGGTGGTGAAGGTGCGCAGCCCCTGGCGGATGTTCTCCAGACTGATCCCCATGGCGTGCGCGATGGCGGTGGCGAACATCGCGTTCTGCACGTTGTGAATGGCATGCCCCTCGACCGTGGCCGGAATCTGCCGCGCCCACAGCAGGGGGATGTGCTCCTCCCCCTCGTAGAGCACGATCATGCGGCCGTTCAACCCCTCCTCCAGCGCCACCGCCCTGCCCTTGTTGCGGATATGGCGGCGCACCAATTCGCTTTCCTTTTGCAAGGTGACGTAGATCGGCTTGCCCGGGCTCTCCGCCGCCATCGCCGCCACCCGCTCGTCGTCGGCGTTGAGGACGCACCAGTCCTGTGCCACCTCCACCACCACCTGCTTGACCTCCGCCAGCTCGTCGAGGTCGTTGATGCCGCCCATCCCCAAGTGATCGGAAGCGACGTTGAGCACCGCGCCCACCTTGCATTTGCGCCAGCCGAGGCCGGCCCGCACGATGCCGCCGCGCGCCGTCTCCAGCACGGCGGCGTCAACCGACGGATCGCGCAGCACGAGGTGACTGGCCCACGGCCCCGTCATGTCCCCCGCGACCGTCAGCTCGCCGTCGATGTAGACGCCGTCGCTCGTCGTCATCCCCACGCAATAACCCGAGAGCTTGAGGATGTGCCCCACCATGCGGGTGGTGGTGGTCTTGCCGTTGGTGCCGGTGATCGCGGCGATGGGAATGCGGTACGGCGTTCCGGGCGGGAAGAGCATGTCGAGCACCGGCCCCGCGACGTCCCGCGGCTTGCCTTCCGTAGGCGCCGTGTGCATGCGGAAACCGGGCGCGGCGTTGATCTCCACGATCGCGCCGCCCGCGTCCTTGTAACTGCGGGTGACGTCCGGCGCGATGAAATCGACGCCGCCCACGTCGAGACCGATCGCTTTCACCGCCCGCTCGGCCATGACGCGATTGTCGTAATGGATCACGTCCGTCTTGTCCACGGAAGTGCCACCCGTCGAAAGGTTGCCGGTCGAGCGCAGGTAGCAGACCTCCCCCGTGGGGATCACCGACTGTGGGCTCAAACCCGCCTCTTCGAGCAGGCGCTCGGCCTGATGATCCAGCTCCAGCCGGGTGAGCACCTTCTCGTGGCCGATGCCGCGCCGCGGGTCCTGATTGACGATCTCCACCAGCTCGGCCACCGTGTGTTGGCCGTCGCCCACCACGTGCCCCGGGACCCGCTGCGCCACCGCCAGCACCTTGCCGTTGACGACGAGGATGCGGTAGTCGTACCCCTCCTGAAAGGTTTCGACGATCACCGTCGACGAATATTCATAAGCCTTTTCGAACGCTGCCCGCACCTGCTCGGGCGTGGTGAGGTTGATCGCCACTCCCTTGCCGTGATTGCCGTCCAGCGGCTTCACCACCACGGGATAGCCGATCCGCTCGGCGGCGTCGGCCGCGTCGTTGGGGCCGCGCACCCGCATCTGCCGCGGCACGGGGAGGCCGAGGTCGGAAAGGATCTGATTGGTCAGCCGCTTGTCCGAGGCGATCTCGACCGCCGTGTGGCGCGTCTCGCTGGTGACCGTCGCCTGAATGCGGCGCTGGAACTTGCCGTGGCCGAGCTGCACGAGTGAGCGGTCGTTCAAGCGGATCCAGGGGATCTCCCGCTCGTCCGCGGCCCTCACCAGGGCGCCGGTCGAAGGGCCGAAGGCGCGGCGCTGGGCGAGGCGGACGAGGTCTTCGAGCTCGGCCTGGAAATCGTAGTCGCCGTCCAGATAGGCGGCCCGCTCCGGCGGCAGCAGGTGGCGGATGAGCCGCACACCCAGCTCCGCGGCTTCGAGCCCCACCACCTCCTCCTCGTAGCTGAAGATGACGTGGTACTGCCCCGGGGGAAGGCCGTGGCCGCGCGTCTTGCCATAGGAGACCGGGGTGCCGGCGAGGCACTGGAGCTCGATGGCGACGTGCTCCAGCACGTGCCCCAGCCAGGTCCCTTCCTCCTCCACCATGCGGCGCACGAAGCCGCCGGGCTCGCCGTAGGAGCAGGTGTGCTCGCGCAGCGTCGGAATGGCCGCCAACAGACGGTCCGTGAAGCCGGGGAGCTTGGCCGTGGGAAACTCCTCCAGCTCGCCGAGGTCCACCCGCAGGCGAATGACCTTCCTGAGGGCGTAAAGGTTGGGGCCGCGGTAGACGCGTGTATCGAGGATCTTCATCAGTTGAGTCTCATCCATCGGAAAAGTCGGGGAATCCTAGCATGGACCTCGAAGGGGGCGGCTCCTCCCGGTGTGGGCCTTTCACTGTTTTAGCGCTATTATTGACGACAGGGTTGGTGGAGGGCCGCCCCGCGAGCGCTCCCCGGGTGTGCCGGAGAGTGGGAGACGGGCGGAAGGAACCTGCCCGCCGCGGGCGACCCCGCGGCCTTGGCTCAGGAGGTAAGCGATGCAAGCACGATGTCGCAAGTCCCTGATCTGGATCAGTCCTCTCATGCTGCTGGTGCTCGTGACGTGGGGTGGAGCATGGCGCGCGGAGGCGAAAGCCCTGGACGATGCCCCGGACCTTTCCTGGCTGCAGGACGATGCCTGCGCCGACGGAGCGACGTTCGCGGCCCTGGAGATTCCCGACTGGATGGAAGCGGCGGAGCCGGCTGCCGACGCCGCCCCCGCGGGCGACAAGGAGTGCACCGCCAACAAGCAGTGCAAGGGCAAGCAATATTGCGCCAAGAGCGTGGGAGACTGCAAAGGCAAGGGCAAGTGCACGGCCCAGCCCGACGTCTGCACCGATGAGTTCAAGCCCGTTTGCGGCTGCAACGGCAAGACCTACAGCAATGCCTGCTTCGCCGCCGCCGCGGGAGTCAACGTCGCCGCCGAAGGCGCCTGCAAGACGGGCTCGTACGGCAAGCCCTGCAAGAACAACAAGCAGTGCGGCGCGGCCGACTACTGCGCCAAGGACACCGGCAAGTGCGACGACGAGGGGATGTGCGCCGTGCGTCCTCGCATCTGCCCGACGATCGTGGATCCGGTCTGCGGCTGCAACAACAAGACCTATAACAACGCCTGCGAGGCCCATCGGGCGGGAGTGAACGTCAAGCACGCCGGCAAGTGCGAGAAGAAGATGTAGGGGTGGGCTTCACCAGTCTCAGAGGGTGCCTCGAGAAGGCGGCCCGGGGCTGAAGACCCGGGCTACCAAACGGTAGTCCCTGCGGGACCCAGGAGAAAACGAAACTGCGGTCCCGCAGGGAACACCGTCGGTAGCCCAGGATTTCAATCCCGGGCGCCATCGGCCGCTGGCGGCGCCTTTTTCGGCCGCTGACGGCGCCTTTCGAGACACTCTCTCATCCCCCGGCGTGGGCCTCCACCCCCACCGGCTCCGCCGCCTTCCGGGAGAGGACCGCGCCCTCGGGTGCGAGCGCCGTGCGCCGCTTCGTGTCGTACCGGCAGCCCGAGGTCAGGAAATCGACTTTCAGACCCAGCATCGCCACCGGCTGGCCGCGGTGCACGGCATGGCTGTCCGTGAAGCGCAGGCCGGAGGCGTCCACCACGGTGACCCCGCCGGAGCCGAGGACGCTGAGGACGCCGTCCGCGTCCACAATCGCCGCCGTGTCCTCGTCGACTCCCACGCCCAGCGGCTCAGGATTGTAGGAGAGGGCGGTGACCAGCCGGCCCATGCGGTCGCGGCGGCGGAAGTGCTGGTCCACGAGGAGATCGGGGGTGAACCCCAGGCCCTGGGCCATCTGCACCAGGCGCCGCCGCGGGGTGCCGCCGCTCTCCCCCATCGAGATCATGTGCTGCGAGAGCACCGCGGCCCCGGCGCTGGTGCCGGCCACCACCATCCCTTCGGCGTGGCGGCGGCGCAGGAGAGCGGCGAGGGGCGTACCGCCCAGGGCCGAAGAGATGCGGAGCTGGCTGCCGCCGGTCATGAAGAAGCCGCTCGCCTCTTCCAGCACGTCGAGCACCTCGGGACCGGCGTCCAGCGCATCCTCCCGGGTGCGGATGCTCAGCACCTCGACGCGTCCGGCGTCCAGGTCACAGAAGAGGTCCGAATAGCGCTCCCCCGTCTCCGGGTGCTCAGAGGCCGTAGCGAGCACGACGAGGCTCGCGTCCGGGCCTCCCGCCTCCGCCACGAACCGGCGCAGCACGACCCTCTCCCGAACCTTGTCCTCGGCGCCGCCGATGGCCATCACCAGCCCCGGCCGGTGCGCCGCAGCCGAACCCTGCGTCATGCAATCTCCTCCGCCTCCGTGCCCCAAGGCGCGCAGGCCCATCTCCGTGAAAATCAGGTGTCAGAAGGCGATGGGATGGTAGCATGGACCGGGGGCTCTCCGCGTTCGCGGGCGGAGAGCCCCCGTCCTTTTTCCTGGCGCCGTCCGCCCCCTCTCCCGCTCCTGCTACACTCCCGGCCTCATGAAGACAGGTTCGCGCCAGACTGCACCGCCCCCGAGAGGCGGCAGAAGCCTTCTGCTGGCGACGGTCTTCTTCACCAACCTTCTCTCTTTGGCATGCCAGGTCCTCTGGCTGCGAAAGATCTCCTATCTTTTCGGCTCCACGGCTTTCGTCTTCAGCACGGTGCTCTCCATCTTCCTCCTCGGGCTGGCCGTGGGCGCGCTGTGGGGCGGGAAGGTGGCGGACCGCACGGGACGGCCGTGGCGCCGGCTGGGCTGGCTGCAGATCTTGCTCGGCGCCTGGGTGGCCGCGAGCCTCCCCATTTTCGACCAGGGGCGCTCTCTCTTCCTCGCCGTCGCACCCCAGGACCTGGCGCCGCTCCCCGCGGCCCTGGGCAAGCTCGCGGTGGTGCTCGTCTGCATGCTCGCTCCCACGGTGGCGATCGGTGCCGTCTTCCCCCTCGCCGTGCGCCTCGCCGGCCGGGAGCCGGGGAGGTTGGGGAGCGACCTGTCGCTGATCTACGGGCTGGACACGCTGGGGGCCGCAGTAGGATCGCTCCTCGCGGGTTTCTTCTTCGTGCCGCAGTGCGGGCTCTCGGCGTCGACCTGGATCCTGGGGGTCGGCGCGATCGACTTGGGAGTGTTCATCCTGTTGCGCAAGCGGGAGGGACGGACGGTGGGACGAAGGGAGCGCAAAACCCGGAGGGAGACGGCGCCGGCCGAGCTGGACGTGGTGGCGGCCACGGCTCCCTCGCCCGCGCGGCAGCGGATCGTGCTCGTCACCTTCTTCTTCTCGGGCGCCGCGGCCCTGCTGCTGGAGTCGGGGTGGAACCGTTTCTTCGCCCTCCTTGGCGGCACCCACGTCTTCTCCACCGCCACCGTGCTCGCCGGCTTCCTCGGCGGCACCGGCCTCGGCAGCCTGCTGATGGCGCGCTTCCTCAACCGCATCCGCGACCTTTACGCCACCGCCGCCTGCCTCTTCGCCGCCGTGGCCCTCTGCGGCATGGCCGTGTTCCGCTCGGCGGAGCCCTTCTCCCGCGCCTATTTCCGCATCTTTCACTGGAGCGAGGGGTACAATCCCTTCCAGCTCTCGATATGCGCCGTCATCCTGGGGATCGTCCTCTTGGCCACTCTCGCGATGGGCGCCCTCTTCCCCCTGGTGACGCGCCTCGCCACCCGCGCCGGCAGCGAGCGGGGAAGGGCGGCCGGGCGGGCGTTCTTCGTCAACACCCTGGGAGGCGCAGCCGGAGCGCTGCTGGCCGAGCTCGTGGTGCTGCCGGCCTGGGGCTTCTCCGGGTTGATGGCGGTGACGGCGGCGATCTACACCCTCGCCGCGACCGTGTTCCTCGCGCTCTCCCCGAGGTCTCCCGGCCGGCTCCGCTGGGTACCGGCCGCGGCGGTGGCATCCCTGCTGGCGGGAGCCGCCGTCCTCTCGCCGGCCGTGCTCCCCTTCTCTCCCCCCTTCCATGCCCTCTACTACCATGGGCTGCGCCTCGGCAACTGGCGCGACTTCGCGGCCGAGGTCAAATCGATGCAGGTGGTGGCCGAGAGACAGGGCTTCTACGGCCAGGTGGCGGTGGTGCGCCTGGGGCAGGACCTTTTGCTCAAACACAACGGCAAGACGGACGCCAGCACGGCGGTGAAGGACAACCGCACGCAGCTCCTCCTCGGCCACCTGCCGCTCCTCTTCCACTCCAACGCCCGGCGGGTGCTGAACATCGGCCTGGGCGGCGGCTTCACCTTGCGGGCCGTGGAGCATCATCGCGAGCCGCAGGAGATCGTCGTCGTGGAGCTCGATCCGCAGGTGGTGGAGGCGGCGCGCCGCCAGTTCGCTCCGTTCAACGACCATGCCCTGGACGATCCCCGGGTGCGGGTGGTGACCAACGACGGCCGCAACTTCCTGGACGGCACGAGCGAGAAGTTCGACGTCATCACCTCCGAGCCGTCCAACATCTGGGTGGCCGGCTCTTCGGGGCTCTTCACCCAGGAGCTCTACCGCTCGGCCGCCCGCCGGCTCAACGAGAACGGCATCCTCTGCCAGTGGGTGCCGCTCTACGAGATGAAGCGAAACGATTTTCGCATGATGATCCACACCATTCACACCGTCTTTCCGACCGTCACCTTCTGGCAGGTGGGGACGGACGTGATCGTCCTCGCCTCCCTGCAGCCGTTCAACGTCGAGCTGCCGCAGGTGGTAACGAAGCTGCGCAGCCCGGCCCTGGCCGCCGACTTCACCAGCGTCGGCCTCACCATGCGCGGCGTCATCGACCTCATGAACTCCCCCGCGGCGCGGCCGGACCAGGTGGACGCCTACCTGGGGCACGTCGATGCCCTGAACCTGGACGACCGGCCGGTGCTGGAATTCAATACCGCGCGAAACCTGTTCGACATTGCGAAGAGCACCCAGTAAGTCAGCCATGAATCCTCAAAGCCACTCCGGGCGCGAGCCCGGCCCGCAGCTCCTGCACGAGATCTTCGAGCTCGTCGCGGCCCGGATGCCGGATCAGGCCGCGGTCGAAGTCCCCCCGTCCGCTTCCCTGCCCCACAGGACGTTCACCTACGCCGAAATCGACGGAATGGCGAACGCCCTCGCGGCGCGGCTGGCGCCGTTCGTCACCGGCGAGAGCGTGGTGGCCATCCTCCTGCCGCGCCGGGACCACCTCGTCTACGTGGCGCAACTGGCGGTGATGAAAGCCGGCGGCGCCTATACCTGTGTCGAGCCCGGCATGCCGGTGGAGCGGCTCCGCTTCATCCTGGAGGACTCGGGGGCGGTGGCGGCGATCACCGCGCAGGATCTCCTGGGCCGGCTGGCGGGCCTGGGATTTCCCGCCGGGCGCACGCTCCTGGCGGACGAGATATCCGCGGCGGTCCTGGACGGAGCGCAGCCGGCGGCTCCCCTTCCTCCACGGCCCTGGCTCTCGCCGTCCACGCTCTGCTATCTCATCTACACCTCGGGCACCACGGGGAACCCGAAGGGCGTGATGGTCGAGCACCGCAGCGTCGTCAACCTCGTCCTCGCCGACGCGGACTATTTCGGCCTCGGGCCGGCCGACCGCGCGGGGCAGAGCTCCTCCGCCGCCTACGACTCCTCCGTCGAGGAGATCTGGCTCGCCTTCGCCGTCGGCGCCACGCTGGTGGTGATGAACGACGAGGTCGTGCGCCTGGGGCCGGACCTCGTGCCGTGGCTCCGCGACGAGCGGATCAACGTCTTCTGCCCGCCGCCCACCCTGCTGCGCATGTGCGCCTGCGACGACCCGGAGCACGAGCTCCCCGAGCTGCGCCTCCTCTACCTGGGGGGCGAGGAGCTCCCCGCCGACGTCGCCAACCACTGGGCGCCGGGGCGCTGGCTGGAGAACGGCTACGGCCCCACGGAGTGCACGGTCACCGTGGTGCGCACGCGGGTGAGGGCAGGGGAGCCCGTCACCATCGGCCGCCCCTTGCGCAACGCCTTGGCGTGGTCGCTCGACGACGCGCTCGACGAGATGGCGCTGGGAGAGGTGGGCGAGCTTTGCATCGGCGGCGCCGCGGTGACGCGCGGCTATCTGAACCGGCCGGAGCTGACGCACGAGAAGTTCGTCGATCACCCGCGCTTCGGGCGGATCTACCGCACCGGCGACCTCGTCCGCAAGCTCCCCTCCGGCGACTACCTCTACCTCGGGCGCTCGGACGCGCAGGTCAAGATCCGCGGCCACCGCATCGAGCTCTCCGCCGTCGAGGCCGAGCTGTGCGAGCTGCCGGGAGTGCGGGCCGCAGCCTGCAAGGTGCAGGACCTGGGAAGCGGCAAGGAGCTGATCGCCTATCTGGTGGCCGATCCCGCGGCGCCGCCGGACCTGGAGGTCCTGCGCGCCGAGCTGCGGGCACGGCTGCCGGAGCCCATGCTGCCGGTGCGCTACGGGTTCCTGGACGAGATGCCGGCGAGCCCCTCGAGCGGTAAGCTCAACCGGGCGGCGCTCCCCGACCTCCTGCCGGGGCCGGAGCTTCGAAGGGAAGTGGTGCCCCCCCGCACCGAGGCCGAGCGCCTGGTGGCGCGGGCCTTCTCGGACCACCTGCGGCACGGCGCGCCGGTCTCGATCCACGACGACTTCTTCCTCGACCTCGGCGGCAACTCGCTGCTCGCGGCGCAGACCGTCTCCAGCCTGCGCAAACAGGGGCTCACCTCGGCGCTGACCGTGCGCGACGTTTACGAGGCGCGCACGGTGGCGGCGCTCGCCCAGCGCACCTCCAGCTCGGCGGCCCCCGCGGCCTTGCAGAACCGCTCCGAGCGCAAGCGCCGGGAGACGAAGAAGATCTCCCGCCAGGCGCCGGCCGTCTCCCTGGTTCAGCTCGCCTGGATCCTCGGCACCGTCGCCGCCGGCTCGATCGCCGCCTACCTGGTGGCCTTCGACCTCCTCCCCGGGCTTGCCGTGGATTTGGGGATCACCGGCTTCCTGCTGCTGATCCCGGGGCTGGCCCTCGCCGCGCTGGCGGTCTACGCGCCGCTCTCCCTGCTGGCGGCGGTGGCGGCGAAGAAGCTCCTCATCGGCCGCTACCGCGCGGGGCGGCATGCCTACATGGGCGGCTTCTACCTGCGCAACTGGCTGGTGCAGCAGCTCGTGCGCACCATCCCGTGGGAGCTGGTGGAAGGGACGGTCTTCAAGAACGCCTTCCTGCGCGCCCTGGGTGCACGCATCGGCCGGGGAGTGCACATCCACCGCGGCGTGGACCTGCGCACCGGCGGCTGGGACCTGCTGGAGATCGGCGACGGCGCCACCGTCGGGCGCGACGCCTCCCTGGGGCTCGTCGAGTACGAAGACCAGGAGATGCTGCTGGGACCGGTGGTCATCGGCGCCGGCGCCACCCTCGACACACGAGCGCGGATGGCCCCCTTCAGCTTCATGGAGCCGGGCGCCGTGCTCACTGCCCTGTCGATGCTCCCTTCGCACACCACCATCCCGGCCGGGGAGACGTGGCACGGCGTGCCCGCGGCCTTCCAGGCGGCGGCGCCCCCGGCGCCTCCAGCCACAGGGCGCCCCTGGCCGGCGGCGCTCCACGGCGCGGCGGTGCTGGTGGCGCGGTTCCTCGCCGCCCAGCTCGCCTTCCTGCCGCTGATGCTCCTCGCCGCGGCGTGCGAGTACTTCTACGGCACCTCCTGGCTGGAGGCGCTGTACTCCACCTCCTCGTTCGCGGCGGCGCCGATCCTCATCGCGCTCGCCATCGTCATCGCCGGCTTCTTCCTCGCCTTGCCGGTGGAGGCCCTCGCCGTCCGCCTGCTCGGCGCCGTCGCGCCCGGCACCTATCCGCTCTACGGCTGGACCGCGCTCGCCGTCTTCGTCAAGGAGAGCCTGCTGGAATCGGCCGGCAACGCCTTGAGCGGCACGCTGCTCTGGCCCGTCTGGCTGCGGGCCGCGGGGATGCGGATCGGCCGCAAGTGCGAGATCAGCACCATCATGGAGGTGATCCCCGAGCTGGTGGAGATCGGCGAGGAGAGCTTCTTCGCCGACGGCATCTACCTCGGCCGGCCGTGGCTCCACCGGGGAACGATCACCTGCGCCCGCACGACGCTGGCGAAGAACACCTTCCTCGGCAACCACGTGGTCATCCCCGGCGGCTCCCAGCTCCCCACCGACGTCCTGGTGGGGATCTCGACCGTGGCCGACGCCGGCCGCATCCGCCCCGGTACCTCGTGGTTCGGCCATCCCGCCTTCGAGCTGCCGCGGCGCGAGGTGGTGGAGAGCGACCGCCGGCTCACCCACGATCCCGACTGGTACCGTTACGCCACGCGCCTCTTCTGGGAGTACCTGCGCGGCCTGGTGCCGGTGGTGCCGGCGCTCCTCGGCATCGTATGGTTCAAGGCGCTCCCCCGCTGGCACGACCGGGAGCCGCGCGCCCTGTTCTTCGTCCTGACCCTGCCGGCCTTCACCCTGGCCGAGGGCGCCGGGCTGGTGGCCCTCGTGCTGCTCGCCAAATGGGCGCTCCTGGGACGGGTGAAGGAGGGGCGGCATCCCCTCTGGTCGTGCTGGTGCAGCCGCTGGGACTTCCTCTACGTCCTTTGGGCGGCCTACATGCGGGGGAGCCTCACCAGCCTCGAAGGCACGCCGTTCATGATCTGGTGGCTGCGTGCCACGGGCGCTCGCATCGGCCGGCGGGTGGTGCTGGGGACCCGCTTCGCCCAGGTCGTCGATCCCGACATGCTCAACGTCGGCGACGACGCCACCGTCTCCTGCCTGCTCCAGCTCCACAGCTTCGAGGACCGGGTGCTGAAGATCGCGCCCGCCTACGTGGGAGCGGGCGCCACTGTGGGCAACGGCGCCGTGCTGCTCTACGGCGCGAACATTGGCGACGGCGCCCGCGTCGAGGACGGCAGCGTGGTGATGAAGCACGAGACCCTGCTCCCCGGCCAGTATTACGTCGGCGCCCCGACGCGGCCGGCCCGCGCGCCGGAAGCGGCGCGGCTGCCTGAAACTTCGGTGCTGCCGCTGCGTAGGATTTCAGCGAGGTAAGCAGGACGCATCCTCAAAGGCGCGTCGAATCGAAGGGGGACGGACCGGCAATCGGGGCTGGCCGTCCCCCGGGTCCCTTCCGTTCCCCAGTCTCCCGGGCGGCGGGCGTGTATCATTCGTCGCCGCATGCCACCCGTCTCCTATAGCGTCGAGATCGACAGCGTCACCAAGCGTTTCGGCGGCATCACCGCCGTGGATGGCGTCTCGCTCGCGATCCGTAGCGGCGAGCTCATCGCCCTCCTGGGGCCCAGCGGCTGCGGCAAGACGACCCTGCTGCGGATGCTCGCCGGCCTCGAAGCACCGGACGAGGGGACGATTCGCATCGGCGGCGGGGACGTGACCGCGGTCCCTCCCCACCGGCGGCCGGTGAACATGGTCTTCCAACAGTATGCCCTGTTCCCGCACCTCACCGTCGAGCAGAACGTGGCCTTCGGCCTGCGCTACAAAGAGCTTTCCCGCGCGGCCCGGGCAGAGCGCGCCACCGCCGCCCTGGAGCAGGTGCGGCTGACGGGGCTCGGCCACCGTAGGCCGGATCAATTGAGCGGCGGCCAGCGCCAGCGGGTGGCCCTGGCCCGCGCCCTCGTCCTGGAGCCCCAGGTGCTCCTCCTCGACGAGCCCCTGGCCGCCCTGGACCCGAACCTCCGCCGCGAAGTGCAGGCCGAGCTCAAGAGCCTGCAGCGGAGCCTCGGCATCACCTTCGTCTTCGTCACCCACGACCGCGAGGAGGCGCTCGCCCTCTCCGACCGCATCGCCGTGATGGACCGCGGCCGGATCGAGCAGGTGGGGAGCCCCGCCGAGGTCTTCGAGAGGCCGGAGACCGAATTCGTGGCCCGCTTCCTGGGCGCGGCGAACGTCTTCACCGCCGAGGTGCGCCGGGCGGAAGAGGGACTCCTCGTCCTGCAGCTTGCGGACGGCACCGAATTGACCGCCCCCGTCGCCGGCCCTCCTCGGCTGCGGCGTGAGCCCGTGCGCTTCGTGGTCCGGCCCGAAAAGCTCACCCTGCGCGCCGTGCCGGCCGGCTCGGAAGTGTCGCTCGCCGTCACCGTCGAAGACCGGGTCTACCACGGAGCCGCCACCGAGTGGATCGTGCGCAACCGGGAAGGCGAGCGCTTCACCGTCCTGGCTCAGAACGCGGGAGAGGACGAGCCGCCCTTCCTGCCGGGAAGCGCCGCCTTCCTCGGCTGGAATCCGCGCCATAGCGTGGTGCTCAAGGAGTAGCCGGAGATGCCCTCCTCTCCCGAGACAGGCCGCAAGACCCTCTCCCTCCTCCTGCCCACCTGGCTGGTCCTGGGCCTCTTCTTCCTCGTTCCCCTCCTCCTCATGCTGGGGATCAGCTTCGCCGAGCGCGGGATCTACGGGGGCCTGAAACCGGTTCAGAACCTGGGCGAATACCTGCGCTCGGGTGCGTTCCTCGGCAACTACGCCCGCTCTCTCGACGGGATCTTCCTGAAAATCGGCTGGCGATCGTTGTGGATGGCGGTGGCTACCACCGTCCTCTGCATCCTCGTCAGCTTTCCCATCGCCTACTACCTCGCGCTCCTGGCCCCACGGCGCTGGAAAGGCTTGCTCCTTGGGCTGGTGGTGGTCCCCTTCTGGACCAGCTTCCTGATCCGCACCTATGCCTGGATGTTCATCCTGCGCAGCGAGGGACTGCTCAACCTCGCGCTGGTGGGAAGCGGGCTCCTGCGCCATCCGCTGGAGCTCCTCTACACCCAGACGGCGGTGATGATCGGCCTCGTCTACGGCGAATTGCCGTTCATGATCCTGCCGCTCTACGCCTCCCTGGAGAAGCTCGACCGCTCGCTCCTCGAAGCCGCTTCCGACCTGGGAGCCGGCCGCGCCCAGACCTTCCGGCGGGTGACCCTACCCCTCACACTGCCGGGGCTCGCCGACGGGATCGTCTTGGTTTTCATCCCCAGCCTGGGGCAGTTCGTGGTCTCCGACCTTCTCGGCGGCGCCCGCAGCATGCTGCTCGGCAACCTGATCCAAAACCAGTTCGCCGTGGCGCGCAACCAGCCCTTCGGCGCCGCCCTGGCTTTCGAGCTAACGGCGGCCGTCCTCCTCCTGCTCCTGGGCTACGCGGCCCTGGCGCGCCGCCGAGGCGGGGAGGACCTGCTGTGACCGGCCGCGGCCCACGCCGGCTGCTCGCGGCGCACACGGCGCTCGTCTACCTTTTCCTTTACGCGCCCATCGCCATCCTGATCGTTTTCTCCTTCAACGCCGCCCGGCAGACGGCGTTCTGGCAAGGATTCACTTTCGACTGGTACCGCCGGCTCGCCGACGACGCCCTCCTCCTGCGGGCCGTGCGCAACAGCCTGGCGGTAGCCGGATGTACCACGGCCGTGGCCGTCCTCTTGGGTACGCCGGCAGCCTTGGCCCTCGCCCGCCCCGCCTTTCGCGGCAGGCGCGCCACCCAGGCCTTGCTCTACCTGCCGGTGATCATTCCCGAGGTCGTCCTGGGCGCGGCGCTGGTGACCTTCTTCGGCGCCGTAGAGCTGCGGCTGTCGCTTGCGACAGTGGTGATCGCTCACGTCGTGTTCAGCGTCTCCTACGTGGCGCTGGTGGTGCGGGCGCGCCTCGCGGGGCTCGACCCGGCGCTCGCAGAGGCGGCCCGCGACCTGGGAGCGGGGCCTTTCGAAACCTTTCGCAGAGTGACCCTGCCGCTCGCCCTGCCGGGGATCGTCGCCAGCGCCCTCCTCGTCTTCACCTTGTCGATCGACGACTACGTGATCACCTCCTTCGTGGCCGGCGTCGGCGCCACGACCTTGCCGCTCCACATCTACTCCATGCTCAAAGTGGGCGTCACCCCCGAAGTCAACGCCGTCTCGACCCTGCTGCTGGCCGTCACCATCCTCCTCATCGCCACGGCCCACTGGCTGCTCCAGGAGAGGAAAGATTTATGAAGAAGATCGCGAGCGCCCTCCTTCTCGCCGCCGCCCTCCTCGCCATCTCCTGCGGCGGTGGCAAAGGCTCGAAGCAGCACGACAAGGTCGTCAACGTCTACATCTGGACGAACTACCTGCCGCAGGAAGTGGTGGACGAATTCGAGCGGCGCACGGGGATTCACGCCAACGTGGACACCTTCGACTCGAACGAGGCCGTGCTGGGGAAGCTCCAGTCCGGCGTCGCCGGCTACGACGTGGCGGTGCCCTCGGACTACATGTTGAAGATCCTCATCCCCCAGGGGCTCGTCCAGCCACTGGATCACGGTCGCCTCCCCCACTTGAAGAACCTCGATCCGCGCTTCCTCGATCAGAAATACGATCCGGGCAACGGCCACTCCGTACCCTACCTCTGGGGGACGACGGGAATCGGCTTCGACAAGACGAAGGTGCAGCCGGCCGTCGACAGTTGGGCCGCGCTCTTCGATCCCCGCCACGCCGGCCGCATCCTGATGCTGGACGACCAACGGGAGGCCTTCGGCGCGGCCTTGAAATTGATGGGAAGATCGATCAACGAAAAAGATCCCGCCGTCCTCCGTCAGGCCGCCGAAAGGCTCAAGAAACAGAAGCCCCTGGTGCGGACCTACAACAGCTCGGATTTCGCCAACCTCCTGGCCGCGGGAGACGTGGACGTGGCCCAGGGCTACAACGGCGAGATGGCGGAAGTCGTGGCCAAATCCGCCGGCCGCCTGGCCTACGTGATCCCCAAGGAAGGGGGAACCTTGTGGATCGACAACCTCGCCATCCCCAAGGGAGCCCGCAACCTCGAAGCCGCCTACGCCTTCCTCGACTTCGTAATGGAGCCGGAGATCGCCGCCAAGATCGTCAACCACGTCCACTACGCGAGCGCCAACCAAGCCGCCCTGCCGCTGATCGATGCCAAGGTGAAGAACGATCCGTCGATCTATCCACCCCAGGACGTCCTCAAGAGATGCGAGCTGATCGAGGATCTCGGGGAGACGACGCAGTTGGTGGATCAGCTTTGGACGGAGGTGAAGGCGCAGTGAGCCCCCACCCAAGCCCCTCATCACCCCGGCCCTCTTCTCCCCTCGCCCTCCCTCCGACCGGGAGAAGAGGGAGAAAAGCAAGAAGGGACGACAGGGACAACAAGGACAACAGGGACGAGGGAGAACAGCAAAGACGGCCGTGCGGGTCCCCGCAAGCCCCTCACCGCTGCCCCTCCCCCAGCCGCCAACATCCCAGGGGAATCCGGCGGAGGCGGTCTGGTGGGTCTCCCTCGTTCTGGTTGTCCTTGCCGTCCTTGGTGTCCTTGGTGTCCTTTTCTTGGCTGTTCTCCCTCTTCTCCCGGTCGGGGGGAGGGCGAGGGGAGAAGAGGGCCGGGGTGATGAGGGGCTTGGGGCGGCGGCAGGCCATGAGTGCAAACGGCTCGCCCCCGGCCGAATTCGAGTTCGACGAAGACCACAGCTATTTCATGGTGCGCCTGCCCGTTCATCCTGCGGCGCTGGAAGTGGCGGAGCTCCACGAGACGGGTGCGAGTCCGCATGACGGGGCCGACCTGACCCAGTCACCGACCCAGTCGACCCAGCCACCGACCCAGTCACCGACCCAGTCGACCCAATCACCGACCCAGTCACCGACCCAGTCGACTCAGTCACCGACCCAGTCACCCGACCCGGTTGAGCGGCTCTTGACCCTTTTGCAGGCCGGCGAACAGTCATCCGGAGAGCTGCGGCAGGGCCTGGGCATCAAACACCGCCCCACCTTCCGCGAGTACTACCTGCAGCCGGCGATGCAGCAAGGGCTCATCGAATACACCCTTCCCGACAAACCTAGCAGCCGACTCCAACAATACCGGCTCACTAGCAAAGGCCGGCAGTGGATGGCGGCCAGAGGCTCTGCATGAGCGAATTCGTCGAAACCGAGAACCTCCAGAGCTCTACCCCCCCAAGAGGCTCTGGGCGAGGCAGTGGAAAGGACGACGTGACACGCGATGGTGATCGTCCCTGAACGACTCGCGGAAACCTGCCAGCGAATGCCGGAGCGTAGGGCCTGGCTCGAACGGCTGCCAGACGCAATCCGAGAGCTACGAGACCGGTGGTCGCTCTCGCTGGGAGCCCCGTTCGACGGCGGTGACGTGAGCTGTGCCTGGGTAGCGCCTGTCGTGCGCGCTGACGGCACCCTGGCCGTGCTCAAACTCGGAATGCCACATTTTGAAGGGACACACGAAATCCAGGCACTGCGCTTTTGGGAGGGTGGCCCCACGGTGCGCCTGCTCGAAACCGACGTCGGCCTCAACGCAATGCTATTGGAGCAGTGCCAGCCAGGGACCGCGCTCCGCGAGCTGCCAGAGCGAGAACAGGATGTCATCGTAGCCGGGCTGCTTCGCCGTCTTTGGAGCAGACCCGCGGCACCGCACCCCTTCCGCCCACTCTCCGCGATGACGGCGCATTGGGCAGACGAGACCCTCGCGGCCGCGCACAAGTGGCCTGATCGCGGGCTCGTCCAAGAAGGCCTCCGTCTATTCGCCGAGCTATCTCGTCCGTCAGCCGACGACGTGTTGCTCGTCACGGATCTGCACGCAGGCAACGTGCTGCGGGCACAGCGGGAGCCGTGGCTGGTGATCGACCCCAAGCCCTTCGTCGGTGACCGCGCCTACGATGCGACGCAACATCTTCTCAATTGCAAGGGTCGAATGCTGACAGCTCCGGATATGACGCTTCACGGCGTTGCTGACCTCCTCGGGGTCGACGACAAACGGGTCCGGTTGTGGATGTTCGCACGCTCAGCAGCGGAGCCCCGCGACATTTGGGACGGCAACTCAATTACCTTGGCGAGGCTGCTCGCTTGAGAACGCAGTGACATGATCAATTTCAGCACAGTGATCCTGGTGACCGATCGACTCTCTTGAGGATTCGGTACACAATAACTGTACCCATTTTCATGACCTCAGCCCCGAAGGGGGCGACAGCATAAAGCCTGGCGGCGTAAGCCCCAGGTGACGGGCCTCCCAAATCTGCTGAAAGCCCTGAAAGGGCGACAGCAGCCCTTCGCGGTCTCGTCTACCATCGCCCGAGGCCGATTCGCGTGTCCGGCATTCGGGGCCCTGAAGGCATAGCCACTTGCACATTTGCCGTCGCCGGCCTGTAGCGAGCCGGGCGGATAAGCTTCCGCGGTCCCAGTGGCTTATCCGTCACAGCCATGCGTAGAAGCGCCCACTCGCCAAAGGCTGAGGAACCAGTACAAACCGCTGAGCGCAAGGACCTTCCGCCTCGGGCGTCCGATCTCCCGGAATGCATATCCTTGCCGGCTAACACTCTCCCGCCTGGCTGCTTATCCGCAGGCCCTATCCTACCGGGTCCGCAAGTGCCCTCCCTTGAGAAGCTTGAGCCTTTGGCCATCCGGGAATGCCCTGAGACTTATACGTCACCCGGCCTGGGTACTTAGCCGACAAACTCACCCCCTATTGACGAACGCCAGCAATTGGCATAGCATAGTAACCATCATAGACAGAGGGAGATGCGCCGCTAGAAGCGTATCAGAGAGGCCCTTCATCGGTTTGTCGCTAAGCAATCTGGGACGCTGGCGTATAAGCTCACGTAGAGGTTGGCCGTCTAAGAGGAGAGTGCAGATTGCCAAATATAAGATCGCAAGAAATCGCAAACTGTCCTAACCCACGATGTGGAGCTCCTATCCGGGAAGATCATCCCTATTCTTGGTGTAGCAAGTGTGGAGAGCGACTTCCCGAGGCTATCCAGGGTAAGTTGAGGGAGATTGACATCAAAGCGCGGTCGGAACGAGAAGCACTTACCCAATCAACTCCCGAAGTCTACCCTATGCGATACAATGTTGCCTTCGGCAGTTCGTTTTCAGTAGATCAGTTTGGCTTTGTTGGTAGAGGTGTAGTTACAACAGAATCCGACACGGTCGTATTCTCGGGAAATAAAGGCTGGCCTTGGCCTGCTAAGCTTGGAGTATTTGTTGCTCTTACAGTTGTTCTGTTTTCATTGCTCAGGATAGCTATTCTTGAACCTTTTGTCGCACTTGTTTTAATCCATTATTTCTGCACTTCAAAGCGTAGTCTTTCAATTCAAAGGGCCTCGATCACTAATGTGCAGCGGGATGGTAGATGGATACGATTTACTGGTCAGCATCCGGAATCCGGCAAAGGTAAGCAGACTGTGTTTAAGGTTGACACTGAACAAGGGGCAGCTTCCTTAGAAGCAACACTTTCCTCTCGCCATAGTGTCATCCAACAAGCCCAGTAACGGGCCGCCGACGCCAGGAGGGACTCTCCGACGAACGATATGCGTGTTAGCTGTTTGGCACCTCCGCTACGCTTCGGTGCCCTACGCTTCGGTGCCAAACAGCTTGGAGCCTTACCTGTGTCCAGAGCGTACGTGGTGCAACCCGAGCCAGCTTGGTGTCTCAGTTACGCTCCGGCACCAAACTGGCATTTGCATGTAGCGGAACGTCTAGCCATAGCGCGGTGTTAGGGGTAGAATTGGAGCAGCCGCTGAAGAGGAGAAGCTACATACAAATATCGCAACGTATCGGTGTGCGGCCAACCCCGGCGGTCGAGCGGACGGAAACCGCAAACAGCGCGGTTCCCGCTCGCTCACCTTAAGCGGGCGTTGTACGTCCTGATTTTTCTGTTGTGGTTTTTCGAGAGCCTTCAGGACTCCGGGGTCTGGGGGATCGCGGGGGCGGCGGCGAGGAGGAGGAGCGACAGCAGGAGGAAGGAGCGGTGAAGCATCCTGAAAGTCTAGCGGATTGCTCTCGCGCCCTCACCTCCCCGCCTTCTCTCGAAGGGGACCTTGTAGATCAAGTTCCGCACGGCATCCCGCTCTTCGCGGCAGGGGATGACGCCGAAATCCAAGTGGACGGCCACCAGGTGTCCCTGGGCGTCGTAGCCGCCGATGACGGGATAGACGCCATCTCCCCAGCCTGAGGGAAAGAGGACGAGGTTCCAGCCATTCCGTCCGAGCGGGAGGAGGACGTTGGCGATGCCTTCCCGGATGTGCCCGAGATCTTCCTTGCGGGCGAACCAGGAGGTGGGGTTGCCGTTCTCGAAGACCCCCGCGTACCAATCCGATTCCGGGGGCATGCCGTGCACGAGGGCCTCGTCGTCCACGAAGCAGGCGGTCCCGCTGTCCACGGGGAAGCCGGGGATCAGGAGCTGGCGCCGGGTCTCAGGAGCGCTCGACAGGAGCAGCGAGGCGTAGGCCGCGCAGAGGGTGCCGCCGTCTCCCGCTTTGCTCCCATCAATCTCGGTCAGGGTCACGCACACCCGGTAACGGCCCGGCGGCAAGGCGATCTGAGGATTGCCACCTCGGCGCATCCCCACGAAGGGATCACAGACGGCAAGCCGGCCGCTGGGCAGGGAGAGCTCCCCACAATCCACCACCCGCAGCCGGTACAGATGGCCGTTGACTGCGTAGTTTCCTTCCGTAAGGGCTTTCCAGTCCCCCTCCCGATGGTTCGGCCATGCTCTCATCCCACTCTCCTTTCGCCGGACTGCATTCAAGGAAAGATGAGAAAAAGCCGGAATCCATTTCACCCTCAGAGAGGCGGTCCATCCTGAGGCATCCTCAGGCCTGTGATGCTCGGGGTCGCCGCGCAACGTCAGGATCAGATAGCTCCGCTCAGGGTCTCCCGGCTGCACCCGGGCGAGGTCCGACCGTTGGGCAGCAGACCGGCCCACCAGGTTGCGTAGGCCTGGCCGGCTTCGAGCACCAGGCCCTCTTCGGCCGCCGCCGCATGGCATCCCGCCTTGGCGCAGGTGGGCGTGAAGACCTGCGCCGGGATCTGCGAGAAGGTGAGCGCCGTCCCGGTAGGGGGGGCCGGCCATTTTGGGACTCCGAGGAGACGCTATCGAGGGGCAGAACCGTTGCTAACTTCGAAACCGTCGATAGCCTGCCAGCCTCTCGGTCCAGAGCGGAGTTGCTCTTTGATCATCCCGGTCCAGATCGTGGTACAATTCAGCAAACAAAGACAGGCCGTCCAACACCGTCGCTCAAGCGGACGGCTGAGGCATTCTGAGGCGGTAGTAACCTTGGGAGGGATCGAGACTTCGAGAAGCGGCGTTGCCCTGCATGGGCCGCTCGCTTAGCGACACCACGCAACGTACGGCGCAGGAGCGATGCAGCGTAGGCGAACCAGAGGAGGTTTCCGCCGGTGCCTTCGGGCGATCGAAGCAAGACGTGGTTCCAGGAGATGATTCACGAGCTGCGACAATCTTGGCGTGGCGATCTCAGCATCGATGAGGTGGTCGCCTTGGCGCAGAGTCTTGATCACATGCTGCTTGACATCCGCACGAAACGCGGTATTAAGCCGCCGATAATCCTATGCCGGAAGTGCGGAAAGCGCGTCCCAGCGGCGATTCCACGCGTCTCTGTGCGGGCTACGATCCTGGCAGCAAGGCGGTTCGCAATCGGGTCGCAGACCGAAGTTGAGGTACTTGAGCGTCTCTGGAAACGTCATCAGTCCAGGGAGGCGCTCGATCTTTACGGGAGGCCAGCAGACGCAAATGAAACGGCGAGTGGTAAAGAGACAGGCGGATGCATCGGTCACGGAGTCTGACCAACAGGGACTGGCAGGCAGCAGAACCCAGCCCATCGAGTGGACGAAATCGCAAACAGCGCGGTTCCGCCTCTGGGACGATTTTACCCGCGCTGGCACGGGCATTCTCCCAACCGGCAAGAGCTTCTCCGGGGCGGTACAGGCAATGATTGACCTGCTGAAGCCCAAAGGCGTTGGGGTGGACAAGGCATTCATGAATCGAAAGGAACCCTGAGATGAAAGGGCGCTTTCAGTGGAGAACGTCGCTGAGGATCAGGGCCTCGCGTGACCGGCTCTGGGCGATCGTTGACGACATATCCCTGATTCCCAAGTACCATGCCGAGGTCGGGAAAGTTGACCTCCTCTCAGGGCAGAGCACGAGGGCGACTGGCGTGAAGTATCGATGCACGATACTGGAGGGTAGGAAAGGCAGTTGTGTTGAAGAGGTAGTCGACTACGTCCCAGGCGAACGATTCGCCACGGCTTTTCCTGAAGACACCTGGGGAATCAGCAAGATGCTGCGGGACTTTGTCGTGGACAGCATCCTCGTGCCGCATGGAGATTTCGAGACGGACGTGGTCCTTGAAGCCTACTACGAACCCATTGGGTGGAAGATGCGAGTGTCGAACGCCCTCCTTCTGCGGCGTCTCATGGCACGCAGGGCATTGCGCACCATGGAGGGTGTGAAGCGTTTGGCAGAAGCGACGTAGGCGATGCGCCTCGCCGGGGTTCGTGGTCGCCCCATTGGCCTGCGAGACGGGGCGCGAGCTCTGTTTCTTCTTCCACGTGCCCTGGACCGACGTCGAGCAGATCGACTTCCTCCGCCCGCCGACGATGGACCCGCCGCTCGGCGGTGGCACCCGCGAATCGCCGAAGCCAACCATTCCTCTTCCCTCCAATGGGAACTCGTAAGGCTCGCGGCGTGGTTCCCTGAAACCAGCCCGCAGATGGGCATCGAAACTGTGAACCCAGCAGTCATTGCTGGGTAGCCAGCAGTCGTTGCTGGGCAGCCAGCAGTCATTGCTGGGCACCCAGCAGTCGTCGCTGGGCACCCAGCAGTCGTCGCTGGGTAGTGGGGTATTAGGCGATTGCTCAAGCCGCCGCCGCTGACGCGGTCAGGAGGTCGGCGAGACTCCAGGGCTTCCGGGTGATGCCGGCCTTCATCGCGGGCGTCATCCGGATACTGGTGTGGATCTTCACAAAGTTGTAGTAGCTGAAGTACAGGGCCAGCGCGGCGCGCAGGTTGCTCTTCTTCCGGCTGAAGCCGTTGCTTAACCGGGTGAAGCGGCGCAGGTGGCCGCGCAGCGTCCAGTTGCTCCGCTCGACGTGCGAGGTGCAAATCCGGTCCTCATTCGGGGTACCAGAGACAACGATCTTCTCCTGACTCCTCAGACGGGGAGGAGCATACCGCCGGCCCTCTTCGCCCCCCACGTTGGCGAATTCCTTGACGACCTGCGCATAGTCCGCCCGGGCGCCAAGGTTGTACTCGACGGCGTTGGGGTAGCCGTTGAACCCGTCCGTGCTGAGCTGGAAGGTTCCCGCCGTCGCCTTGTCGAGCTTCTCCATGAAATCGTGCGCGTCCCAGCCGTTGCGCCGTCCCAGGTGCCACGCGAGGATGAGCTTAGAGGTCCGCTCGATTCCGAAGTAGCAATAGGCGTCCCCGGCGTCCGGATCGGTGATTTTGTTGCGCTCGCGGGTACCTTGCTTGCAGCGGATGTATCCCCAAATTTCGTCCGCTTGCACGTCCTGGACGGGCACCCCCTTGATGGTTTCGGCCATCATGCGCTCGCACCCTTCGCCCACCTGGACAAGTAACCGCAGGATGGTCTTCTTCTCCGTGCCCGTGATGCGCTCGACGGCGCGCACGGAGCTACCCTCGCAAAGCAGGCTGAGGCATAGCAGGGCGCGGTCCAAGGGTAGCCGCATGTCCCCCAGCGGTCCGCGCTCGCGGCTTTCCGACGACACCTTGCGGCAGGTAAGACACCGGACCTTCTGCCGTCCGTCCTTCGTCCGCCCAAACTTCTTGGTCTCTGAGGCGCAGTGAGGGCAAGCCGTGCTCATGGGGTTCGTCTCCCGGGAATTCCTGGGAGCGAACCGGGGTATAATCAGCTTGGCGAGCGATCATCCCGGACTTCGGTCCCTGGGTGGTTGTTACCAGGGCCGGGCGACCGTTAGCGCGGTTGCTCGGCCCACTTCTCCTACCATCTACATACAGCGCCCACCACAGCCCTGCCCCCGTCTCCCGTCGGCAAACGTTGCCGGAGGCTAGGCTTTGTCGTTCAAGCTCCCCGCGCCGGTGGGTACCGTGAGCGCCGAGAGCTACGTTCCTCCTCATGTTGTTCTCCTTGGCCACAAAAGCACTATACCCCAACGGGTCTACCGAAAGCAAGGACTTTTCTGAAAAAACTACGCGCCGGACTCCGGCGGAGTTTTCAGCAAAGCCCTTGACATGTCCGCCACGGCCCCCTATCATTTGATCCCGAAAGGAGGCGCACGCCATGGCGACCGCCGGTCCCAGCACTCGCAACACCCCCCTTCGTTACCCGTCCATCGGCTTAGGAGAAGCCATTACGAGGATTCGCCAGCTCTACGGAGTGATCCATCAGCGCAGGATGTCACGAGAGGAAATCGCCAAGAACTTGGGGTACACCACTCTCAATGGTGCCTCCATAGGGCTCCTTTCCAACCTTACGCGGTATGGTTTTTTGGAGGGTCGCCTTGATGATGTACGCGTCAGCGACGACGCAGTGATTCTCTCAGTTGAGGATGATCCGGACTCGCCAGATCGGCAGGCGGCGATACGGAGGGCCGCGTTGTACCCCGACCTATTCAAGGAGTTGGCAAAAGACTTTGGAGAGAGCGCCGGCGTCCCCGCGGAGAATCCCGTCCGCATTCGACTGGAGCGCAACGGCTTTCCTCGGAAGCAGGCGGAGGCAGCGAGCCGTGCATTCTGCGAAACTATGGCCCTTGTTATCGCGGAGGGAGGCGCGTACAATCCGTCCCAAGTCACCCCCGAACAGGGTGACAAGGGAGGTTCAATGCTGCAAACTCCTGTTCCGCAGGAAGCATCAACCCGGTCTGCACCTATCGCGGGCCGGCCAGCCGCAAGGACGACGACTGAAGCCACCAGCCCCCTTGAGGAAGGCGGCCTCTGGCTTCAGGTCCCCTTTCGAGGCGCCGATCTCTCGGTTCGCATTGAGGTGAACGGAATGCGTCTGGCAAAGGAGCATGTCGAACGGGTAATAAAATATCTTGAGTTAGCGAAAGATGATCTAGAGACCGTCTCGCTAAGCCCGTATCTCGCCTGGCCGCCTTTCGACTCTGCTCATACGGCGGAATCGGAGCCAGAGGAAGAGGCATGAGAAAAAAGCCGGTTCCGAATGGAACCGGCCCCCCCCCCGTGCTGTTTTAAGTCGCTTCGCGCTCGTGGCGCTCTATGAGCGGTCCCGCCCGGATGTCCTCAGCCTCCCCGCCACTGCGCGCCCAAACGCCCGCCAGCTCGGCGGCGAGCGCCTTGCACTCCCTGGCATACCTGAAGGTGGCAACGATACGCCGGCCCGGCAGGTGCACCAGCGAATAGCAGTGCGTCGAGCGAATCGGCCCCCCAGGCGAGCCGTGGAAGATCCCAAAGGGCCGGGCGATCCATCCCCGGACCTCCGGTTCCGAGTCATCCTCAAGACGCACCAGGAACCGCCCCAGGTGCCACACCAGGGGCAAGGGAAGCCCGGTCTTGGCGCGGACTTTCAGATAGGCGTCAGCCGCCCGGGCAAGCCAAGCCCCACAGGAGGCAAAGCCTTCAGATTCAGCCGCTTGCTTCCAGCGCGCCGACTGGTGAACGTCGGCGCGGACGGTAAAGCTCGCCGTCTTCACTCCGGTTCCCTCTCGCGCATGAGCTTCGGCGTTGCCCACTCGCTGAAGCGATCCAGCGCCGACTCTACAAGGCGGTCCCGTTGGGATTCGTTGGAGGAGTGAGGGGAGGGATTCACCTTGGATTCAGCGGCGGCGAGTTCCCGGACCCCTTTGCGGAAGATGGCCTTGAAGTGGCGCAGCTCCCGATGGTGGGCGATGGTGTACCCCGCCGCGAAGATGAGGAACGCCGGGACGGTAAGACCGAAGGCCCGGGCCGCCATGCGGAACTCAAACTGCTGGAAGGTGTCATGCACCACGGCGCGGTAGGGCTCCGGCCTGTAGGTGCCGATGGGGGCAAGTTTCTTCTGACGGGCAGTGTCGGCCCAGCTCATGACGGCTTCCCCTGCCATGAGTTCAGCTCGACTTCCAGGCGGTCAGTCAGCTCGCCGATTGCCAGCGCTACGGCCTTGCCGACCTCTGCAAGGCGGATCTCGTACTCGCTGGAGTTGCTGAAGGCCGGTCCGCACCAGGAAGCCATGGCCCCCTGGACGTGCCGGAGATCGGCGACCGCTGCTCTCAGCTCGGCGGGGAAGATCCCCTCCCGATGGTCGGGCCACTGGCCCCACGTTTCGATGACCATCTCGTATTGAAGGTGGCCGAACGCCCGCATGGCCGCGTTGGCTCGGGCGTCCGTGAACATCACGAGGAAGATTTCCCGGAAGCAAGGGAAGTCCTCCCAACGGTCGGGAGGGATGACGGGCGGGGAGACGGCCTTTTCAGGAGGGGGAGGGGGCGGGGTAGACTTAGGCAGCTCTGGCATTGGAGTCAGTCTCCTGTGCTGGGGTCAGGTCCGGCAGACGTGCGCGAACACCCTGCCGGGCCGCTTACTTGGAATGAGGGGAAGCGCTCCCCTCTTCGCGGGTAAGCTACAGGAGAATCAAGGGCTTAGAAAGGTCAAGCCCCCAGCAATCGCCTAATACCCCACTACCCGTCGCTGGGCACCCAGCAGCCGTCGCTGGGTAGCCAGCAGTCGTTGCTGGACACCCAGCAGTCGTTGCTGGGTAGCCAGCAGTCATTGCTGGGCAGCCAGCAGTCGCCGCTTGCGAGCCAGCGGTCGTCGCTGCCGCGCACGGCGGCTTCCCCGGTCTGGCGGCGATCTCCCAGGCAAGCACAGGCAAGAACGAAGTCTGCGGTAAACTCTTAGGTCTCGAAGTCCGGATCTGACAAAGTAGTATCAATTCCCCCGGAACACCGTCGCCGGCGCCACCCGCACCGCGCGGAGCACCGGCAGCAAGCTCCCCAGGAGCGTCATGAGGAGGCAGAGCACGACCGCCGCGGCGAAGGTGGGTGCGTCTCCAGGCTTCACGCCGGCGAGCAACGCCTCCATGCCCTTCCCCGCGGCGAAGGCCACGGCGACGCCGGGTATCACCCCTGCCGCGGCCAGCAGGGCTCCCTGCCGCATCACCAGGCCGACGACGTCCCCTGATTTCGCGCCGAGCGCCATGCGCACGCCGATCTCGTGCCGGCGCTGCGACACGGTGAACGAAAGCAGCCCGTGGATGCCCACGGCCGCGAGCAGAAACGCGATCGCGGCGAAGCCGCCGAGCACGCGCACCTGCACCGTGCGCGATGCGGTCTGCTCCGAGACGATGTCGTTCATCGTTCGCACGTTCGAAATCGGCTGCTGCCGGTCGGATGTTTGCACGATGCGGCGGATGGCCGGAAGGAGCGCCGCGGGCGGGCTCGACGAACGAATCACCAGGTCTTTCGGCACGTAGTTTCCGAACTGTCCGTCCTTTACTTGCTTGTAGGGCAGGTAAACCTGCGGCTCGCTAGTGCGCTCGAGCCCGCGCACCCGGACGTCGCCCACCACGCCGACGATCGTCCGTTCGCTCAACGCAATCTGGAATCGTTTGCCGATGGGATCCTCGTGTGGCCAGTACTGCCGCGCCAACGATTCGCTCACCACCGCGACGAACGGCTGATTTATGGTATCGGCTTCGCTGATCTCCCGTCCCCGGCGAATGGGAATCCCCATTGCCGCGAAAAAGCCGGGCGTGGCGAATCGCAGGCTGGCGAGATGCCCGGTCGCACGCGCCTGGGCCTGGCTTTGGCCCTGGAGCACGACCGGCCAGATGCCGCCGCCCATCGCCATCGGCAAAAACGAGATATATGCGGCGCTCGAAACGCCGGGGAGGGCGCGAACACCCGCCAGCACTTCGGAAAAGAACCTCTCGCGCAACGCCGTGCTGTCGTATTTCGGCTTCGGCAGCGCCGTCCGCAGAGTGATCACGTTTTCGGGGCGGAATCCGGGATCGGTCGCCTGGATTCGCCACAGCGCACGCATCAAGAGCCCGGACGAAATGAGCAGGACCACGCATCCCATCACTTCGGCGACGACCAGCACGGCCCGCAGGCGCCCGCGCTGGCCTCCGCCGGTGCGTTCCCCGTCCCGCAGCGCATCGAAACCCCCGCCGCCGGAGGCGCGCAACGCCGGCAGCGTACCAAAAGCAACCCCGGTCAACGCCGTGAGCAAACCGGCGAAGAGCAGCACGCGCAGGTCGACCGACGGCGATTGCGCGATGGGGAGCGCATTGGGGACGAGCCGCGACAAGAGCGGCACGGCCAGGATCGCGACCGCGACGCCTATCGCACCGCCGAGAACGGCGAGGACGAGGCTTTCCGTGACGAGCTGGCGCACGAGGCGCTCGCGCCCAGCGCCCAGCGCGCTGCGCACAACCAATTCGCGGCGGCGCACCAGGGCGCGGGCGAGCAGCAGGTTGGCGAGATTGGTGCACGTGATGAGCAGGACGCAGACCGCCGCGCCGCAGAGCCCCAGCAGGAGCAGGCGCGATTGAGTGGAGAGCTCATCGCGCAGGCCGATGACGCTGGCGCCGATCTTTTCGTTTTCCTTCGGGTACTGGCGCGCGAGCAGCGCCGCGACGACGTTCATGTCCGCCTGCGCCTGCGCCCTGGTGACGCCGCGCTTCAATTTCGCGAGAACCTCGAGCTCGTTGTTGTCCCGCTCCGGGTCGAGCTGCTCCGGCATCGGGATCGGCGCCCACAGCTCGACCTCCCGGTTCGGAAAGTGGAAATCTTTCGGCATGACGCCGATCACGATGCGCGGCGCGCCGTCGATCAGCACCCGCCGGCCGAGCACGCCGCCGTCTCCCCCGAACGCGGCCATCCACAGCCCGTGACTCAGCACGACCGTGCCGGCAGCGCCGTCGCGTTCCTCCGCGGCGGTGAAAAGGCGCCCGAGGAGCGGGTGCACGCCGAGCATGGGGAGGAGGTCCGCGGTCACCGCCGAGCCCTGGAGGCGCCGCGGCTCTCCCTCGCCCACGAGGTTCACTTCGATCGAATGGTACGAGCCCATCGCCTCGAACGAATGGCTCATGGCCTTCCAATCGCGATAGTTGGGCGGCGAGACTTCCCACCGGCCGGACCCGGCCGGACGCGACCAGACCTTGACGAGCCGCTCGGCGTCCGCGAACGGCAGGGGGCGGATGAGCACGAAATCGGCGATCGAAAACGCGGCCGTGTTGGCGCCGACGCCGAGCGCGGTCACGAGGACGGCAGTGATCGCGAAACCGGGGGCGCGGCCCAAGGTGCGCCGCGTATAGCGGAGGTCTTGAACGAGGAGGTCCCAGTGTGCCGCGGCGGCGTTGCCCAGGACGTCGAGGGTCATGGTGATCCAGAGCGCGGCCACGGCGAGCCGGCCGGACGCCTGGCGCAGGCGCATCGCGAACACGGCGGCCATCTCGTTGCCGTATTCCCAACGGAACGAGGCGGGATAGGCGTGCAGCAGCGCGCGATACCAACGCACGGATCAGGCCTTGTCCGGAAGGAGCCCCTGCGTCCGCGCCATGCGGACCAGTTGCGCCATGCGGCGGGTTTCGGCGCGGGCGACGGCGACGCCGAAGGGGGCGATGCGATAGTACCGCCGGCGCTCGTCGTCGAGCTCCGGCGCCGGGCGCTCGTGGGTTTCCACGATCAGGCCCTGCTCGAGCATCCGCTGGATCGACCGGTACAGGGTCCCCGGGCTCAAGCGGAGCGCGCCGCCGGTGCGCGCCTCGACGTCCTGGATGATGGCGTAGCCATGGCGGTCTTCGTGCGCCAGCGCGAGCAGGATGTGGAAGGTCGCAGGCGGGAGGGGCAAGAGGGCTTCGACCAGCTCGGCGGTGGGAGACATGACTCAACTATACCCGTTCTGGATATATTGTCAACGGTTATATGGCACGAGGACACGGAGCTGGATCATCGCGGCCCCGAGCCCGGCTTCACGAATGGCCCCGAGACCGGCGAGGGACCGTACGGCGTGACCCAGTCTTCCCGTGGAATCACCGGCGCGCTCCGGTCGTCGCCCGGTTCCCGCACGGCCGGCAGGATGTACCTGGGAGGGAGGTTCTGTGAAGTGTTGGTCGTGCCTTTGCTGCTGTAGTTGCCAGCATAGGTGGCGACGATGAGGTCGAGCTCCGGGATCACGATCACGGCCTGGCCGCCCGCGCCCCCGGCAAAAAAGGCGTGCACGGTGCGGTCCTTGTACGGGAAGTCGATGCCCCACCAGAGAAATCCGTAATAGATACCGCGGAGGTGGTACAGAGGCGCGGACGCACGGGCCACGAAATCACCACTGAGGATCCTGCGGCCCTGCCACGTTCCGCCGTTGAGCATGAGCTGGCCGAGCTTCATGAAATCGCGCGGCAGAAGCTGCACGCCCCCGCCGCCATAGGGATGTCCCGCGGGATCCAAAGGCCACCCGTAGCGATGGATCTTCAGCGGAGCCCCGAGCAGTCGGTCGAAGGTGTCGAGCGGAAATTCACCCGTCGCGCGGCCCACGACGCCGAGGGCGAGATTGGGATTTGCGCTGCAGTAGACGGCCTTTTCTCCGGGCGCCCAAGCCATGGGGACCCTCAGCGTGAAGCGGTAGTAGTCCGGCTCCTGGTCCTGATTGATCATGATCTCTTCGCCGCCGGGCGCCTCGGGATTGGTATCGTCGCAGAAGTATCCGGACGACATGGTCAAGAGGTGCTCCAGGGTCATGGCCCGCTTCTGCGGCTCCAGGTCGGCCGGGAAGGCGCCTCCGTTCATGATCTGGTAGACCGGGGTCGAGAGCTTCAGCGGCGCGCCGGCCTGGATCGCGGCTCCCACGATCGTCGCCGTCACACTCTTGGCCGCCGAGCGCGTCTCGTGCAGCTTGTCGCGGTGCTCGCCGTGGAAATACTCCTCCAAGACCAATTTCCCATGCCGCGCGATCAGGATGCCGTGGATCTCCGGGGTGTCCACCGACTCCATCGGCGTATCGATGATTTTCTGAATGAACCTCTCGATCCCCGCGCGATCGATGTTCGCCTCCTCGAGAGTCCCCGTGGGCCAGCCGTCATCGCGGGCCAGCGGCGGACGGTATTCATAGCGCGCCGGGTTCTTGCCGCGGGGATAGAAATCGCTGTCGTCGCCGTCGCGCCTGAAGTCGTAGGATCCGCCGCGAGAAGGAAAGGAGAGGGTGATCACTCCGTTGTCCGCGTCGTAGGCCCCGCTGGCCGCTTCTCTCTCTTCCTTCTGACCTGGACGTTTCCCGATGAGCTTCACGACGTTGCCGTCGCGAACGAGGCGATCGACGCCGAGCCAGGCACCGAAGTCGCGCTCGGGATTGCGCAGAAAGACTCCGAGGGTCCCGTCCGGCCGTTTCCGCGCCAGGAGATAGAGAGTGAACACGTCCTCGAAGGGTACGACCTGCCCGCTCCACCGATTCGTCCCCTCCGGCTCGAGATGGACAGGCGATGCATATTTGCCGCTGATCGAGGCTGGTGGATACCAATGACCAAGAAGGGCGCCTCCGGCCTGCAGCTTGCCGCGAAACGATCCCTGGCCGTTCGGCAGGTCAAAGGAGAGCTCCCCCTTGTCCATTAGGACGGGCAGAGTCCGCCCGATCATCTCAGCGGTGTATGTGGCCCCTGTCCGTTGAATGACCAAGGGGCCGCGAGCAAAAGGCCCGAACCACCGTTTCGCCTTCCACAGGCCGGCCAGCTCATCCGCGGCTGCGGGCGCCGCCGGCGACGGCTGCGGACTCGCAAGCAGGAAGGTGACGAAAAGTGCCCCGATCACGGACCGAAAGGCGTGACGGCGGAGTTGGACGTAGAACGTCCAGGGCAGGAGGGGCTTGGCTGGCTCGGCAGCGTGTGGCATGGGCTCACTATATCCACTTCGGGTATATTGTCAATGGGTATAGCTGCGATGCGTTCCCCCGCCCAAGACCCTCATCACCCCGGCCCTCCTGGGTCCGGCTACCGGGCCACGGCCGCCGAGCTTTGCTTCGTCCAGATGACCGGCCCCTTCATGTCGCTACCTCCGCAGCCGGTCGAATCGAGATCGAGGGTGCCCTGGATCTGCGTGGGATTGAGACCGTTCGCCGTGCCCTCGCCGGTCAGCGAGCTGCACCCGGTGCCGGTGCCCTTCCAGTGGACCTTGAGATTGCCGTCGACCGTCCCGCTGATGTTAGAGCTGGCGCCGAACAGGTTGACGGAGAAGGACCCTGAGATCGCGCTGCCGTTCTGCGTCAGGGTCATGGTGGTGCCCAAGCCAAATGGGGAGCCCTCGGGCGCCCAGCCGCCGGCCCAGAGCCCCGCGACCTGAGGAAGCGCCGCAGGCTCCGTGGGTCCATGCCCACCCCCTCCACACGACAGCACCAGCAAGCCCGACAGCAGGACGGCGAATCTTCCGCGCATGGCACCTCCGCTGAGGTCATTTCCTCCATCTTATCACTGGGGCTTGGTGCCCGAAGGCGTACGAGCCTGGGAGCTGACCGGCCGGCCTACTCCAGGTACTGGTACGCCGGGATGGTGAGGAACGGCACGAAGTCGAGACTCAAGACGGTGCCGTCCAGGATCTCGACGGCGTCGCGGAGGCGATCCTGCTCGGGGCCTCCGAGGGCGGCGAGCTCCTCGTCCCGGACCTTGCGGTAGAGGTCCGCGGTGATCGGGCGGCCATCGTCCAGGTAGGCGTCGTTCCAGAGCCATTGCCAGAGCTGGGCGCGGGAGATCTCGGCCGTGGCCGTATCCTCCATCAAGTTGTGAATGCCCGCCGCGCCCTGCCCCTGGAGCCACGAGTCCAGGTACTGGAGGGCAATGCCGATGTTGGCTCTGACGCCGTTCTCCGTGATTTTCCCACCCTCGACCCGGAAGTCCAGGAGCTGGTCCTCGGTGACCGCGACGTCCTGCCGCAAGACTTCCTTCTGGTGCGGCCGATTTTCGAGATGGCGGTCGAAGATCTCCTTGGCCACGGGCACCAGGTCGGGATGGGCCACCCAGGTGCCGTCGAAGCCTTGACGGGCTTCCCGCTCCTTGTCTTCGCGGACCTTGGCCAGGGCCGTGCGGTTGACCTCTTCGTCGCGCCGGCTGGGGATGAAAGCCGCCATACCGCCGATGGCATGGGCGCCGCGGCGATGGCAGGTGGCCACCAGCAGCTCGGTGTACGCCTTCATGAAGGGTACGGTCATGGTTACCTGCGATCGGTCAGGGAGGATCTGTGCGCCGTGCGGGAGCTTGCGGATGATGCTGAAGATGTAGTCCCAGCGGCCGGCGTTCAAGCCCGCGGCGTGGTCCCGCAGCTCGTAGAGGATCTCCTCCATCTCGAAAGCAGCGGGAAGGGTTTCGATCAGCACCGTGGCGCGGATGGTGCCGATGGGGATCGACAGCGCCTCCTGGGCCACGATGAAGGCCTGGTTCCAGAGCGCGGCCTCGGCATGGCTTTCGAGCTTCGGCAGGTAGAAGTAGGGCCCGGTGCCCCGCTTCAGCAGCTCCGCGGCGTTGTGAAAGAAATAGAGGCCGAAGTCGAAAAGGCTGGCGGAAACGGGCTCGCCATCCACCCGCACGTGCCGCTCCGGAAGGTGCCAGCCGCGGGGGCGAACGAGGAGGGTGGCCGTGCGCTCGTGCAGCCGGTACTCCTTCCCCTCCGGACTGGTGAAGGCGAGCCGGCGGCGCACGGCTTCGATCAGGTTCGCCTGGCCTTCGATCACGTTCGGCCAGGTGGGCGAAAGCGCGTCCTCGAAATCGGCCATGAAGACGCTGGCACCGGAGTTGAGGGCGTTGATCATCATCTTGCGCTCGACCGGGCCAGTGATCTCCACCCGCCGGTCCCGCAAATCCGGCGGCGCCGGGGCGACCTGCCAGTCCGACTCGCGAATGGCTGCTGTGTGATCCAGAAAACCGAGAGAAACGCCAGTCGCGAGATCCTCCTGGCGGCGCACGCGGCGTTGGAGGAGGTCCTCCCGCGCCGGGCCGGCCTCGCGCTGGAGGTGGGCCACGAAGTCCAGCGCTTCGGGTGTGAGGATCTGGTCTTGTGAGGGCGTGGAAGGCCCTTGGATCCGAACGTCCTTGGTCATGGCAGCCCCTCCTCCTCCCCTATCTTTCGTTAACTGGGCTTCTCCCGGAACGGCTCCTCCTCGGCGGAGCCAGGCAAGAATCTTAGCTCAGGGATGGCGAAGCAGGACGTTGGCTTCGTCGTGAAGCTGCAAGGTGCCGTGATACTCTGCACCTTCTCATGCGCGCCACGGACTTCGAGCTCCGCTGCCGGTTCCGTGCCATCCCGGTCGTCGCCGTCGTGGGGATGGCGTTCCATTTCGTCATGCTCGCCGTCCTCGAGCGGCGGCGAACCCCCTGACGGCCATGGCTAGCGAGGAAACGAAGTACACGCGAATCGAGTACGAGCGGAGGTTCCTTGTTCCACCGCAGGAGGACTGGAGGAGCGCGGTCGAACCGTACTCGAAGACCTTCGAGGACAAGTACCTCCGGCATGGAAGGCTCCGGCTGAGGCGTCTGACGGACTCGGACACCGGGCGGCAGCTCCTCAAGCTGACGAAGAAATCCGCATCGGATTCGCCCTATTTTCAGACGATCAGCCGGATTCTCCTCTCGCCCAGTGAGTACGAGATCTTCGCTACCCTCGAAGGAGACCGGCTCAAGAAAATTCGTTACTATCACATTCATCGGGGCCGGGTGTTCTCGATCGACGTTTTCGCCGGTGAGCTCGACGGATTGATCCTGTGTGAAACCGAGGCGGAAGGGCTCGACGAGCTGATGTCGATCCAGGCCCCGGCGTACGCAAGGCATGAGGTCACCGAAGACCCCTTCTTCACCGGCGGAAGCCTTTGCCGGACGACGCGCGCCGATCTGCTGCGCAAGCTCTCCACGTTCCCATGAGCCTCAACCTCATGCAAGATCAAGGCGGCACGCGGAAGTTGCTCCTGGTGAGCGCGGCCATCACGCTGGCGCTGTACGTGATCCCGTACGGCCGGTACCTCGCGCGGCCGCTTCTCCTGCTTTCGACTTTGGCCCATGAGATGGGTCACGGGCTCACGGCCTTGCTGCTCGGCGGCAAGTTCCAGCGCCTCGAGATGTGGGCCAGTGGCGCCGGGGTCTCCGAAATCGACCTCACCGGCTTCGGCCGGATCCGCGAAGGGCTGACCCTGGCCGGAGGGCTGGTGGGGCCCGCCGTGGCGGCGGCGCTCTGTTTCAAACTGGGAAAGACCGGCCGCGGGGCCCGTTCGTGCCTGGTGGGGCTGGGGATCTTCCTGCTCGCCGCCGAGATCCTGGTGGTGCGCAATCTCTTCGGCTTCTTCTTTGCCGGCCTGGTTGCCGCGGGCTGCCTGTTCGCGGGCACCCGCGTCTCGCCGGAGCGCGCGCAGTGGGTGGTCGTCTTCCTGGGAGTGCAGCTCGCCCTGAGCGTCTTTTCCCGCGCCGACTACCTCTTCACGCAGAGCGCCGGCAATCCGGGAGGCGTCTTCCCCTCCGATGTCATGCGGATGCAGAACGCCCTCTTCCTGCCCTACTGGTTCTGGGGCCTCGTCTGCGGCGCGTTTTCGGTGCTGGTGCTCGCCTACGGCGTCCGCACGTGCTGGAGCCGGTAGAAAATCCGTGACAGCCCGGGGCGGTCCGGCTAGAATCCGTGGCATGAAACGATTTTTCCTTTTCGGTCTCGCTCTGTCCCTTCTCGTCCTGGCGTGGATCGTCCCCGCGGCCGACGCCTGCACGACCTTCTGCCTGCACAAGGGATCCACGGCAGTGTTCGGCAAGAATTACGACTGGCATTTCGACGATGGGCTCGTTCTGGTCAACAAGTGCGGCGTCGCCAAGAGCGCTGCGCCGCTGCCCGATGGGAAGCCGGCGCAATGGACCTCCAGGTATGGCAGCGTGACCTTCAACCAGTTCGGCCGGGAGTTTCCCAACGGCGGCATGAACGAGGCCGGCCTCGCCATCGAGCTGATGTGGCTCGACGAGACCCTCTATCCGAAACCCGACCAGCGGCCAGCGCTCGGCGCTCTGGAATGGATCCAGTACCAGCTCGACAATTATGCCACCGTCGGCGAGGTGGTGAAGAACGTCGGCCGGCTGCGGGTCACTTCGGAAGGCAAGGTCCACCTCCTGGCTTGCGACAAGGGAGGGAGTTGCGCCAGCGTCGAGTTCCTCGATGGCAAGCCAGTCGTTCATGCGGGCGCTTCCTTACCCGCGCCGGCGCTCGCCAATCACACCTACGAAGAATCGCTGCGCTTCCTGAACGCCAACCGAAAGGACGGGAACGGCCAAGCCCTCGCGGGGCATGGCTCGCTCCAGCGTTTCGCCCGGGCGGCCTCCCGCGCCGAGGCGTTCGGCTCCCGCGGCGACGGCGATCCGGTCGGCTACGCCTTCGCTACTCTGGACGACGTCGCGCAAGGGGACTTCACCCAGTGGAGCATCGTCTACGACCTGCGGGCCGGCCGCGTCCACTGGCGCACCCGGCAGAACCGGACCGTGCGCTCCGTCGCCCTCTCCAGCTTCGACCTCTCCTGCTCGGCGCCAGTCGAGGTCCTCGACGTCCAGATCGGGTCGGGAGACGTGACCCGCCGTTTCGCCAACTACACGCCGGAGACCAACCGCAAGCTCGTCACGTCCTCCTACAAGAAGGTGCAGACCGCGGTGAAGGTCCGTCCGGAGGAGCTCGAAGCGACACTCGCCCAGCCCGCGCGAACCACTTGTACCCTCGGTGCGCCGAGGCGTTAGGGAACGGGGCGCCAGCCTTCAACGCCTCAGGAGGAAGCGCCCTTGGGGGAGCTTCAACCCGAAGTCCTCCAGGCGGAAATGCCCATCCGCCAGCCGCAGCTTGCCGCTCCCTTCGGTGGCACGCAGGCCGCCCAAAAGGATCTCGCCGGTGCGCAGGTCTCCTCCGGCATGCAGGCCCTGCAAGGCCGTCGGCGCATCCGCCAGGGCGAGATCGCGCAGCTCGACGTCCAGACCCCGGATCTCCACGTCGGGCGCCTCCACCCCTTCAGTCCGCGTAGCCAGGGTCCCGCCGCGCAGCCAGATGCGGTTCACGGAAAGCACTGGCCCGCCCGAGGAGGTGGCACCGGCGCTCTGGGCCGGCACTGTATCCTGGGCTGGCTTGGACGGAGAGGCTTTCGCGGCGGCCGGAGCCGGTTTGGCGGTCTTGGCCGGCGTCACCAGCTCGATGCGCGGCTCGTAGACCACGATCCGCTCGATCTCGATGCGGCCGCGCAACAGCGCGGGCAGGCGGTGCTCGGCCAGGAAACCCGCGGCCTTCACGGTGAGGCGTCCGCTCGGCCCGTCGGTGGAGAAACGGACTCCGTCCAAACGTAAGCCGCGCAACAGGTTCAGCCGGAAACCGCCGGCCTCGACGTGAAGGCCGGTCTGCGCGCTCACCTGGTCGAGCAGCGCCTTGCCCAGACGCGGCGAGTCGAAGTCCACGAAGAGCAGCACAGCCGGCACCAGAGCCAGCAGCGCGACGACTCCACAGCCGATCCCGACCTTTCTGCGCATTGTGGCGGCTAGCTTATCAGGAGCTACTCGCCGCAGGTGTCGACGAGACCCCAGATCGTAGCCTCGACCTGGTACGTCATGATGGTGCTGAGGACGTTGACGACCTCACCCGTGACCTCGACACAGTCGTCAGCGGCGACCCCCGAGCAACCGTCGCCGACCCCGGCCGCGATGTGCACGACGACAGGATCGCTCCCCGTGTCGATCGACAGGAAGCATCCATGCGGCACGGAAAGGTTGCAGGTGGTGCAATCCTCGGTGTTGTCCACCACGGTGCCCCGAAGGGTGGCGGTGTTGACGGGCCCGGCAGACGCAACGGCAGCAACGAGCAATGCGAACAGGAAGGCGACGGCGATTTTCATCGTGGATCTCCAGTGAAAAATGAAGAGGTTGAAGTTACCTTTCCAGAAGGGGGGATTCCCTCTACCCTTAGAGGTGCACCCAGGCACTGCCGGTGAGCCGCGGCGGCGCTGATCGACCTATAATACGCACGATATTTTGCTCGTGGAAGGCGACGAACCGCTCCAGGCACATCGTCCGCCGACGCGCTTTGCCACGGCAGGGAGGAGCGATGAAGCAGTCCGATCTCGAAATCTTGCTCCAGGAAGGCGAAGGCACGACGCTGGAGTTCAAAGAGAATCTGTCGGTGTCCTTCGCTCGCGAGCTCGTAGCGCTGGCGAATACGCTGGGCGGCAGAATCCTGCTGGGCGTGCGTGACGATGACTCCGTGGCGGGAATCCGGGATTCGAATGGGTTGCGCGCTCGCATCCAAGACATCGCTCGCAACTGCGATCCGCCGATTCAGGTGATCGTGGAGCTGGTCGGCACTGTGGGGGTCGTTACGGTGCGCGAGAGCGGCGCCAAGCCGGTGCAATGCAGCGACGGGTTCTTCTGGCGCCAGGGGGCGACAAGCCAGAAGCTCAGCCGCGACGAGATCCGGGATTTTTTTCGCACCGAGGGAGCCATCCGCTTCGACCGTTCCCTCTGCCCCAAATTTCGCTATCCCCAGGACTTCGATCGCGAGAAGTACAACTCCTGGCTCCACCTGAGCGGCATCAGCGGCCAGGCCCGCATCGAGGACGTCCTGGTGAACATCGAGGCCGCCGAGCGCTCCGGAGGGCGGCTCATCTTCCGCAATGCCGGAGTTCTCTTCTTCGCACGGGACGTCAGGCGCTTCTTCAACCAGGCCTATATCACCTGCCTGCTCGCGAAGGGCACCGACAAGGTGCACATCCTGGACCGCAAGGACTTCGCGGGCGGCGTGGTCGCCGACATCGAGGAGAGCCTGCGCTTCATCGAGCGCAACACGCGCACCGCCTATCGGATCGAACGCCTGCAACGCGACGAGATCCCTGAATACCCCGTTGCCGCTCTGCGCGAGGCGATCACCAACGCCGTGATGCACCGGGATTGGTTCAACGAGGGCGCCAACGTCTTCGTGGAGGTCTACGCCGATCGCATCGAGGTCAGCAGCCCGGGCGGCCTGCCCAAGGGGATGCGGCCTGCCGATCTCGGCCACAAGAGCGTGCGGCGCAACGCCCTCATCGCCGATCTGCTGCACCGCATCTCCTTCATCGAGAAGGCGGGAACCGGCATCAAGCGGATGCGGACCACGTCCCGCGAGCAGGGCTGTCCGGAGCCGGCTTTCACCGAAGACGGCTTCTTCACGGCCGTCTTCTTCCCCAACCCTGAAGTCAGGGCCCAGATTGCGACCCTACAGGAGGACGATACCCCGGAAGTCACCCCAGAAGTCACCCCGGAAGTCACCCCGGAAGTCACCCCGGAAGTCGAAGGGATTACCGGGGAAGTCGCCTTGCTGGCCGTGCTCAAGGGCGAGCTCGACCGGCGAGCCCTGCAGGCGGCCCTCGGCCTCAAGGACGAGGGGCATTTCCGCAAGGCTTATCTACTCCCAGCCCTCAAAGCAGGCTTGATCGAAAGGACCCTCCCCGACAAGCCGCGCAGCTCACAGCAGCGCTACCGGATCACTGCGCGGGGGAGAAGAGTCTTGAAGAAGCACCGAGAGGACAGCAACTGATGGCAAAGACGTGCGGGCAGGCTGGAGCGCTGCCCCTCATCCCCTCCCAAGCAGCGACGCCAGACGGCCGCGGATCCCTCCCCCCGGCTTGAGCGTGGCGAGATAGCGCTCGCGCTCCGCTTCCAGGCTCTTGGCGTAGCGATCGGCGTCCTCGCGCATTTCGCGCAGGGTTGCGCAGTCGTCCCGCAGTTGGCGGACGTACGGATAGGGCTCCGCGGGGAGAGAGCCGGCGACGAGGGGAAAGTAGTTGCCATTGAGGATGCTCTGCGTGCGGCCATCCATGTAGCAGGCCGTGAAGGCGCGGCGCGGCACCGGCGACGGATTCACTCCGGAGCGATGGATCAGCCAGTTGTGGAGCAGCACGGCATGGCCCGCTTCGACCTCCAGCGGCTGGATTCGATCGGGCGGGCAGTGGCGCTCCGCGTCTTCCTCCGTGATCGTGCTGCCGAAGGTGCTCAGCAATCCCAGCCGATGGGTGCCGGGGACGATCTCGACGCAGCCGTTGGCCCGCGTCGCCGGATCGAGCGCGATCCAGATCGTGACCAGCGGATCGCGATCGAGAGCCCACACGGCGCCGCCGTCCTGGTGCCAGGGAAGGATGGTGCCCTGCCCCGCCGGCTTGTTCATCACCATGGCGCGAAAGATCGAGACCGGCACGTGCGGACCATACACGCGCGCGCAGACTTCCAGGAAAATCGGCTGCCGCACCAGGCGTGAGTAGAGGTCGTCGTTCTCCAGCCCCTGGATCTTGCGGTAGAGCACCGTGCCGCGTTCGAAGCCGGGAACGATCTCCGCCAGCTCGTCGTAGGCGCCACCGGTATCGAGCTGCATCTGCACGTTCGGGTTGCGCAAGTTGCCCAGCGCGAGGTCGTCGGCGCGCTGGCGGAGCGCTTCGATTTCCTCCCCCTCCAGCACCTTGCCGAGATGCAGGAACCCCTCCCGGTCGTACTCTTGCCATTGCTGCTCCGTCAACATCCGAATTTCCTCCTTGACTCGCACCGTCTTGCCCTTCTCGCTCCGGAAAACGTCGGAGGCGAGATCGATCGATCGTTCGAGATGCCCGACGATCCCCTGCCAACGCAAAGTCTCCTCGTCGCTCGCCTGGCGTTCCAGCGCGAGCACCGAGAGAGCCGCCGCGGCGAGACGCTCGGCCGGCCAGCCCCAGGAGGCTCCAGCCTTCTCCTCGGGCTCCGGTCGCCAGCCGAGCCGTGCCAGTAATCGCTGCCAGCGCAGATCCTCCTGGGCCTGGAGCGCCTCGCGTGCCCGTTCCATCGCCGCCCGCACATCGTCGCGTCGATCCCAGAGGCGGCCAAGAGCGGTCCCGACCTCTCCTTGTACGGCGGCGGCCTCGGAGAGGCACCAGGCTTCCATTCCCACGTGGGCCAGCGCCCCCTGCAGCTTGATGCGAGTGTAGGCGCCGCGGTAGATGCCCAGGCAGGGAACGGCTGCGGCCGTCCCGAACACCAGTGGATGATACCGGGAGGAGACTACGAGAGCCGCCTTTTGTGTCACCCAGACGGTCGCCTCCGGCGCCATCACGGGGAGGAGAATACATTCCACGCCCTCGGCACGCACGATCTCCCGCAGCACCGAGCCCACCCGGCCGTCGTCGTCTCCCAGGCAGCCGAGAGGTCCCACGTGCGGCAGGAAGACCAGGTGGAGCCCGCTTTCAGCCGCGAACCTGGCGAGTTGGACGGCGAGGCCCTGCAGCCCTTCCCGGGAGCCCGGGGCTGAGAACGCCGGATCGAGGGTGACGGCCAGGAACGGCTCGCTCGGAAGCTCCGCGAGCTCCGGCGCGCTGGGTGGGCTTCCGGCGAGGAAAAAGGCATCGTCGCTCTGATAGCTGATCCGCTCCGGGGTCACTCCCATCCGCCAGGCCAGGGCGGCCGAGGGAAGCTCACGGGCTCCGAGGTGCGCGACGCCAGCCAGGACCTCCGCCAGCGCGGCCCGCTCCCGGGAAGCGAGCTCGGGACCGATCGTCTGGCCTCCGGCAACGGCCGGTATTCCCCGGCGCCGGGCCTCGCGCAGCAGCAGGATCCGCTGGCGCAGCAGGCCGGGCCATGACGAGCTGAGATTGCCGCCGCCGGAGAGAAAGAGCCCATCCGCTTCGTCCAAGGCCGCAGTGATCGCCTTGGGAACCGGGGCCTCCCCCAGCGATGCGACGGTGGGCACCGCGAGCGCTTCTACGCCGTACCGCTTTCCTACATCTTCTGCGTTGCGTCCGATCACGGTCACGCGGACGGCGGGATTCTCCCGGCGCAAGGTCGCGAGGTTTGCCGCCAGCATCGCCTCGTCGCCCACGTGGAAAGGGTCGGCACCGACATCGGCGACGATCACCAGCGAGGAATCCGACCGTAACTTCAAGCTCTGGAGTCTACACCAGGGAAGCTGGCCCGTGATTTGCAATTTCCTTGAGACGGTTGGAGGGCTCAGCCAAGGAGGTAACATCATGTCGAAAAAATTCCCTTCATCGGTTCTCACGGTCCTACTGGCTTCCCTGGCGCTCACGTTGTTGGCGGGTTGCTATGGTCCATACGGGGGCGCGGGCGTCGGCGTCGAGGTAGG
>DASUEN010000292.1:0-19344 GCA_036275055.1 Thermoanaerobaculia bacterium
CATCCTCCGCCAGTTCGACCGGCCTGACGCGGGCCTGCTGCGTCAGTACTACGTCCTCAACCGCGAGGCGCTGCCCAACGGGTTCATCTTCTTCCTGCTCACCCGCGTCCTCCGCTTCCTCACCGTGCCGGTGGCGGAGAAGGTGCTGCTCACCGCGTACGCCATCTTGTTCCCCCTCTCGGTCCGCTATGCCCTGCGGGGTATCGGCGAAGGGGAGGGGCGGGCGGGTTTCCTCGCCGTCCTCTCCTTCCCGTTCCTCTACAACTACACCCTCCACATGGGGTTCTTCAACTTCTGTTTCAGCCTGCCGGCATTTTTCTTCACCGTCGGCTACTGGCTGCGATTCGGGGACCGGATGACGCCGTTTCGGACCTTGGTGCTGGCTCTTCTCGTCCTCTGGGTCTACTTCTGCCACCCCGTGACCCTGGTGATGACGGCGGCCGCCGTGCTGACTCTGGCCGGCTGGCGGCCCCTCCTGGAGATCCGGGGCACTCCCCGCGCAGACCGTTTCGTTCCAAGGACGATCTGGGGCAGCGCCCGGCACTGGCTCCTCGGGCCGGTGCTGGCTTTCCTGCCGGCAGTGGTCCTCATGGCCGCTTTCATCGGCCGGCGAATGGGCTCGATGATCGACTTCCTCCCTTTGACGGTGAAGGCCAAGCATCTCGCCGCCCTTTTCTCCCTGGCCTCGCTCAGCCATTGGACGCCGCCGCTGGCGGCGGCTGTGGCCCTGCTCTTCTATGGCATCGCCTTCCTGTGTCTGAGGGAGCGGGGGAGGCGCCCTCCCGAGGGCCGGGATGGCCTGCTCCTGGTCGTCCTGGTTTTCGTCGCGGCTTACTTCCTAGCCCCCAGCGAAATCTCCGGCGGCGGCTTCGTCAATCACCGTTTGAACCTCTTCCCCTTCCTCGCGCTGATCCTCTGGCTCGGTGCCTTCGACCATTCCGCGGTCCGGCGAAGGTGGATCCAAACCACGGCCACGGTCCTTGCGCTGCTCTTCCTGACCGTCTATGCCCACGCTTATGCCCTCCTCGATCGCGGCTTGGCCGAGATCGCCGCCGCCGGTGAGCACATGCGGCCGGACCACACGTTCCTTTACCTTTCCTACGCCCATTGGGGAGAGCAGGCGAACGGCCGCCCCCTCGCCTTCCGCACCGAGCCCTTTCTCCACGCCGGAGGCTACGCCGCAGCGGAGAAGCGGCTGGTGGACCTCTCCCTCTACGAGGCGAACGAGGACTATTTCCCCATCTATTACCGACCTGAGCTGAACCCCTACCTCCACCTCTCCGTGGGACTGCTGGGGATCGAGCAGGAGCCTCCGCGCGCTGAGATCCTGGCCTATCCGCAGCGGACGGGAGGACGGGTGGACTACGTGCTGATCTGGGGCCTGCGGCCGGAGCGGCTGGGCGAACCGGGGGTGAGGACTGTGATGGATCAGGTCGCGGCCGGGTACGACGTCGTGTGGAGGGCGCCGGATGGCAGGGTCACTCTGTACGGGCTCAAGAGGAGCTCGGCAGCCGTGACACCTTCGTTGCCGCTTGCCGAGCGCAAAGCGGAGGAGCAGGTGCTACAGTAACGGCCGGACCGCCAATTTCCAAGGAGGTCAAGATGAAGCAAGCGTCGCGGCTTTTCCTGGCTCTTCTCCTGCTCCTCGTCGCTTTCCTCTCCCGGCCCGCCAGGGTGGAGGCTCTGACCTGTCAGGACTGCATCTCGCTGTGTCTCCTGTCTCATTGTGGTTTCATCACCAATCCGCCTTGCCAGGCGATGTGGTCCACTCCTTGTCGTACCGGCCAGTGTGCGTCGTCGTGTCACTGAGAAGGGCGGGTGTTGCCGTGCGCAGGCTCCTGCCCGTTCTGACCCTGGCCGTTTTCTCCGCTCTTCCTGTCGTGGCCTGGAACGACGCGGGGCACATGACCGTGGCTGCGGTGGCCTATCAACACTTGACGCCGCAGGTGCGGACGCGGGTGGATACTCTGCTGCGTCAGCATCCGGATTTCGCGAAACTGTCGGAAGGCTTGGCGGCGAACGACCCCAACTTCGGCCTGCGGGTCTTCATGAAGGCGGCGACCTGGCCGGACTTCATCCGCAACGATCCGCGCTTCTATGACGACCTGAGACCGGATGCGACTCCCACACCGCCGCTGCCGGGTTTCCCCGACATGAAAATCCACAAGAATTGGCACTACCGTGACGAGGGGATCTCCTTCGACGGCACGGCTACCAAACCGCCCGACGCGGTCAACGCGCTCACCGAGATCGTGGCGCAGCGGAGCGCCCTGGGTGATCCTGCCGTGCCGGCGAGCACCCAGGCCTATGGCCTCTCCTGGCTGGCGCACCTGATCGGGGACGTCCACCAGCCGCTCCACGCCGTCTCCCGCTTCTCGGCCCTCCACCCGGGCGGCGATCACGGTGGCAACGAATTCCACCTCGACGATCCAAGCGACCCGAAATTGAGCCTCCATTGGTTCTGGGACACGGCCCTCGCTGCCGATCCGGACCCGCAGAAGGCGATCGCGCTGGCGAAGAGCATCGCGGGAGATTACGTGCGCGACGACCGCGAGCTCGCCCCGGGAGCGGATCCTCCTGCCATGGTTCTCGCCTGGCTGGAGGAGAGCGCCGCTCTAGCGCGATACGTGGTCTACACGGTGGCGGAGGAGAGAGCCCAGCCTCCCTTCCCCAAAGTGCCGGAGGCGTACCGGACGCTCGCCAACCAGATCGCGCGCCACCGGGCGGCGGTGGCCGGTTACCGCTTGGCCGCGCTCATCAACGACCGGCTGCGGGGAAGCTGAAACAGGCGTGTACGAGTTTCTCGCCAACGCCATTGCCCTGATCCACGCGCTGCTGATCGCCCTGGTGATCGGCGGCGCCCTAGTGGCTCTCACGCCACGGGCGGTCCTGCGCTTCCCCCGCTGGTTGATCGCCGCCTACCTCCTCTCGGTCGGCGGGACGTTCCTCTCCGCTCTCTTCTTCGGGGACTGCATCTTGTCGATATGGGAGAAGACGCTGCGGAACCAAGCCGCTCAGGGCAGCGCCTACGGCGAGAGCTTCCTCCAGCACTACTTCAACTTCCTTCCTGCCGCCCTGACGGAACCGGGCCACTTCGAATCTTGGCTGGGGGTGGTCCTCGCCGTCACGATATGGGCGTTCCTCCAGCTCCGGCTCTTCCAAGCCAGCTCCTGATGTTTCAGTCACCTCTTGAGTAGCCCCAAAACCCCCCTCGCAAGCCCCGTCCGGCGGGCACTTGCAAGATTGGCACTGCTTTTTACGTCTTTTATGGGCGGAGGGAGAGCGCCGATGGACGGCGATCTCGGTCCCGGGACCGCCTATGGCCAACCAACACGACAAGATCTTCAAGCAACTGCTGCGTGTTTTTCTCGGAGACTTCCTGCGCCTGGTCGCGCCAGAGGCGCTGGAACGGCTCGACCTGTCGGCGCCCGAGTTCCTGGACAAGGAGCTCTTCGCTGACAATCCGCACAGCCAGAGGCTCGCGGTCGACCTTCTGGCTCGCGTCCGCACGACCGGCGGCAGCCCGTTCCTGATCCACGCCGAGGTCGAGGCACGGGCGAGAGGGAACATGCCGGAGCGCCTCTGGCGCTACCGCAACCAGATTCTGGCCCGCTACGACACGGCGGTCCTCTCGATCGTGATGAACCTGACGCGGGGACGGCCCGGCGTCAGCCTGGAAACCTGGGAGAGCCTTCTCGGTCCGGCCTTCCCGGAGATGCGCTACGTCTCCTTTGGCCTCGAGAGGTGCAAGGCCGCGGAGTACCTGGCCCGTCCCGAGCCCCTGGCCTGGGCCCTCGCGGCTCTCATGAATCCCAGGCCCTGGAGCCGTGCCGAGCTCAAGATGGCCTGCCTGCGCCGGATCGCCGGACTGCGGGGGAGGGCCGATTCGTTCCTACTTGTCGACTGCGTCGAAAACTACTTACAATTGAAGCCGCGGGAGGTGGCAGAGTTCGAGGCCCTCGGCTCCCGAAGAGAGAACACGGAGGTGCGAGCCATGAAGATGACATGGTCGGAGACGTTGGTAGCGGAGGGGCAGGAGAAGGGGCGGACCGAAGGCATGGTCCAGGGGAAGCAGAGCGGAGCCTGTCAGCTCCTCCTGCACCTCCTCGGCAAGCGTTTTGGCCCTCTCCCGGAGAATGTACGGCGGCGGGTCGAGGCGATCACCTCTCTCGACGTGCTGACGGAGCTGGCGGAGCGGGTGCTCTCTGCCCATTCCCTCGAAGAGATGGGCCTCGCCTGAGGATGGTATCCCGCGCGTGCTTCTGATCTGTGCTTAGATCGAAGCGCGGGCAAGTCAGTGGATGCCGGAGTGGCCCGCAGCTTCAGTTGCTCTACTATTCCCTCAGCTAAGAAGATCCTGAGTCTTCGGCCTGTGCTCCAGAGGCGCAGGGCCGAGGTAGGATCGTCCACACGCTGACATTCTTCCGGAGGAGGGACCGATGAGCGATTCAGGAGGGGGCTGGACGCGGAGGCATTTCCTGGAGATGGTGGGGAAGGCAGGCGGAGCGGCGGCGGTGTACGAAACGATGACCGCTCTGGGGCTGATCAACGTGCCGGAGGCTTGGGCAGGGCCGCCACGGCTGCCCAAGGCGGCGCAGCCGACCTCGGTGTTGGTGCTGGGCGCTGGCGTCGGCGGGTTGACCGCGGCCTATGACCTGCTGCGCGCCGGCGGTTATACGGTGACCGTTCTGGAGGCGCAGGACCGCCCCGGCGGACGCAGCCTTACCGCCCGCAAGGGAACCAAGATCGTCGAGCGGAGCAAAGAGCACGGCGAAACCCACCAGGAGTGCAAGTTCGACGAAGGGCTCTACCTGAACATGGGTCCGGGCCGGCTTCCCTACCACCACCGCCGGGCTCTCCACTACTGCCAGGAGCTCAAGGTGCCGCTCGAGGTCTACGTGATGACGACCACGGCGAACCTGTTCCAGACTCCGGACGTCTTCGGCAAACAGGCGCAGATCAACCGCCGCATCACTTACGACACGCAGGGCTACATCGCGGAGCTGCTCACCAAAGCGATCCACAAGAACTGCCTGGACCAGGAGCTCCACGAAGGGGACCGCGACAAGCTGCTCGACCTGCTCAAGGTGTTCGGCGACCTGGGCGCCACCAAGGATTGCGCGCCGGACGCCTACTGCGGCTCCACCCGTACGGGGTGCGACAAGCCGCTCACCGTCTACCAGCCGTGCGAGCCGGGGCCGAAGCTCGACTTCCACGAGCTGCTGCAGTCCGAGTTCTGGCGTCACAAGTTCTATCAAGCCATGGAGTTCGAATGGCAGGCCACGCTCTTCCAGCCGGTGGGCGGCATGGACAAGATCGTCCATGGCTTCGTCACCCACCTGCCACCGGGCACTATCCACTACCAGTGCGAGGTGCGGCACGTGCAGTTGAACGATCACGGAGTCGAGGTCACCTACTGGGACGCCAAGCAGGGCAAGGAGATCAAGAAGACGGCGGACTTCTGCATCAGCAACATCCCGCTTCCCGTGCTGCAGAAGGTCAAGAAGACGAATTTCACCCCGGATTTCGTCGACGCTATCAATCAGGGGCGCTTCGCCTTCACCTGCAAGGTGGGCTGGCAGGCCCACGAGCGCTTCTGGGAGAACGACAGGTATCAGATTTACGGCGGCATCAGCTACATTTATGACATCGTCACCCAGATCTGGTATCCGTCGAACGACTATTTCTCCGCCAGGGGAACCCTCACCGGCACTTACAACTACGACGCGGACGCCGAGACCCTGGGTGCCATGTCCCTCAAGGAGCGGCTGGACGTGGCGCGCAAGGGCGGCGCCTTGCTCCATCCCGAGTTCCTGGACGACAAGATCGTGCCGCAGGCCCTGGGGCTCTCCATCGCGTGGCACAACATCCCGTTCCAGGAGGGAGGCTGGGCGGACTGGAAGAGCGACAGCGAGCCGGATCGCAAGGCCTACGCCCGGCTGCTGGCGCCGGACGGTCGCTTCTTCGTGGTGGGCGACCAGGTCTCCACCCTCCCTGGCTGGCAGGAGGGAGCCATGATGTCCGCCGAGCACGTGCTCCAGCAGATCGCGGGGTTGCGGCCGAAGACCGTGCCCGAGATCCTCGCCGCTCCCGAGACCCGGCGGCTGGTGCAGGGGCGGTTCTAGCAGGTGCAGATGGGGAGAGGCCTCAGCGGGCCCGCGTGTCCTCGAGGCCTCTTCTCCTGCCGTCGTCCTGTCTGCGAGGCCGCTCATCCCTTCGCCAAAACTGTGATATAGATAGAGCCAAGAAGCTATCCGAAAACCGGGAGCAATTCCGGATCCCAGTCGCGCTCTTCGGTCTGCGGAGGGGAACGCGTGAACGCCAAAAAGACTCTGATGGGCTGTCTGCTCCTGTACCTCGGGCTGGCGGCCGGGAGCGAAGCGCAGACGGTCACGCTCCCGGCGGTGGCCGACTCCACCCTGAAGCAGAGCCCGGCGAATAAGAACCGCGGCAGCGATCCGACCCTGGAGCTTGCCGGGGACGGCCGCGTGCTGGTGCGCTTCGATCAAGCCGCGATCACGGCGGCGGTCGGCTCGGGGCGGCTGGTCTCCGCTTCCCTGGAGCTGTTCGTCCACTCGGCGACCGGCTCCTGGGGATCGGACGGGCGGCCCATTGAAGCCCACATGGTGACGGCGGCCTGGACCGAGGCAGGAGTCACCTGGAACTGCGCGGTCGACGCCAATCCCGCGAACAACAAGCTTGATTGCGCCACGCCCTGGAATGGTGGCAGCTTCGCCGACGATGCCACGGACTCGGTCGTCCAAACCTCCGCGGAGAACGTCTGGGTGCCGTTCGACGTCACGGCGGACGTGGCCGCGTTCCTCGGCGGGACGCCCAACCAGGGATGGCTCATCGTCAAGGCGGACGACGACCAGAGCGGCAAGGCGGACTACGGCTCCCGCGAAGGGACCTCGGCGGAGCGCCCCCGGCTGGTGCTCGTCGTGGAAAGCGCGGCGCACGATCAGGTGCCGCCTTCGCTCGCCATCACGTCCCCCAGCCAGCCGATCCTGGTCAACGATCCGGCGCCGGCGGTGGTGGTGGAGTACTCGGACGGCGGCTCGGGAGTCGACCTCGCCACCCTCCAGGTGCTGGTGGACGGCCAGGACGTCACGGCGAGCTGCGCCACGGGGCCGCAGTCGGCGAGCTGCCATGTGCCCTCTCTGGCGGCGGGCAGTCACACCGTGCAGGCGCTTTTGAAGGACCGCACCGGTAACGCCGCGCAGGCGAGCGCCTCCTTCCAGCTTCTGCTGGGGCCGGGGCCGCACGTGGTGACCTTGCAGACGGTGGGGGACACTTACGTCCGGAAGGGCGACGCCAACAAGAATTTCGGCTCGGAGCCGATCCTGCGCGTCCGTGAGAGCGGGCAGAACCGCGCCCTGGTGCAGTTCGACGGCGTGAGCCTCGCCAATACCTTGCGGGGGGCGACGGTGGTCTCGGCCTCGCTGGAGCTGCACGTGGAGAAGAACGGCCGCAACTGGGGGAAGACGGGGCGCACGGTGGACGCCCACCGGCTGACTTCGGCGTGGACGGAGACGGGCGCGACCTGGAATTGCGCGAACGATTCGAACCCGACCAACGACAAGGCGGACTGCGCTACGCAATGGGTCGGCGGCAGCTTCGCGGCGACCCCGACCGCCAGCGTGCTCCACACCCGGGACCTCACGGGCTGGGTGCGCTACGACGTCACGGCCGACGTGGCCGCCTTCGCCACCGAGACGCCGGACTTCGGCTGGCTGCTCAAGAAGACGGAAGAGACCAAGAGCGGCCGGGTGGACTACGACTCCCGGCAGGGGACGCCGGGCGAGGGGCCGCGGCTGGTGGTGGTGTTCACCACTCCGACCGGTGGGGGAGACACGACGCCCCCCACTCTGGTCTTCGTCGAGCCTTCCACCAATCCAGTGACGGGATCGCTCTCGCCGGAGATCGCAGTGTCGTTCTACGACGCCGATTCGGGGGTAGCCGCCGGCAGCCTGGCTCTGACCCTCGACGGGGCAAACCTCTTGCCGTCCTGCCTGGTCGACCAAGTCTCGGCGAGTTGCACGCCGGCGCCGCTCGCTTTCGGAACGCACCAGGTGGTCGCGTCGGTGCGCGACGCCGCGGGTAACGTGGCCACGGCTTCCCTCGCGTTCGAGCTCGCCGACCTGGCGCCGCCGGCAATCGCCATCCTTTCCCCGGTGGCCGGCAGCTCCTTGAGCGCCGCCTCGGTCGAGGTGGTTTCTACGGCGAGCGATGATTCGGCCATCGCCTCGGTCCAGGTCAACGGCGTCGTGGCGACTCGGGTCGACGACGAATACCATGCCACAGTGCCGCTGGCCGAGGGCTTCAACCAGATCACGGCGGTGGCGACCGACGCGAGCGGCAAGGTGAGCACCGCCTCGGTCCAGGTGTTCTCCGATACTCTGCCGCCGCAGGTGACGATCGAGACGCCGCTGGCCGGCCAGCCGGTCAGTTCCGGCGTGGTGCGGGTGTTGGGGGTCGTCACCGACGCCGGCCAGGTGCTCTCCGTCGACGCCAACGGCAAGCCGGCCTCCTTGAGCGGCACCCGCTTCGAGGTCCTGCTGCCGGTCGGGCCCGGGAGCCAGACGATCACCGTCCATGCCCTGGACGCCGCCGGCAACCTCGGCACGGCCACGGTGGGAGTGGTCGCCGCCCGCGTGCCGGCGGTCACCATCACCTCCCCTGCGGACCTCTCGACGATCGCCGCCACCACCGTGGACGTGGCTGGTACGGTGACCGAACCGGACGCCGTCGTCGCGGTCAACGGCCTGCCCGCGGTCACGTCCGGAGGGACGTTCGTGGCCCACGGGGTGCCGCTCATCGAAGGCGGCAACCTCATTTCCGCCACCGCCATCAGCTCCGGCGGCGCCGGCTCGGCGACGATCAACGTGGTGCGCGACCTCTCTCCGCCCTACCTCGCCATCGCCGCGCCGGCAGACGGCGACGTCGTCTTCGAGCCGAGCGTCACGGTCTCCGGGCTGGTCAACGACCTGGTTGCCGGCACGGTCAACGTGGCCCAGGCGTCGGTGACGGTCAACGGCGTCCCGGCCACCGTGGAGAATCGTTCGTTCCTGGCGCCTGGCATACCGCTCGCGCCGGGGCAGAATCAGATCGTGGTCGAGGCCACTGACGCGAGCGGCAACCGGGCGCACGCCGCGGTCACCGTGACGCGCGCGCCGGCCGGCACGCCGCATGTCGCCCTCGTGGCGGGAGATCTGCAGACGGCGCCGATCGGTATGCCCCTCGCTGTGCCGCTGACCGTGGCGCTCTCCGATGCCGCCGGCGCGCCGGTCGTGGGCCGGCCGGTCATCTTCCAGGTCGACGGCAACGACGGCACGCTGGCCGGCGGCCGGCGGCTCATCGCCGCCACGACCGACGCGGCGGGCCGTGCCTCGACGCCGTTCATCCTGGGCAACCGGGTGGGGGCACAGCGGGTGACGGCTTCGTCGGTGGGCTTCGCCGGGCCGGCGGTGTTCACCGCCATCGCCACGCCGGGCGGCCCGGTCCTGATCGTGGCCGACGACGGCACGCTCCAGGTCGGAGTGACCGGCCAGCAGCTCCCGCGCCCGTTGATCGCCACTGTCACCGATGCCGGCTTCAACCGCCTGGAAGGGGTTGCGGTCCGTTTCCACGTCACCCGCGGCCACGGCAACCTGGGCGGCGGCACCGAGGAGCGGGTGGTGACCACCGACAGCGACGGCCGGGCGATCGTTCCCTTCGTGCTGTCGCTGGAGGAGGGGATCGCGAACAACCGGGCCGAGGCGCGGATCGACGGCCTCGTGGACAGCCCGGTTGCAAGCTTCGCCGCCTCCGGCCGCGCCGCGGGCGATCCGGCCGCCACTTCGATCTCGGGCGTCGTGCTCGACGGCTCGAACCAGCCGGTGCCTGGGGTGACCCTGCGCCTGCTCGACACCACCCTCTCCACCCAGGCCGACGAGCAGGGGAAGTTCCTCCTCACCGGCGCGCCGGCCGGCATGGTGAAGCTGATCGCCGACGGCAGCACGACGACGCGCCCCGGCAGTTGGCCCGACCTGGAATTCGTGCTCTTCCTGGTGCCGGGGCGGGACAACCCGCTCACCATGCCGGTCTACCTGCTGCCGCTCGACCTCGCCCACGGCCTGCTGATCGACGAGACCCACGGCGGCACGGTCCGGCTCCCTGCGGCTCCCGGCTTCGCGCTCGAAGTCCCTGCCGGCTCGGTGACCTTCCCGGGCGGTGGGCGCAGCGGCACGATCTCGGTCACCCTGGTGCATTCCGACAAGGTGCCCATGGTGCCCAACTTCGGCCAGCAGCCGCGCTTCATCGTCACCATCCAGCCGGCGGGAGCCCGTTTCGATCCCCCGGCGCGGTTGACCCTGCCGAACGTCGACGGGCTCGCTCCCGGCACGGTGACCGAGATGTACTCCTTCGACCACGACCTCGGCCACTTCATCAGCATCGGTCCGGCGACGGTGGCGGGAGACGGCCGGACGCTGCGCTCGAACCCGGGCGTCGGGGTCGTCAAAGCCGGCTGGCACTGCGGCGGCAACCCCGACACCTCCGGCTCCTGCTCCGGCGGTGGTGGTGGCGGCGGTGGTGGTTGCGCCAGCGCCGCGGGGTGCGAGCCGCCGCCCGACTGGAACGTGGTGATCGACACGCCCACCGAGGGGCAGAATTTCGACATGACCACCGATCCCAACATGCCGCGCATCAACGCGCAGGCGAGGATCGACGGCAACCCGCCGGCCACGCCCCAGATCACCTGGCATGCCGAGCTCACGCTCGACGGTTGCAGCCACCAGACGGCGAAGAAGACCCACGACCCGATTGCGGACGGCTCGGGGACGAGCTACGACGTGAGCATCTCGCCGGTGATGAGCGGCGACCTCAAGCTCACCGTCGAAGCGACGGCGAACGGCGATACCAAGACGGCCGAGCGGCGCGTCGTGGTGCGCGGCGCCAACGCCACCTGCTCCGACGTGGTCGCGCAGTACGGGCAGAACACCTACGCCCGGAAGGCCTGCCTGGAGAGCGGCATGCGCCAGTTCGGAGTGCGGGACGTCGCCTTCGACAAATGTCCCCAGTTCAGCCAGGACAACGCCGGGGGCGTAGGGATCGGGCAGATTACCCAACCCGCGCCTTCGTTCGACGACCACTTCAACTGGAAGACCAATGTCGCCGACTCCCTCGGGGTCCTCCAGGGGAAAGCGGTGTTCGTCGATGCCTATCCGCAGGTTCTGATGGGGGGGAGCAAGACCCCCAATCCCGGGGTGCCAACCAACACGGCTTTGCTGGCGCTCTTCAACAGCTTCAATACCTGCCGGCGCAACAACCGGCTCGCTCCCCTGACTCGACTGTTCATCCCTGACCTCCCGAAGGGCGGCTTCGGCGACAGCCCCGGGTTCTATGAGCAGGACCTGCTGCGCGCCTACAACGGGCTGTGCGGGCCGGCCTATCTCGGGCACTCCCGGCACGAGTTCCAACTGGAGCAGGACCCGTTGTGCGGCTTGGTGCTGACGGTCGATGAGCAGACCCACACCGGCACGACGAACTGGGTGCGTGTGGATCCTACGACGCGATGCACGGGCGGTTGCCCGAGCGGCGCTCGGGATTACGTCACCAAGGTCCTCAGCTTTGGCCTGCCGAATTGCAGCCATCCGGCCTTCAGCAAGGTTTGCGTGGGGGACCCGAATGAGAAGCCGGCACCCGCGGGAACGAAATGCAACCGCTGAAGAAGTGCTTACCGGCCCTCGGCCTGGGGCTTGCGATCTGGATCGCCGCCAGCGTTCCGGCGCGGGCGGTCGAGCTTTACGTCCTCAATCCTGACGGCAGCTTTGCCGCCTTCGATCCGCAGGACGGGCAGATCCACTCGGCGTGGAACCTCCTGGCCTCGCCCCTGCACGGCGGGGAGCCCGTGGGGGGGCCGGCGCAGGGCGCGGTCGCGGCCTTCCCGGGAGGCCTCTGCTTCGCGGTTCCCGAGGCGGAGCCCGGCGCTGCCGCCGGCGACGCGACGGCGCCCATTCCATACCGCGTCGTCTCGGCGGAGCTCGCCACGATGCGCCGCATCGCCGAGTGGCGCCTGCCGCAGCGCCTGTCGGCGCCGCCGCGACTGCTCTTCGATCGGGCCGGCCAACGGCTGCTGGTGGAGTGGCAGGACGCGGCCGCGCAGGGCGCATCGCGCGGCGCGTCCCTCGTCTTCCGCATGGCGGTGCTGGCGGTGCCCGGCCTCGCCGAGACCGCGCGGCTGGTGGCTGCGGTGCCGGCCGGCAGCCCCGCGCTACCCGCGCTCACCGACGGCGCGCGGTTCACCCCGGACGGCAAGGCGATCCTCGATCGCGACCGCATCGTGCGGCTCGCAGGGGGGACCTTCACGGCCTCGCCAGTGGCGCTCGCGACGACGCCGGAGCAACTCGCGCGGCTGGAGCGCTACTCGCCGGCCCGGGCGGACCACCACCCGTCGTACGTCCTGGCGGCCATCGACTCCGACGCCGGCAAGGTGCTCTACCTCGCCCGTTCCGAGCGGCCCGAGGTGAAAGGCGACCTGGTCTTCACCTTCGATCCCGCCACCCGCTCCTCGACGCCGCCCATCGACGTGCCGCGCTGCCACGCGGCGCTCCTGCCCGACGGGCGCCGGATCGCGGTCCAGGAGGTCGAGGCGCCGGCCAACCGCGCCCTGTCGCAGACGCGGACGACGGGACGCCTGCAAGTCATCGACGCGGTGAGCGGCGAGCGGCTGGCGAGCCTCGACAGCCCGCTGCTCGCCGGCGGCCTGGAGAACGTCCGCCTGCGCTGCGTTTCGCCGGACGGCGACACCCTGATCTACCGTGGTGGGCATGCCGAGGTGGTGGTCGTCGAGCTCAAGAACAAGAAGGTCTGGACCCCCAACGTTGCGTTCTCGGCCGATCTCGAGGCGCAGTGCGCGTTCGTCGAGAATTGAGCCGGAGGTTCCTGGTATGACGCCGAATCGGGTCGCAAGCCAAGCCTTTCTCGGAGCCGTCCTCGCCGGCGTTCTCCTCACCGCGCAGGGGCGCGCCCAGCTCGACACGACCTGCACGGTGAGCGCGCTCAACCGCTCGGCGCCGGTCGAGGAGGACGGCTCCTGGACGCTGCTCAACGTACCGGCGAACCAGGGGCCGGTGCGGGTGCGGGCCACCTGCGTGGCCGGCAACCAGGTGCGCTCCGGCCAGTCGCCCCTCGTCGCCGTGCAGGCGAACGGCTCGGTGCGCGTGCCGGTGATCGATTTCACCAACCCCAGCCCGATCCCGGCGCGCCTGGACCTCTCGGCGTCGGCCGCCTCACTGACGGCGACCGGCGCCACGGCCCAGGTCTTCGCCACGGCCATCTACCCGGACGAGGTGGAAGCCGACGTCACACCGTCCTCGACCGGCACGGTCTACCGTTCGAGCAACCCGGCCATCGCCAGCGTCGATGCCGAGGGCCTGGTGACCGCGCACTCGAGCGGCGTCGTGCTGGTGAGCGCCGTCAACGAGGGCGCCCTCGGCATGGTGGAGATCGCGGTCCAGGTGTCGGGCGATTCCGACGGCGACGGCCTGCCGGACGACTACGAGATCGCCCACGGCCTCGATCCGAACAACCCGGCCGACGCGCTCGCCGATCCCGACCGCGACGGCCTGACCAATCTCCAGGAGTTCCAGCTCGGCACGGATCCACAAAAGGCGGACACCGACGGCGACGGCTTGAAGGACGGCGACGAGGTCAACGTCTACCACACCAATCCGCTGCTCTTCGATACCGACGGCGACGGCATCTCCGACGGCCTGGAGATCGCAAGCGGCAGCGATCCGCTCGATGCCAACAGCTTCAACCTGGCGCCGATCGTCCAGTCCCTGACGGTGCAGCCAGCGACGCTCAACCTCGTCTTCAACACGGTGCTGGGGGAGGCCTCGCGGCGGCTCAACGTCACGGCGCGGCTGATCGACGGCACGGTGCTCGACGTGCGGCGGCGGCGCTATGGCACCCAGTACAGCTCCAGCGACCTCACGGTGGCAAACTTCAGCGGCGAGGACGGCGTGGTCTTCGCCGGACAGAATGGCACGGCCACGGTCACCGTCACCCTCGGCAGCCTCGCGGCCACCGTGCAGGTGACGGTGACGAGCTTCTCGCCGCAGGCCCTCTCGTTCCTGCGCATGCCGGGCTTCGCCAACGCCGTGGACGTCGCGAGGCCCTACGCCTACGTGGCGTCGGGTGGCGCCGGACTGGTGGTGGTCGACGCCACCGATCCGCAGGCGCCGGCCATCGCCGCCACCCTGGCGCTGCCCGGCAATGCCAATGGCGTGAAGGTGGCGGGGGGCTATGCCTACGTGGCCGCCGGCTCCGCCGGCCTGATCGTCGTCGACGTGCGCAATCCCAGGTCGCCGGCGGTCGCCGGCCGCATCGACACGCCGGGCAATGCCACCGACTTGGTCGTCCGGGACGGGCGCGCCTATGTCGCCGACGGCACGGCCGGCCTCTTCATCGCCGACGTCAGCGATCCCGCAGCTCCCCGGGCGCTCAGCTCGTTTGCCCTGGCGGGCATCGCCCGCGGCATCGACACCGACGGCCTCCTGGCCGTGGTGGCGGCGGACGCCGGGGGCCTCGAGGTGATCGACGTCAGCGATCCGGCGGCCCCGTTCCTCATCAGCTCGACGTCCACCCGTCCGGACGGCACCTCGCATGCCGCCGCCGTCGTGCTGCGCGGCCGCTATGCCTACGTGGCCGACGGCGCCAGCTTCAATCTCGGCGGGCTGCGCACGGTCGACCTTCTGGACCCTGCCACGCCGGTGGTGGTGGGCGCGAGCAGCGACGCGTTCTCGCTGACCTCCCTGGTGCTCGACGGCCCCATCGCCCTCGCGGCGGACGTCTACTTCGTCAACGCCGTGCCCATCTTCAACGTCGCCGGCACCACGCCCGCCTTCTCGGCCGTGGTGGAGTTCTCCCGCGCCCCCAGCTTCCGCGACGACAACGGCAACGGCATCGCCATCGACGGCACCGGTCTGGTCTTCATGGTGGGCGCCCGCGACCAGATCACCGACAACGGCACCTTCGGCGATTCGGCGCTCCACATCGGCCGCTACAAGATCCAGGACGACACGGCCGGCATCCCGCCGGAGGTGAGCCTCACGGCGCCAGCGGACGGCACCTCGGTCCCCGAGCGGAATCCGCTGGTGGTTCGCGCCAGCGCCACGGACGACGTCCAGGTGGCCTCCGTCCAGTTCCTGATCGACGGCGTCAGCGTGGCCGAGGTCTTCAAGGCTCCCTACGAGGCCACCGTGCGGGCGCCCGCGGGGGTGTCCTCGTTCAAGCTGACCGCCGTGGCCACCGATCTCGGCGGCAATCAGAGTGAATCCAAACCGGTCGTGGTCGCCGTCCTTCCCGACGACAAGCCTCAGGTGGCGTTCCTGGCACCGGTGGCAGGGAGCCGGCTCGTCGAGGGCGCGCTGGCGGAGATGGCGGCCACGGCGAGCGACGACGTGCACGTCGACACCGTCGAGTTCCTGGTCGACGGCGTGTCGCAGGGCGTCTTCGGGACACCGCCCTACCGGACGACTTTCACCGTGCCGGTGGGAGTCACCCAGACGACGCTGACGGCCGTGGCGACCGACAGCGGGGGCCAGACGGCGACGGCAACGCTGGTGGTGGCGGTCGACCCTGATCAGCCGCCCACGGTGGCCGTGCTTTCGCCCAGCGCCGGAGCCGACGCCATTGAGGGGAGCCGGCTGCAGGTGGCGGTGGGCGCCAGCGACGACGTCGGCATCGACCACGTGCACCTGGACGCCAACGGCCAGCCAGTGGGCGACGTTTTCGTGGCTCCCTACCTCTTCTCGCTCCGGGTGCCGGCCGGCTCGCCGGAGCTGCGGCTGACTGCCACGGCCCAGGACACGATGGGCCACACGGCGACGGCTGAGATCGTCGTGAACGTCGTTCCCGATCCGCTCACCACGGCGGCGGGCCGGGTCGTGAGCTCAAGCGGCGCGGCGGTGGCGGGCGCCACGGTCGATTGCCTGGGCGTGGCGGGAGCCACCGACGCCGCGGGGGCGTTCTCGGTGCCCGGAGTGCCCACCGTCTCGGGTCTCGTCTCCTGCGGAGCGCAGGCGGCCGGGGCGGGCGGCGTGCTCGCGGGGAGCTCGGCCGCCGTGACGCCGGTGCCGGGCGGCACCACCGCGGTGGGCGACGTCGTGATCTCGGCGCACCTGCTCTACCTGGGCTCCGGCGGCGGCAACCAGGCCAACCCGGGCCGGCTGCTGGTGCTGGACGACACCGGAGGCGGCCGCCTCGTCGACTGGAGCCGGTCCGTTCATCCGCAGGGGCTCTCCGGCCTCGCCTTCGACGGCGACGGCACGCTCTGGGCCTCGACCCAGCCGGAAGCGGCAGTCGCCGACCTCGTCGCCCGGCGCCGCACCAAGTCCGCCAACCTCGGCGTACAGCAGGGCACGAGCCAGCTCCTGCGCTTCGATCCCGAGACCGGCGCCGTGCTCGCCACCCTCGGGCCAGTCCTCCTGGAGAGCCAGGAGATCCCGATCGGGCTCCAGGACCTTGCCTTCTCCCCGGCCACGGGCACCCTCTATGCCCTGACCGCCGGCTTCGTGCCTCGCGGGATCGTCACCCTCGACCTCGCGGCGCAGGTGGCGCGGGTCCTCACCCCGAACCTGCCGTTCAGCGCCTCGGGCCTCGCCGTGGGGCCGGACGGCCGGCTCTACCTGTTCGTCTCGGGGGCGCCGAACGCGCTGTGGACGGTCGATCCGGCGACCGGCGCCATCCTCGATCAGCAGCCTTTGACCGGCACCGTGGGCGCGTCGGCCGGCGGCGAGCTCGGTGGCATGGCACTCGAGCCCGGCACCCGCACCTTCGTGCTGACCTCGCCCGCCGACGGCACGGCGCTCTACGAGCTCGACCTCGGGACGCGGGCCATCACCGAGGTTTCCACCCCCGCGGGTGACCTCGCCGGCGCCGGCTTGCGGGCCCTGGCGTTCCGGCCGCTGGCGAGCGCGGCGGGCACGATTACGACCGTGCGCGGCCTGGTGGCCGATCCCGATGGGCAGCCGGTGCCGGGAGCGGACGTGGTCTCGCTGGGTGCCGTCACCACCACCGACGCCGACGGCCGCTTCGAGATGCCTGGACTCACCGTGCGCACCGGCGTGGTGCGGGTCGAGGTGAGCCTGTCCAGCTCTGCGCCGTCGCCTCTCGCCGGAACGAGCGTCCTGACTCCGGGTGTGCCCCCGGTCGCGGGCGGCATCACCGACCTTGGCACGATCACCCTCGGCGCTCCGGCGTGCGTCACCGGCACCTTCCGCGAGAATCGCTGCGTCCGGGGTCCGGTCGGCGGGACCTTCGACCTTTACCTGGACGACGGCACGGGCCAGCTCTCGCTCGTCGATCACGTGCTGACCGATCCCACGGGCCGCTTCTGCACGACGCTCAAGCGCAATTTCTTCTACGTCGCGCGCCGCGAGGACGTCGAGTGCTCCTGCGGCAGGGTGTCGCCGTGCCAGGGATTCCTCACCCTGACGGATCCGGAGGCCGCCGGGAGCTGTGGCGATCCGAATGCCGCCTGCCAGGAATTGGGCAACGTCTCCTTGAGCTGTGACTTCTTCTGCGGCTCGTAGCCAGCGCGTGGGAGCCCCGCCGTGAAGGTCGCCTACTTCACGGCGGGGACGGTGGGCGCGGGGCATCTCGTCCGCGGCCTTGCCGTCGGCCGCGGCCTCTCCCGCGCCGGCTTTCGCGGCGAGTACCGGATCTTCGGTCCCGAGCTGCCGTTCCCCGCTGCGCAGGGGCTCGCGGACTTCGAGACGGTCGTGGTGGAGACGGATACCTCTCTCCGCGACCGCCAACTGGCGCAGACCAGCCGCCTGGCCGGCCAGCTCCGCCGGTATTCCCCCGATCTGCTGCTGGTGGACATGTTCTGGGCGCCGCTGCGGTGGTTCCTCTCGGGATTGCCGTGCGAGGCCTGGCTGCTGGTGCGGATTTGCCCGCCGCATTGGCTCACCGGCCCGCCGGGAATGCCTTTCGAGCCCGCTCAATACGCCCGCATCCTCGCCATCGAGCCCATGCCCGGCCGTGGCGAGCGCGCGACGATCGATCCCATCGTGATCTCCAATCCGGACGAGTGCCGGCCGCCCGCGGCCCTGCGGGAGCGGCTGGGGATTCTCGCCGGCGGGCCGCTCACCGTCGTCCTTCAGGCCGGGCGGCGAGGAGAGTCCGAGCAGCTCCGGAGGCTCGCGGGCGAGGGAGCTGTAGCCTTCGACCTGTTCGAGGCCGGCACGCCTTTTCCCGCCGCCGAGTGGCTTGGCGGCGCCGATCGCCTCGTCGCCGGGGCCGGCTACAATGCGTTTTGGGAATCCCGCTGGCTGGGCTATCACGAGCGGACGGAATGGCTGTCGTTCCCGCGCTCGATCGACGATCAGGCCCTGCGCCTGGAGCTGGGGCGCGCCGCCCGGCCGCGCGAGAACGGCGCCGACGTGCTGGCCCGCTGGATTCTCGAAGGAGGAGCGCCGTGAACGACGAGGAAGAGCAGCCTCTCGCTGAAGCCGAAGACGACAAGGGGAGTGACCTGACCCGCCGCGGCCTGGTCTCGGGGCTCCTCGGCCTGGGAGGCGTGCTCGCAGGAGCGGTGTCTCTGCCGGACATGGTGAAGGCTGCCGGGAAGCGGCCCCCCGGGGTGCGGGCACCGCTGCCCGGCGACCGCCGTCTCGCCCAGGCCTTCGACCTGCGGGTGAAAGCCGCCCAGAAGGAGCGCGACCTCGGCCCCGCCGCCCATCGTGCCAACGGCGAGGAGGATTCGGTGCCGGGCCGCGCCGCCTGTTATTCGAAGGGGCTGCCGCATGACAAGAGCGGCAACGTCGATGCCAAGGCCTACGACGTGTATCTCGGCGCCCTGCGCTCCGGCCGGCCCGAGGACTTCGAACGCATCCCCCTGGGCGGCTTCGTCAAACTGGCGAACCCGCAGTCCGCCTGGTCCTTCGAGCTGATCGGCCCGGACAGCTCGCAGGTCCCCTGCCCTCCGCCTCCCGGCTTCGCGAGCGCCGAGCAGGCGGGCGAGATCGTCGAGCTCTACTGGCAGGCCCTGCTACGCGAGGTGCCGTTCTCCGAGTACGGCTCGCACCCCCTGGTGGCCAAGGCGGCGGTGGAGCTTTCGGCCAATACCGCCTTCACCGGGCCGCGCAAGGACGGCCGGGTGACACCCGACACTCTCTTCCGCGGCGTGGCGGCGGGCGACGTCGCCGGCCCCTACGTCTCGCAGTTCCTCTGGAAACCCATCCCTTTCCTGCCCATTCGCATCGAGCAGAAGATTCGCACCGCCGTCCCCGCCGTCGACTACATGACCGATTTCGACGGCTGGCTGGCGATCGAGAACGGCAGCCTCTCGGGCGT
>DASUEN010000293.1:0-2543 GCA_036275055.1 Thermoanaerobaculia bacterium
GTGGTGTCGGTCACGGCGCTGCGCGACGCACCAGGCGGAATCATCGGCTACCTGTTAATTGGCACCGATAATACGGCACGCAAGCAGGTGGAAGCCGAGCAGAAGCGGCTCGATCAGCGCCTGCGCGACCAGCAGTTCTACACGCGCTCGCTGATCGAATCCAACATCGACGCACTGATGACCACCGACCCCTCCGGCATCATCACGGACGTCAACAAGCAGATGGAGGCGCTTACCGGCTGCACGCGCGACGAGCTGATCGGCGCGCCGTTCAAGAGCTACTTCACCGATCCGGAGCGAGCCGAGGCGGCTATTAAGCTGGTGCTGAGCGAAAAGAAGGTCACCAACTACGAGCTCACCGCGTGCGCCAGGGACGGTAAGGAAACTGTGGTGTCCTACAACGCGACCACCTTTTATGACCGGGGCCGCACGCTGCAGGGCGTCTTCGCCGCGGCGCGCGACGTCACGGAGCGCAAACGCTTGGATCAGGTTCTGCAGGAGAAAAATGTCGAGCTGGAGAGCGCCAGGTCCGCGGCGGAAAAAGCCAATCTGGCGAAATCGGATTTCCTCGCCCGCATGAGCCACGAGATCCGGACGCCGATGAACGCCATCATCGGCATGGCGGACCTGCTGTGGGAGACCTCGTTGATCTCGGAGCAGCGCGAGTACGTCCGCATCTTCAGGAAGGCGGGGAGCCAGCTCCTGAACCTGATCAACGACATCCTGGATCTTTCCAAGGTGGAGTCCGGCCATCTGGTGCTCGAGAGCATCGACTTCGATCTCGGCGAGGTCCTCGACAAGACGCTCGAGATGATGGCGATTCGCGCCCACGAGAAGGGGCTCGAGCTGGCGCTCCGCATCGCTCCGGAGATCCCCACCGCGCTGGTCGGCGATCCGGCCCGGCTGCGGCAGGTGCTCATCAATCTCATTGGCAACGCCATCAAGTTCACGGAGCAAGGCGAGGTGATCGTTCGGGTCGAGCGTGATCCCGCGGACGCCGCCGCTAGCGCACTGCGGTTCGCGGTCTGCGACACCGGGATTGGAATTCCCGAGGAGACGCGCGAGCTGATCTTCGCCCCCTACACCCAGGTCGACACCTCCACGACGCGCAAGTTCGGCGGGACCGGCCTCGGGCTGGCCATTTCGCGGCGCGTCGTCGAGCTGATGCAGGGGCGGATCTGGGCGGAAAGCAGTATCGGAGCCGGAAGCACGTTCTACTTCACGGCTCGGTTCGCAGTCGGCAGCAAGCCCCCGCTCAGGGTCCCCTCCGGGCCGATGGATCTCAAGGACGTGAAGACCCTGGTCATCGACGACAACACGACGAACCGGCTGATCCTCAGGGAGATGCTTTCGCACTGGGGCGCCGTGGTGATGGAAGCGGCAGGGGGCGAGCAGGGGCTCGCGGAGCTGCTGCGGGCACAGCAGGCCGCGGTCCCTTATGCCCTCGTGTTGCTGGATCGCCGTATGCCCGGAGTCGACGGGTTCCAGGTGGCCGAGCAAATTCATCAGCATCCCACCATGGCCGGGACGACCATCCTGATGCTCACCTCGGACAACCGCGCCGGGGACGTCGCCCGAGGCCGCGCGCTGGGGGTGGCGGCGTACCTGGTAAAACCCGTGAAGCGCGCCGAGCTCCTGGAGGCGATCCAGGAGGCCCGCGCTGGCACGGCCCCTCTAGTGGAGCGGCCCGCAGCGCCACCTGGAGGCGTGCTGGAAGGCGCGCCAGGGCTGCGGATCCTCCTGGCCGAGGATTCCCAGGATAATGTGCTGCTGATCCAGTCTTACCTGAAAGCCAGCGGGTGCCGCGTGGACCTGGCCCGCGACGGCGAAGTGGCCCTGCGGATGTTCATCTCCGGCACGTACGACGTCGTACTACTGGATGTCCAGATGCCGGTCATGGACGGTTACTCCGCCACACGCAGGATCCGCCAGTGGGAAGGTGAGAACCGTGCCAGACCGGTGCCGATCCTGGCACTGACCGCTCACGCGCTGCCGGAGGAGGTTCGCAAGAGCCTCGATGCTGGCTGCACGGCCCACCTCACCAAACCCATCCGCAAAGCGACGCTCCTGCACGCCATCGAAGAGCACACTATGGGACGCGTCCGCGTCCGGGTGAACTCGAGTCTCGCGGAGCTGGTTCCCCGCTTCCTGGAGAACCGACGGAGGGACGTCGCGGCGATAGCTGCAGCGCTCAAAGACGCGGATTACGAAAACGTTCGCATCCTGGGCCACAACATGAAGGGAACCGGCGCCGGCTACGGCTTGAACCGGATTACGGAGATCGGCGCATCCCTGGAGCAGGCGGCCGGACGCCGTGAGCCCGAGGAGATTCGCGCGCGGGCCGCGGAGCTCGCCCGGTACCTCGACGGTCTCCACGTGGAGTACGAATAACTGATACTGGAGGGGTATGCGAGTACGATTCTGGGGCACCCGGGGGTCGATCGCCGCGCCGGGCCCGGGCACCGTCCGTTTCGGCGGCAACACCTCGTGTGTGGGAGTGATGACGAGCGGGGGCGCCTGCTTCATATTTGACTGCGGGACGG
>DASUEN010000294.1:0-28457 GCA_036275055.1 Thermoanaerobaculia bacterium
TGGCGCGGCGACGGCGGCGGCTTTGGTCGGTTTTTCCATCGGCAGCGAAACCGGTGGCTCCATCGTCGCGCCGGCGATGCGATGCGGCGTGACCGGTCTGCGTCCCACGTTCGGCCGGGTGCCGCGCACCGGCGCCATGACGCTCTGCTGGTCGCTCGACAAGCTCGGTCCCATGACGCGAACGGTGGAGGACGCGATGCTCGTCCTGCATGCGATCACCGGTCCGGACGCGGGCGATTTCTCGAGCGTGCCGAGCCACCTCGACTTCGACGCTGCGGCACCCGTGGCCGGGCTCAAAGTCGGCTACGTCGCGCAGTGGATGCAGGAGAGCCCCGCGACGGACGTGGACCGCGCCGCGATGGAGACGATCAAAAAGCTGAAAATGGAGCTGAAGGAAGTCACGCTCCCCGATTGGCCGTACAGCTCGCTGATGCCCATTCTCTTTGCCGAAGGCGCGGCGTCGTTCGAGGATCTGGCGCTCAACAATCAACTCGGCGAGCTGAAAGTGCAGGTGAAGGACGCGTGGCCCAACCTCTTCCGCCAGGCGCGATTCCTCTCCGCGGTGGACTTCGTGCAAGCCGATCGGTTGCGGCGCAAGGTCGCCATGGAAATGGCTCGCATCTTCCGGGAGGTCGACCTGCTGATCGTGCCGTCGTTGCGCGACGAGCAGCTCACCATCACGAATTTCACCGGCCATCCGTCGCTCACGCTGCGTGCCGGGTTCGTGCAGGTCTCGGAAGCACGGAGCGATTGGGCGCCCGACCCGGCGAATCCGCTGCCGACGTTCGCGCCACCGCGGCGTGTTCCACACGGGATCACGCTCCTCGGCCGGCTGTTCGAGGACGGCTTGATCGGGCAAGTGGGGCTGGCGCTCGAACGGGCGTTCGGCGTGGCGAGGGAGAGGCCGGCTGGGTTCTAGGGCGTCGCACGAATGAGGAGACTTCAAGCGTTCGATGACAGGCGCAACGCGCTACTGAACGAGATGGAGGCGCTGGAGCCGGGGAAGCTCCTCGCCAGACCGATCCCGGGAAAGTGGTCCATCCTCGAGATCGTCGAGCATCTCGTCCTGGCGGAAAGAGTAGTCCTCCGGGGGCTTCCCGAGCCGTCCCAGCTCGAGGTCCTCAAACCCAGGCTGAAGCAACGCTTCCGCTATCTCATCGTCATGTTCGTCTTGAGGATGGGCATCCCCGTGGGAATCGCGTCTCCCGCGATGCTCCCGAAGGGCGGCCGGGACCTGGCCGAGCTCCGCCGCCTCTGGGACGAGGACAAGGCATGGCTGCTAGCTTGCATCGACCATCTGGGCCCCCAGGGAATCCACAAAACGGTGCTGAAGCACCCCATCGCCGGACCGATCAGCGTGAGACAGGCAGTCGTCATGAGCCGGCTCCATCTCGAAAGACATATCGGGCAGATCCGGAGGCTTCAGAAGCTCCTGGCTTGAGCGGCTCGACCACGAAATCGACTTCCCCGACGACACTAGGCTTCAGGATCTCCATCCGAGGTTCACATGACAATGTTGCGAATCGCCTCGTGCGTCTTTCTGCTCCTCTCGCTCGGCTGCGCAACCGCCGGACCCAAGACTGCGCCGCCTCCAGAGATCTCCGCGGCGGTGGCGGCTGAGATCGCCGGGGCTCCGCCCACGATCGGCGGCCAAGTGGTGGACGTTTCGGCCCGCGTCCTGCGCAGCCTCGGTTTGCCCCCCGTCGCGCGTGGGGCATTGCTCCACGAGGTTCTCCGCCAGGGGCCGGCGGACCGGGCCCGGCTGGCGCCAGGCGATCTGATCCAGGCGATCGACGGCGCCCCGGTGGAGACGGTGTGCGAGCTCCTCAAGGCGATCTCGGAACGCTCCCCGGGCACGAAAGTCACCCTCTCGGTCCTGCGTGCCCAGGCCCACATGGAGGTCGTCCTTACCCTCGCGGACACGGCCCGGCTCTTCAAGGCATCCTGCGACGCCGGGGATGCCAAGGGCTGCCAGTCGCTGGGTGCGATCTATACCCTGCTGGGAAAGAGCCCGGAGAGCGCGAAGGCCGCGGCGTCGCTGTATACGAAAGCTTGCGAGGGCGGCGCTGCCGTGGGTTGCTCCTCGCTCGGCAGCTCCTACCTCGAAGGGCGGGAGTGGAGCAGGACGAGACCCGCGCGCTCCGCCTCTTCGAGCAGGCCTGCCTGCACGGCGACGCCGAGGCGTGCACCTCGTATGCGACCCAGTACGCCACCGGCCGCGGGGTGCCACGGGACGACGCCAAGGCCACCCCTTTCTACGTGCGGGCCTGCGATGGCGGAGACCCCGAGGGGTGCTACAACGTGGGCGTCATGTACGAAGACGGCCGCGGCGTGGAGAAGGATGATGCCCGCGCTCGCGAGGCGCTGACGCAAGGTTGTGAATCCGGAAGCTTCCGCGCCTGCACCAACCTCGGCTTCTTTTTCGACAACGGCTGGGGAGGAGCGAAGGACGAAGCCCGGGCCGCGGAATTCTACCGCCGCGCCTGCGAGGGGGACGACTGCAGCGCCGGAGATCCCATCGGCTGCCACGACCTGGCGATCTTCCTGCGCAACGGGCGGGGAGTGCCGGAGGACAAGCCCCGGGCCGCCGAGCTTTTCGGCCGGGCCTGCGAAAACGGCGTCGCCGACGGTTGCTCCGAGCTGGGCGCCATGCTTGCCACAGGCAATGGCGTCGAGAAGGACGAGGTCCGGGCCGCGGAGCTCCACCGCCAGGGTTGCGACGGCGACAGCATGCTCGGCTGCTACAACCTGGCAGGAGCCTACCTGAACGGCACCGGCGTCGATCGCGACGTCGATCGCGCCGTGGCCCTCTATCGCCAGGGCTGCGATGGCGACGACGCGAGCTCCTGCAACCAGTTGGGGATCGTCTTCCTCGAAGGGAAGGAGATTGCCAAGGACGCAAGCCAGGCAGCCACCCTCTTCCAGCGCGCCTGCGACGGCGACGAGCCTCTGGGTTGCGCCAATCTCGGTGCCCTCTACGACAGTGGCGAGGTCTCCCCGCCGGGAAGAGCGCCCCTTCGCCGTCCCCCCAGCACGGGAAAGGAGCATCATGGAACTGGCCCGCCTGCCGCCGCCGGTGCTCGTCACGTACGGATTCCTGCTCCTGGCGATCGCCGGGCTGTGGATCCGGCCGGTCGTCTGGGTGGCGGCGCTCCTCGGCGCTGTGGGCTGCGGGTATTGGAGCGGCGTCCTGACCGGGCCTGCGGTGGTCTGGCCTGCCCTCCTGACGGGCGCCTGCTGGCTGTATCGGACGAGCCAGGGGGCGCCCGCCAGCTCGCGTCGACGCCTCCAACTGCCGACGGCAGCGGTCGTCGTGATCCTGGCGTTCCTGCTGGGAGCGCACCTGCTGCCAGGCTTTCACAATCCGGTTCTGGTGCGAGACCTGGTTCTCTCCGCGGGCGCCTCTCCCTATACACAGTACCTGAATTTCGACAAGGCGCTGGTCGGTCTGCTGCTGACCGGCATCCTCGGCGAAGGGCTGCTTCAGTCCCGCCGGGACTGGCTGGAGGCCCTGCGGCGCGCCGCGCCATGGATCATCGCCACCATCGCCCTCGTGCTGGGGCTGACGTTTGCACTTGGATACGTTGCGCTCGCTCCGAAGTGGACGTCGTTCTTTTGGCTCTGGGCCGTGACGAACCTCTTCTTCACCTGCCTCGCTGAAGAGGCGTTCTTCCGCGGCTTCCTGCAGCGGGAGCTGGGCCGGACGCTCGTGGGGTTCGGCGGCGGGCAGCCGCTGGCCGTCGTCGGGAGCGCGGCGCTGTTCGGGCTGGCCCATTGGGCAGGCGGGTGGTCCTACGTCCTGCTCGCCGCGTTGGCGGGGCTCGGGTACGCCCTGGCCTTCCGCGCCTCGGGGCGCATCGAGATGGCGATCCTGGCGCACTTCGGCCTCAACGCCGCGCACTTCCTGCTGCTGACCTACCCCCGCCTGGTGGTCTGAGGTGCGCCAGGGAGGTCAACCGCCTGACCGGATGGCGAGGCCCCATCTTCGACCGGCGCTACGAGATGACCGTGGTCACCGACGAAGAGGCCGCCCAGATCGAGAGACTGCGATACGTCCTCAGCCAATCCGCCAAGGAACATTGGGTCGAACGGGTCAGCCAGTGGCCCGGCGTCCACTGCGCTGACTCCCCAAAGGGGAGTCAGTGCCTTGGCTTCCAAGAGAACACCTTGGCTCCTTGTGATCTGGAGAAGCTTAGGCCTGCCTAAGTTACTTCGTGGCAGGCCCTAAGCGCCGCACCCGGGGAAAGCGTTAACAGCCGTTCTGAGTGATGTTACAACCACAACTATTACAAGTAACACAACTACCGTCGGGACCGGGACAACTATCGGTTGGAGTTGAGCACCCACTACCATCACAACTGAAACGTGTTACCCCTCCATAGACGCCGTCCAAGTCACGGGCGCTCAGCACGAGGACAGTTTCCTTGTTGAGTTTGAGCTTTGCATTTAGCTTTTTTCTCATCTTGAACCTCCGTGGGCTCCTGTTTGGTTTGTTCTGGCGGCATGAGATCCGGACACATTCTTATGGTATAAGTGATCTTGCTTTAAAAGCAAGGCCCGTCTTGTTCCCGCTCCCTGAACCATCAAAAAAGGACAGCCGGCCCGTCGGGCGTCTCAAGTCCCTGTCGTCGGCCTCAGCCCCGCCGTCCGCTGCCAGAAGAAGAGCCTGGCGCTTCCTTGGCATCCTCGGACGAGTCCAAAGACGCTACGAAACCACGGTCGCAGCTTTTACTGGACTGTCCAGCCACTTCCACCTCGAAGCTCGCCAGGGAGGTCAACCGCCTGGCCGGATGGCGAGGCCCTGTCTTCGACCGGCGCTACGAGATGACCGTGGTCACCGACGAAGAGGCCGCCCAGAACGAGAGACTGCGATACGTCCTCAGCCAATCCGTCAAGGAACATTTGGTCGAACGGGTCAGCCAGTGGCCCGGCGTCCACTGCGCGGTGCGCGGGCGGCAACGAGTGGGAAGCACTCACCCGCGGCCTGCCGCAGAGCGACTGCTATGTGAACGTCAGGAATTGGCGAGCATGGCTTTCCCCCGTCCAGCCACGCGCGAAGTATACAGTCCCGCTCCCCCTCAGAACGCCTGCGTATCCGCCCGGCTTGCGAGCTGGTGCGGCGGGTTGTGGTAGACCCTGGTCTGATGGGTTTCGGTATCGGTCACGGTGATCGTGTATTCGACGTCGGAGAGCGCGCCGAGGAAGACCCAGAAGTGGCCGTTGACGGCCCGGCCGTCGAGGACCTTGATCACCAGCTCGACGTTGTCCGGGCCAAAGAACCAGAAGGCGCCGGTGTCGCTGGTCAGCGGCAGGGCCTGCCCGGTCCCGCTCGCGCCTGACACGGGATTGGTGAACTGGGCTCCGACGCTGAAGCGGCCGCCGAGGCAGAGTTGGCTGGGGTCGCCGGCGCAAGTGGTGGCCTGGAAGCGCTGGGCGAAAACGCCGAAGCCGTTGCCGTCCTGCGTGCTGTTCACTCCGCCGAGCCCGTGGCCACGGTCGTCGCCGCTCGCCCAGGCGGTCACGAGGTCGCCGGCGGGGCTCGCGGCCACGGCAGGCTGAGTCTGCACGCCCGCCGTGTAGGTGTTGACCCGGAAGACCGGACCCCTGAGGTTCCACGACGGATCGAAGACGCCGGAGAGGACGCCGCCGTCAGGCTCCTGTGGCAGCCGGTCGTTGTACCAGAGCACCCAGGTGTCGCCGGAGGGGAGCGCCACGGCGGTAGGCAACAGGGCCTCGGCCGTCGCGGCGTCGCTGAATTCGACGAAGTCGCCGGTCGTGGCCACGCCTGCCGCGCTGAACCGCCTTGCGAAAATGTTTCCGACGTCGAAGATGAGCTGACGGATCGTCCAGACCACGGCGAAGCCTCCGTCCGGATAGATGACCAGCTTTGCCGGGACTGCCAGCGCCGGCGCGTCGGAAACGTTGATCTTGAAGCTGGCGCCTACCGGCGTGCCTGTTGCGTCCAGCCGCTGGGCCTTCACGTTGGAGTCGAAGAAAAAGTCCGTGCCGCTGAAGCCCTCGCTCCAGACGAGCAGGAAACCGCCGAGCGGCGAGGTGGCCACCCGCGGCGGCGGCACGAAGCCTGCGCCTTCGAGGCTCGCGTCGGCCCCGAGCGGTTGGCCGTGCTCGTCGAACCGCCGCCAGTGGATGCTCAGGCTTGTGAAGTCCGCGGACCGCTCGCGCCAGGCGACCAGGAAGCCGCCGGCGGGGTCCGCGGTCACCTCGGGCGAGGGAGGGATCTGGGTGGGCGAGGTGATCGTCATCTCGTTACTCAAGGGCTGGCCCGCGGAGTCGAGAAGGCGGGCGCGCGCGGTCATGTCGCCGTCATCGTCCCAGACGACCATGTACCGCCCCGCGGCATTGGCTACCACACTGGGCTCCCCCAGAATGTTCGACGCCGTGGTGTTCAGGCGGATCTCCCCGCCTTTCGGATTGCCGGCCGCGTCGTAGGCCCGGCCGAGCACGTTCGCCAGGAAGGGCGGCTGGATGGGCCCGCTGATCCACACCACCAGGAAGCTGCCGTCCGGGGCCACGGCCACGGCCGGCGCAAACTGGTCGCCGGCGACCGCGACGTTCACCGGAAACTCCGCGCCCCGGGGAATGGGGGCCGCAGCCGCGTTGGCGACCGCGCGGGGCGTCACCGCTCGCGATGCCTGCGATCCCGCGGGCGGCGCCTCCTCGTTGAACGCGGAGACGTCCGCGCCGCTGGCGAGTTGGCCCGCGGGATTGTGGTAGACCGCCTGGGCCCCCGTCTGGAGATCGGTGAGGGTGAGCGTGTACTCGACGCTCGAGAGCCCGCCATGGAACACCCAGAAGTGCCGGTTGATCGCCCGGCCGTCGAGCACCTTGACAGTCAGCTCCAGGTTGGAGTCGGAAAAGAACCAGAACAGGCCGGTGTCGGCCGTCAGCGGCACCGCGTGCCCCGGGCCTGAGCCCAGCCCCGGCACCGTCCAGGAGACCTCGGCCGCGAAGCGATTGCCGTTGAGGCAGAGGCGGGTCGCCGCCGGAGCGCAGGTTGCCTGGGTCTGCGCGAGCCCCTGGACAGGAGCCAGCGCCGTGAGCAGAAGAAGCGCCAACAGGATGAGCCGGACGGGCGGACGGCGTGTTGCGGTCATGTCTCTCCCTTCCTGGTCGCGATAAGCCTGATGATGCTAATCTAGCATAAATTTCGATTGGCTCCCAACTTTGCCGTCACTGCACTAGAATACCGTCCAGCCGCGACAGCCTGTCGTGGCCTCCCGGTACGGAAGGAGAGCATTGAATGAGCGGGGTACGGGTCCTGGTCGGTACGCACAAAGGCGCATTCATCCTGACGTCGGACGGCAAGCGTGAACGATGGGACGTCAACGGCCCCCATTTCGCGGGCTGGGAGATCTACCACCTGAAGGGCTCGCCCGCGAACCCGGACCGGCTGTACGCCTCGCAGTCCACCGGCTGGCACGGGCAGGTGGTCCAGCGCTCCGACGACGGCGGCAAGACGTGGGAGGCGGTCGGCAACCAATTCGTCTACGACGGAGTTCCCGGCACCCACCAGTGGTACGACGGCACGCAGCACCCCTGGGAGTTCAAGCGGGTCTGGCACCTCGAGCCGTCGCTGACCGATCCCGACACCGTCTACGCCGGGGTGGAGGACGCCGCCCTGTTCCGCTCCGTGGACGGCGGCCAGACCTGGCACGAGCTTTCCGGCTTGCGCGAGCACCCCACGGGCGCGCAGTGGCAGCCGGGCGCCGGCGGCATGTGCCTGCACACGATCCTGCTCGATCCGAGCCACCGCGACCGGATGTACGTCGCCATCTCGGCCGCGGGAGCGTTCCGCAGCGACGACGGCGGCCGGACCTGGAAGCCGATCAACCGCGGCCTGCACTCGGAATACATCCCCGACCCCTCGGCCGAGGTCGGCCATTGCGTTCACCGCATCGCCGTGCATCCGGCGCGCCCCGACGTGCTGTTCATGCAGAAGCACTGGGACGTCATGCGCAGCGACGACGCGGGCGACTCCTGGCACGAGATCAGCGGCAACCTGCCGACCGACTTCGGATTCCCCATCGACGTCCACGCGCACGAGCCGGACACCGTCTACGTCGTGCCGATCAAGAGCGACTCGGAGCACTTCCCGCCCGAAGGGAAGCTACGCGTCTACCGCAGCCGCACGGGCGGCAACGAGTGGGAAGCGCTCACCCGCGGCCTGCCGCAGAGCGACTGCTACGTCAACGTGTTGCGCGACGCCATGTCCATCGACCAGCTCGATCCGTGCGGCGTCTACTTCGGCACCACGGGCGGGCAGGTCTATGCCTCCGCCGACGAGGGAGACACCTGGGAGCCGATCGTCCACGATCTGCCCGCCGTCTACTCCGTCGAGGTCCAGACCCTGCCGTGATCCGCATCGTGCTGCCGCCGCATCTGCGGACCCTCGCCCGCGTCACGGGAGACGTGGAGCTTCAGTTCGACGGGCCAGTGACCCAGCGCACCGTCCTCGACGCGCTCGAAGCGCGCTATCCGATGCTCAAGGGGACGATCCGCGACCACGTCACCCAGCAGCGCCGAGCCTTCCTGCGCTTCTTCGCCTGCGAGCAGGACCTCTCCCACGACCCGCCGGACATGCCGCTGCCCGACGCCGTCGCCCGCGGCGACGAGCCGTTCTACGTGATCGGGGCGATCGCGGGGGGGTAGGAAAGCAGGCCTCGGCTGAGGGGAACGGGCGTATCGATCCGTTCTAGGCATAAGCGAGGTTCGCTTACCCACAGGTCCCCTACCTGAGAGGGGATGGGTCTTATCCGGATTACCCGGGTTTGAAAGGAGTGTCGCTGATGAAGAAGAGCCAGATGAGCCGGCGGGCGGAGCTGCGCGAGCAGATGCAGCGCGAGGTGGAGAACAACCTGATCAGTCAAGGCGAGCTCGAGCGGGTGGCGGGGAGCTTTATCGCCGATACCGATCAGGATACCTGCAAGTGTTGGTGCGCCACCGGCTACCTGAGCACCTGCCACGCGGGAACCGTCCAATAGCAGTCAGGAGATCCGAGTCCTTGAAGCATCACGACGGCATGGCGGCTCCGGTCCACCAGGGAAGCGAGGCTGGACGGGATCGCCGTGCCGTCGCCTGGAGCGAGCCCGCCGGGGACGGCCTGCCGTCCGGCGCCGCCGGGCCGCTGGCGGAGGAGCTGGCGTTCCTCGTCTGGACCGCCTGGGAAGAGTTGCGGCGCAGGCTTCCTTCCCCTCCCCGATGTCTGACCTTCCAGGCCGTCCGGGACCTCGAAGCGGCCCTGTACGAGGATCTGACCCGGCTCTTCGGGCCCGCGGTGGCGGTCGAGCTGGGCATTGCCCGCGCGTCGGGAGAGGACCCGGCGGCGGTGACGGCGTCCCTCGGCAGCCGCGACGGCCTCTCCGACCTGTTCGCGAGCTATCCGGTGCTGGAACGCCTGTGTGTGCGGCTGGTCGAGCGCTGGGCCGGCACGGTTTCCGATCTGCTGACGCGACTGGCCGCGGATCGCGAGGCGATCGCACCGCTGATCCCCGGCGCCAGCGGGCCGCCGGTGGTCGCGGGTGTCGACTGGGAGGAGAGGCCCGCCGTCCTGGGGCGCCCTGAGCTGCGGCTGCGCCTGGTGGGCGGGGAGGCCGTCCGTTACGTTCCCAGGCCTCCCTCTGCTCAGGCCGCCTTCGTGCGCTTCGTCGAATGGCTCAACGCCCACGGCGCGCCCTGCGAGCTGCGCGCCGCCGCCGTGGTGGACCGCGGGACCCACGGCTGGGTCGAGCACGTCGAGCCCCGGCCCTGCGGCGACGCCGGCGAGGTGGCGCTCTTCTACCGGCGCGCCGGCGCCTGGGCCTTCCTGGCCTGGGTGCTCCGTGCAACCGATCTCGGCCACCAGGATTTCGTGGCCCGGGGCTCCCACCCGGTTCTCCTCCGGCCGCGCTTCCTGCAACACCGGCTGGTCAGCACACCGGCGGGGGTGCTGGGGCACACGGTGCTGTCGACGGGGATGGCCGGCTCGTGGCGTCTCCTCCGCGGCGCCTTCTGGGACGTCTCCGTGCTGCCTCTGGGCGAGCGGCGGGGGAGCGGCCGGGTGATCGCGAGTTGGAGCGGGTCAGGCGCCGGCCTGACCGGGGTTCAGTTTCAGACGGTCCCGGTGGAGACGGCCGATCATCTGCCTCGGCTGCACGGCCGGCCCGAGCGGGTGTCCGCCCATCTCGAGCCGCTCGTGGAGGGCTTCCGCGAGACCGCCGCCTGGTTCCTGGAGCAGCGGGAGCTTCTGCTGGGGGAGGATTCGCCGCTTGCCGGCCTGCTGGCGAGCCCGGTCGAGCTCGCGGCCTACGACCAGCCCGGCGCGCGCCTGCGTGCCTTCCGTTCCACCTCCCCCCGCCTGCTCGAGGACGAAGAGGCGCATCGCGCCGCGGCGGAGGCCGGTAGCGCACAGTTCCTGATCGGTCTCTGCGACGGACGGCCCGAGACCGCGCCGCTGATCGCCGCCGAGGCCCGCGCCATCGCCGGCCTGTCGCTGCCCTCGCTCACCGCCCATCCCGGGGAGGTCGCCGTCCGCGTGGAGGAGGAGGATGGAGCGATCCTGGAGGTGCCGGGGCTGCTCGACGGGCCCAGCGCGAGCGAGGTACGAAGGCGGATCGAGGAGCTGAGCCCGGCCGAGTGCGAGGAGCAGGTGCGGCTGCTGCGGATCACGATCTCGCCTCCGCCGGTCCTCGGGGACGGGCCGGGCGGTTGGGTGGAGGAGGCTCTCGCCCTGGCCGAGGGGATCGTGAACGGCGCTGCCCGCACGCCGTCCGGCGCCCCGACCTGGTTCACAGTCTCCGAGCGCACCTCCCGGGGTTTGTACCAGCCGACGCCGCTGCCGCCGGAGGGGGTGCTGTCCCAGGGCGGCATCGCCCTCTTCCTGGCGGCTGCCGGCCGCGTGGCCGGCCGGTGGGACCTGACGCGGGAGGCCCTGCGGGCGCTGGAGCCGGTCCGCTCCTCGCTCTTCGGGGACGCGGGGGCTCCGGCGATCCCTCGCGACCTGCCGAACGGCGCGGCCTACGGTCTCGGTTCCCTGATCTACACCCTGGCGACCGCCGGACGCCTGGCCGGCGACGACGGACCGGTCGAGGACGCGCTGGAGCTGGCGCGGAGCATCACCACGGAGCGTATCCGGAGCGACACCCTGCACGACGTCTACGGCGGCAACGCGGGGCTGGCGCTGGCGCTGGCCGCTCTCCACGACCTCACGGGCGAGGCTTGGATCGCGCCGCGGCTCCGCGAGATCGGCGAGCGCCTGGCCGCGCGGTGGGCGCGGATTAACAGAAACGGCGCGCCGCCGCTCGGCGGCTTTTCGCACGGGGCGGCGGGCTTCTCCTACGCGCTGGCGCGGGCCGGCGAGATCAGCGGCCATCCGCCGCTGCTGGAGGCCGCGCGGAGCGCCATCGCCTACGAGCACGAGCTGTACTCCCCCGAGCAGGGGCAATGGCGCGACCTGCGTGCCCCGGGCTCCTTCATGTGCTCGTGGTGCCACGGCTCCCCGGGTATCGCGCTGGCGCGTGCCTCGGTGCTCGGGACGCTGGACGACGCGACCGTGCGGACGGACCTGGAGCGCGCCGTGAAGGCCACGCTGGACTGGCCGGTCGAGAGACTGGACCACCTCTGCTGCGGCAACGCCGGCCGGGTGGAGTGCCTGTGGGTCGCCGCCGGCCGGCTGGAGAGCGCTCCGCTCCGGGAAGCGACGCTGGCGCTCGCCTCCCGCGTGCGGGCCGCGGCGCGGGAGCGGGGCCGGTATGCGGTGGACTGGCCCGGAACCCGGGATTCGCCGACTTTCCTGCGGGGGCTCGCAGGGATCGGCTATCAATGGCTGAGGCTGGCCGATCCCAGCCTGCCGAGCGTGCTCGCCTTTGCCTGAACAAGATCTTCCGGACTTCCGGACCGCGCTGTTGGACGTGGTGGCCGGTTGCGCGACCTTGGCCGAGCGCCTCGGCGATCCTGGTTTCGCGCCGCTGGAGACGCAGAAGCCCGAGGTGCTCGCCGGCCGCGAGCGCCGGTGGCGAGAGGCGGCCGCGGACGGGGATCCGGCGCGGTTCGACGCCCTGCTGGCCTCCCTGGACCTCGACCCGGGCGCCGCCCGCGCTGCCCTGCGGGACGTCCGGGTGAGAGACCCGCGGCGGCTGCCCCCCTGGGCCGAGGAGTTTCTCCGGCTGCTGGAGAGCGCCGACTTCGCCGCGCGCCTCAGGCGCCGGGCTCCTCCCCGGGTTTCTCCCCGGACCGGGCCACCTTCGGCGGCGCTTTCGTGCCGTTCGCGAACGTGGCGGAGCGCGAGCTCGAGCGGATGTCGACGGATCACCCGGTTCCCTTCACCGCCGCGGCCCGCCGGCAGGTGGTCGACTACCTGGTCGCCCGGTGGCTGATGGCCAGCCAGGCCGCGCTCGCGCTGGAGTGCCGGTTGCAGCAGGAGCTGGAGGGCGCGGCCGGAGATCCCCCGGCCGGAGATCCCTGGCACCTGCCGCTCGACTCTGCCGCCGACTGGGTCGAGCTACTCGGCAATCATCCTCTGCTGCTGCGCCTGATCGGCGCCTCGTACCTGGGCTGGAAGGAATCGGTCGCGCAGCTCCTGGCCCGGCTGGCGGCGGACCGTGAGGCTCTCGCCCGGTTGCTCGGCGGCCGGGCGCCGGGCCCGGTCGCCGCTTGCGAGCTGGGTGCCGGGGACAGCCATCGCGGCGGGCGGACGGTGGCCATCCTGACCTTCGAGGACGGCGGCAGGGTGGTCTACAAGCCCCGGGACGTCCGTCCGGAGGCCGTCTACAACGAATTCCTGCGGCGGACGAACCGCTGGGCCGGGGACCTGCAGCTGCGCGTCTACGACGTGCTGGTCCGCGACGGCTACGGCTGGGTCGAATTCGTGCACGCCTCTGCGTCGCGGGAGGTCGGCTCGGCCGCGGCCTTCTACCGGCGGATGGGCCGGCTGCTGCGGCTGCTGCAACTGCTCGGCGGGCACGACCTGCACTGGCAGAACGCGATCCTGAGCGAAGAGCAGCTCGTGGTGCTCGACCTGGAGGGGCTGCTGGCCGTGCAGCCCGCCCACCAGAACGCCGGGCCCGGCGCCGCGGCGCTGCGGCGTCTGCGGGAGTCTCCGCTGGCCACCTGGATCCTGCCGCCGGTCTGGTCGCTCGGGCCCTACGGCTCCCGTCCGCTGGACTCCAGCCTGCTGACCGCGGGCGGCACCGGCCAGACCGCCAACAATCTGCTGGAGGCCCGGGTGGACGACAGCGGGCTTCCGGTCCTGGTCGCCGGCCGGCTGGAGCACCGGATCAGCTCGCGCCAGCCGGTGGAGGGCGGGCGCGTCCACAGCCCCTACGAGCACGCCGGGGACATCCTTGAGGGGTATCGCGAGATGAACGGCCTGATCCGTTCCCACGGCCCGGAGCTGCCCCTCCGGGAGCTGGCGGATCTGACAGTGCGCTTCGTGCCTCGCAACACCGCCTTCTACGCCGGCTTCCTACAGATGAGCCTCTCCCCGGCCTACCTGCAGAGCGGTGTGGATCGCGACCTCTTCCTGCACCGGCTCTTCCGGGCCTGCCGCGAGCCCGGGGACCGCGCGGCGGCGCGGGTCGTGCGGGCGGAGGCCCACGCCCTGCGCGATCTGGACGTCCCGTACTGCCAGAACCGGGTCGATCGCGACAGCCTGCTGCTCGACGACGGAACCGAGATCGGCGGCTACCTGGAAGGGGTGCCGCTACAGCGGCTGGAGGCGCGTTGGCCGGGCTTCGACGGTGACGAGCTCGAGGCGCAGCTCGACCTCGTGCGCAGCAGCCTGGACGTCTCGACCGGCGCTCCGGTCAACCGCTGCCGGGACCGCTCCGGCCCGCTCGGCAGCGGCGACGGCGGCTGGATCGGGACGGCGGTGACCCTCGGCGACCGGATCCTCGCCCAGGCGACCGGGGAGGAGGATGGCAGCGCCTCGTTCCTTGGGCTGCACTACCTCGCCCTGCACGATGTCAGCGAGGTGGCCGTGCTTCGCCCCGACGTGCTCTCGGGCGTGGGCGGGCTGGCCGTCGTGCTGGCCGACCTGTTCGCCGTGACCGGCGAGCGGCGCTTCCGCGACCTGGCCGCGCGGCTGGCGGGGACTGTCCACACGGCGCTGGTCAAGACCATGGAGAACCTGGAGGCCACCTGCCGCGACGCGCGGGCCCGCGGCGAGACCCTGCTGTGCGGCGGCCTGATGGGGCTGGGCTCCCTGCTGTACAGCCTGCGGCGCTGCCGGTCCGTGCTCGCGGAGGAAGCGCTGCCGGAGCCCGCGGTGACCGCGCGGGAAGTCGCCCTGCTGGCCGGGCTCGTCCCCGAGGACCTGGTGGGCGGCTGGGCGGGTCTGTTGATGGCGCTCCTGGCGGAGCCGCGGGGAGCGGAGAGCCTGGACGCGGCGCGGATCTGCGGCGAGGAGCTGGGGGCGGCGCGCCGGAGCGGCGAGAGCCGCGCGGCGGGCCTCTATCCGCTGGACGCCCTGCTCCTGCGCGGCCTGCCGGACGTCCAGACCGGAGCCGCCCTTGCGCTGCTCCGATGGGCCGAGGCGGCCGGCGAGGCGCCGGCCGGGGTCTCGCCGGAGGACTTCCTGGGGGCCGCGGCGACTCCGGGAAACCTGCTCGCGCGCCTCCGGGCCCGGCGGTGGTCGGGAGACGACGAGGCGGGCTGTCTGGCGCGCCGGCGCCTGGAGTCGCTCGATCGCGGCTCCTCCGGCCTGGACCTCCTGGACGGCCTGGAGCTGGCCCTGGAAGGGGAGAGGGCGATCGGGGATCGCTGGTTCCGGTCGCGCGCGCTGGAGATCCTCGGCGAGCTGCAGGGCCGTCACCGCGAGACCGGCTCCTGGTTCCCGGACCGCCTGGCCGCCGACCGTCACAACCTCTCGGCCGTTACCGGCCTCGGCGCCCTCGCCCACACCCTGGCCCGTTGGGGCTCCGAGGCCCCGCTCCGCTCGCTGCGGCTGTTGGATTGAAAGTCTGTCGGCGATCGGCACCCGCCGCCCCCGTGGGGGCTTACAGCCATACGCGTTAACCTAAGAGTATGTCTGGAAAGTGGCGATTCCGGCTCGGCCCCAATGTAGAGACGCCCACGGGGAACCCCGTGGGGCGTCTCCGAGGCGGCGAAGGCGACCCGATCTGCGACATCGCGCCCGCGGGGTCTGGGATCTCGAAAGGGCATCCCCTTCCCGGTCGGCAGCTTCCCGCCGGCCCTGCCCTTCGTGGCCGGATAGAGGCATCGCCTCCGCTCTTTGTCAGCCTCACCGCCCGCTGAGGGCCACTTCTGCGAGCGGATTCGCTTGCTTGGGGAGAGGTGTGCCCGCGTCAACCCCGGAAGTCTATTTCTGAGACTGACAGAACCAAGTTTGAAGGTCCGACTCCCGAACAAGCCACTCAAGCAGCCCGGGATCCAAAAACACCCTGGCTCCTTTTCGGCTCCTTTTCGCTCCTTTTCCGCTCCCCAACGGGCCGGGAAGTACCTCTTGCCCTACTCCTACTCAGTCCGATAGCATATCTCTGGCGTAAGTCCGGCAGTACCGGACCAGGGCGGGGTGGCCCCCTCATCCGCTCCGGGAGGACTTCCCGGAGCCGTCAAAGCTTTGTGACAGTCCCTGTCCATGGACTACATCGATCTCTCCCGCCGATTCCGCGACCTGACAGAGTCGGAGCTCGAGTCTCCCGAGTTGCTGGCATCTTTGAACGACGCTCGGTGGGCTGCAGCAGCAGGAATGTCCGTCGGCTGGGCCGAGATCCTCCAGCATCCACGTGTGGTTGTTCTTGCCGAAGCTGGTTCAGGAAAGACAGCCGAAATGCAGGCACAAACGGCGAGATTGCGGGCCGAGGGTCAGCCTGCTTTCTTCATCGAGTTGGAGAGGCTCCAGAGGCCTCTTGCCGAGATCCTTTCCTGCGAGGACAACCGTGCTCTTGATGCCTGGAAGGCGGAAGGTCAATCGACGGCCTGGTTCTTTCTCGACGCCGCCGATGAGCTGAAGCTCGTGCAGGGAAAGCTCAAAGATGCTCTGATTCAGTTTGCCAAGGGCATCGACGGCCACCTGCATCGCGCGTACTGTGTGATTTCATGCCGCCCCTCCGATTTTCGTCGATCTATCGATTTAGCCGCGATTCGATCGCAACTGCCTTTCATGGCACTCCAGCCGGTCGCGCAGCCCGATTCGGACGAAGCCTTCCTGGCGCCATTGCGCGAACCCGGGACCGGTGGTGCAACCAAGGAGAAGGCTTCGATCAGCGGCGAGCCCCGGACTCTCGTACTCCTTCCCCTGAGCAAGGATCAGATTTCGACCTTTGTTCGCAGCCAAGGAGTGACAGACGCCGCCGCACTGATTGATGAGGTCAACCGCCGAGATGCCTGGATTTTTGCCCGACGTCCAGGAGATCTCATCAACCTCATCGCCTTGTGGAAGGCAAGCGGACGACTCGGGACTCGTGCCCAGCAGCACGAAGCAAACGTGAGAGCCCAACTCGCGGATAAGCCCGATCGGCCCGACCATGGTGTTCTGTCAGACGACCAGGCCCGCATCGGCGCCGAGCGGCTGGCACTGGCGCTCGTACTGACGCGAGCACGAACGATTCGAGCGCCAGAACAGGAGCCCGGCACTGAACGGGCGGAAGGCATGCTAGATGCTGCGGCAATTCTCATTGACTGGACGCCACAGCAGCGGCAATCGCTCCTGCGCCGCGCTCTCTTCGACCCGGCAACGTACGGTCGTGTCCGGTTCCATCATCGCTCAGTGCAAGAGTATCTTGCAGCCAAGAGGATTGCGGCGCTGCGTCAAACTAGTATGGGTATGTCCGCAAAGAGCCTGCGCCGCCTCCTCTTTGCCGAGCGGTACAGCATGAATCTCGTGATTCCCTCCATGCAGGCCATCGCGGCGTGGTTGGCACTCTGGGACGATGACGTCCGACGTGAGATGATGGCGCGCGAGCCAGAAACACTCTTGTCCATGGGCGACTCTGAGTCGCTCGCGGTGAGGGAACGCACACAGCTTCTGCGGGCCTTCGTCGAGCTTTACAGCGCTGGAGGATGGCGGGGTCTTGGCATCCATTCTGATCGTGTTCAGCAGTTTGCAGACCCTGCACTCGGTCGTGTCGTCCGCGAGCTCTGGAACAGCAAACCGAGTAGCCCCGATGTCACCGAGCTTCTCCTGGAGATCATCTGGAAAGGTTCAATTGCCGAATGTTCCGACATCGCTCACGCTGCGGCTTTCGATGCAAGCCAGCGCGATACCCAACGCGTGTTCGCAATTCGAGCGCTCGCCACATGCAGCAGAACTGAATCTCTGCAAGAGTTGCGCGACTCAATCCTCAGTGAATCCGAGAACTGGCCTGAACGCGTCGTCGGCGCCGTGGCCAAAGACCTCTTTCCGAATGCACTCAGTGTCTCTGATCTGATTACTCTCATTCAAATGAGGAACAAACCTAAGAGATCGACCAACGGCTTCTCCTGGGCAATGAGAGAGATCATCGAAGAGATTGACCCTCTCTCCGCCACAGCCGATGATCTGCGAGAAAAGCTGACCAATCTTATCTGGGAAGCACGCCACAGGAACCTGGAATGGTATCGCTTGCAAAGCCGCTTCGACCATATAGCGCCAGCGCTCGCGCTCCTCTGCGACCGCCAGCTTGAAGCGACGGCGTCGTTGCACGCTCCGGATGAGCGCCTTATCTGGTCCTCTGTCGTCGCAAATCGATTTGGCAGGGACAAGACCGAAGCATCCGACTTGATCCAAGGATTGAGACGGCGCTTTAAATCACGCCCTGCCCTACGCAAGGCGGCATTCTGGAACGAGCTCAAGCTCACCATTGAGGCTACACAAACTGAAGATTCCTTTGACCAGTATCATCGGTCTATGCACTACGGTCTGCTGGATCAACCCGCGCCTAGCGACCGCTCATGGCTTTTAAAAGCCCTGCAGGATTCGCAGGTTCGCGAAGATCGGCTGGCAGCCCTTCACGCGCTGATATCCCTGTGGATCTGGGAAGGCAAGAAGGCCTCCTCGTTTGATGAGGTGATGGACGCGGTCAGGGACGATGAGGGGCTGATCGCGATTCTTCGCCAGAGAAGCACGCCGTCAGAGTCTGATCTCAAGCTTGAAGAGTGGCAGCGAGAAGAGCGGCAGCGAAAGCTGGAACGCGAGGAACGAGAGCGGCAACGAATCGAGAACTGGATCCGCTGGAAGCAAGAGTTTCTCGCCGATCCGGATGCAGCCTTCTCAACGGAGAATCAGTGGACCACTATAAATCATATCTATATGTGGCTTGAAAGGAGACAGCGCCGGGCCAACCGCTACACTGTGTGGGATGAGGCTGCTCTGCGGTCTGTATTGGGGCCTGATATTGCAGCGCGCTCTGCCAAGTCCTTCTGCGCCATTTGGCGCCAATACCCACCCACACCGCGGAGCCACCGGCCCGCAGATGAACAGGACAGCACGCTGAGAGTTTGGACCCATGAGGGCTTGGCTGGCCTTGCCGCCGAATCCTCAACGCCAGATTGGGCTGCCCGGCTCAGTTCTGAAGAGGCACGAATCGCCGCAGCATACGCCACGATCGGGATCAACGAGTTCCCGGGCTGGGTGAAGGATCTCGCAGTGCCCCACCCGGCCATTGTTGACGAGGTCATCGGTGGCGAGCTGACTGCCGAGCTGACCAAGGACGAAGGGCACTCCTATCTGCCAACATTGCAATACTTGACGCAGGCTGACGCCAGCCTTAAGCAGTTGCTTGCCCCACGGCTTCTCGACTGGCTTCCTCGTTGGCCTCTGACTTTCCAGAACGATCAGTGCAGTAGACAGTCGGCTCTCCATCTGGGGCAGGCTCTCGGCATTCTCCACGACGCGATCGGATTTCAGGAACGAGCAACCGTCGCGGAATTGTGTAGCCGTCGCTTTTCGGAGAATCCGAACGGTCTGCTCGCGCTGACGTGGCTTCGAGGTCTCTTCCGGTTCGACCCGGAGCAAGCGACTCAGGCGTTTGAAGCTGGTCTAGCATATTCTCCGGATCAGGAACGTTCAGGTCGCGCCATCGCGACATTCGGCGATCTGTTTGGGCACCGCGGTCTCGCCCTTGCCTTTGCCGATGACAAGAACAGGGCGTCCTGTCTGGGCCGCCTCGTCCGTTGCGCCTACACTTACGTGCTCCCCGCCGAGGATCAGGAACACGAGGGTGCCTACACGCCCGACGTTCGAGATGACGCCGAGAGAGCCCGTAATTTCCTCTTGATGGCACTGCTCGATACGCCTGGCGCAGAGGCTCACGAGGTTGTTCTCGCCCTGATAAAGGACCCGCTCTTCGCTGATTACCGGGATCGGCTGCTCCTCTTGGAGCGAGAGCGTGCTGCTCGCGATACCGAAGGCCCTGCATTTACAGCGGAAGAGGTGGTGGCACTTGAAAAGAGATTTGAGATGCCGCCGAACGACCGGGACAGTCTGTTCGCATGCATGATGCACCGGCTGGACGACCTGGCCCACGATTTAGCTCACCACGAGTTCACGATTCGGCGCACGCTCCAAACCATCAACGATGAGACTGAGATGCAGCGCAATCTGGCGCGCAATCTTCTGGATGCCGCAAAAGGCGCATACAAAGTCTCGCGCGAAGAAGAAGTCGCAGACCTCAAGAAACCCGACATTCGGTTGGCGACGGCGCGCGGCGATCAGAACGCTGCGATCGAAGTGAAGATCGCTGACAATTGGACGCTGACCGAGCTTGAAGGCGCATTGCGCAATCAATTGGTAGCACAGTACCTACGCCATGATACCTGCAGAGCGGGCTGCCTGCTGTTGAGTTATCACGGGAGGAGGAAGATTTGGTCTCAGTCCTCCACAAGGCGGCGACTTCGTTTCACTGAGGTGATCGAGCATCTGAGGGCATTGGCACAGTCTATAGAGCGGGAGAGGTCCTATGAGATCAAGCTCGGTGTATGCCCGCTCGATCTCACCAATCCTCTTTCGAAGTCAGGGCCTGGACAAGCCCCTCGCCGAAGCCAGCCGGAACGGAGCCGGAGGAGTCGGCGTGGCCGGACGAAAGCGAAGCCAAAGCGCAACTCGTGACCGGCTCTGTGCCGCGGCCCCATTGCTCTGGGTGGGGTGGCACCACAGCCGGGCTTGGGGTGATAGAATATACGCGTGACTCTGGAGGAAGCCAAAGCGATTCTCGCCGCTCTCGTGCGCGAGCACGTTGAGTTCGTGGTCATTGGCTCGATGGCAATGGCAGCCCAAGGTCTCCCCCGCGCGACCCACGACCTCGATCTGTTCGTCTCCCCGAAGATCGAGAATCTGGAGGCCCTCAAGCGGGCGCTTCGCGGCCTGTTCAACGACCCGAACGTCGATCAGATCGATCCCGGAGAGCTCGCCGGGGACTACCCGGCCGTGGAAATTGCGACGAGATCGAGTTGGGAGACCTGCTCGTCCAAGTCGCCAATCCAAAGATGCTTTACCTCATGAAGAAGGACACGGTGCGGCCGCAAGACTGTGCCGATGCCGCCCGGATTCGTGAAGCCTTCGGTCTGGGAGACGAATGATGCCGATCCGCAAGTATCGCTCGGTGACCGACATGCCCGGAGTCCGGCCGCTGCGGCCGCTCGATCCGGACAACCTCCGCATTGCGTGTGAGCTGACCGAGCTGAGCTTCGCGCTCCACCCCTGGAGGTTCCAGCCCGGCGTCCGCAAGTTCCGCTCGCTGGCGGAGGCCAACCAGCATCGCCAGGAGTGGGAGAAGCAACAGGTGCGCAGTCCGCTTTGAGCTCTACCGCGAGATGAACGGCTCAGGGCCCGGACGGGGTGGCCTCCGAGCCCGGCTCGACCTGGCGCTGGACGACTGGCGGCTCAGCGGCTCTGAGGAGCCGCCTGCGCCGGAGCGGGCGACGGCTGAGCAGCCCGTTCCGGATGGACTCCTTGATCCATGATGGGCGCAGAGCACGAGGTCGAGGCCAGGAGCCCCCCATTGCATTGTCCGTATTCGCCGCAGGTGATCTCGACGACTTCGCCCCAGCAGGAGTAGCTGCCGTTGCCATTATTGACCCACAATCCCGGACTGCCCAGATCGGCGACGCAATCTTCACAAGACAGGTTACACGAGGTGTAAGCCTGACAGAGGAGCCCACACGGCCCTGCGAAGGCCGTTTGAGCGAACAGTAGAGCTGACGCCAAGAGTACGCCGACACACAGCTTCATCATGGCAACCTCGCTTTCGCCGTTGCCCCCAGACATTGGGATTGCCGGAGGCTTTGGCAGTGATGGTGATGGAGGACTCTCCTACGAACGGCGGCACGGCCGGCGTTGATTGAAACAGTCCTCATTAAAGTACAGTGCGATCCACCCTGCGGCGCGGGACAACCTTCCGACCCGGCCGTACCTACGCCCGGCGCGCTCTTGCCGTACGGCCGGCCAAGCCCGCCGCGACGTAGATCAGCTCCGCGGTTTCGACCGGTTTGGCGGTGTGCGCCTGGAAGCCGGCGCGGAGGGCGCGGAGGCGGTCCTCGGCTCGGGCCAGAGCGGTGAGGGCCACCGCCGGGATGGCACCTCCGTCCTCGGGAGCGAGGGCGCGCACCTGCTGGATCAGCCAGTAGCCGTCCTCCTGCGGCATTCCGATGTCGCTGATGAGGAGGCACGGCTTTTCCTGCCGCAAGAGCACCAGCGCTTCGCGCGCCGAGGCCGCGAGCAGAACCAGGGCCCCGCCCGACTCGAGGAGCCTCTGCAGGACCTCGCGGGTATCGGGCTCGTCGTCCACGACGAGGATCTTGAGGCCCGCGAGCGATGGATCGCCCGGCTCCTCGAACAGGGTCGCGTCGACGCCCCTCGGGCTCTCCGGTGGCTCGGCCAAGTCGGTGAGGCTGAGGGGAAGCTGAAAGATGAACGTCGAGCCTTTCCCCAGCCCGGCGCTCGACGCGCGGACCTCGCCGCTGTGCAGCTCGACCAGGTTCTTCACGATCGAAAGGCCGAGGCCGAGACCGCCGTGCGTGCGGGTCGTCGAACCGTCCTGCTGGCGGAAGCGATCGAAGATGTACGGCAGGAACTCGGGATCGATCCCCTCGCCGGTGTCGCTGACCGTGACCTCCAGATGCGAGCCCACACGCTCCGCCGCCACCTGCACCTTGCCGCCTTGGGGGGTGAACCGGATCGCGTTGCTGAGGAGGTTCCAGAGGATCTGCTGCAAGCGGCCGGGGTCGCCCTTGGCCAGCAGGGAAGGAAGGATCATCGCTTCGAGCCGCACTCCCTTGGCCATGGCGGCGGGCCGCACGGAATCGAGAGCCTTCTCCAGGATCTGGGGAAGGTCGACGGTCTGGAGGTCCAACCGGATCTTGCCCGCGATGATCCGGCTCATGTCGAGCAGGTCGTCGATGATCTGAGCCTGCGAGCGGGCGCTGCGGCGGATCGTCTCCAATCCTCTCTGCAGCTCCGCCTCCGCGATCTTGGAGACGAGCAGGAGTTGGCTCCAGCCGAGGATGACGGTTAACGGCGTCCGCAGCTCGTGCGAGACGATGGCCAGGAACTCGTCTTTGAGCCGGCTGGCCTCCTCGGCTTCGTTGCGGGCCGCGCGCTCGTTTTCGAGCAGGCGCTCGCGCTCCTGCCGCTGGTCGTGAACGTCGGTCAGCGTGCCCACCCAGCGCAGGACGTTTCCCTGCGTATCCCGGACGGGCGCCACGCGGCTCTCGGTCCAACGCCAGGCGCCGTCGTGCCGGCGGTGGCGGAACTCGACGAAGTGCCCCTCGCCGCTGAGCATCGAGGCCTGGTGCAGCTCGGCCATCATGGGGAGGTCCTCCGGATGGATCAGCTCGAAGTGGCCGCGTCCGGCGAGATCCTCCGCGGTCCATCCGGTATAGGCGTGCCATTGCGGATTGAGATACTCATAAGGGCCGTCGTGACGCCTCACCCAGGCCATGCTGGGCATCCCCTCGGTCAGCGTGCGGAACAGCGCCTCGGCCTCGCGCCTCCCCTCCTCGGCCTTCTTCCTCGCCGTAATGTCCTGGACCATGGCGATGAAGTAGGACTCTTCGTGCGGCAGGCGGATCCGGTGGAGGGAGACGGTGAGGTTGACCCAGACGATCGTGCCGTCTTTGCGGAAATAGCGCTTCTCGAGGGAGAAGGCGGGGATCTCGCCGGCAACGAGCTGCGCCGTCAAGGCCATTCCCGGCGCCAGGTCGTCGGGATGGGTGATCGCCTGGAAGGTGGTCGCCTCGAGCTCCGCGCGCGAGTAGCCGGTGATCCGGCACAGGGCGTCGTTGAAGCGCCGCCAGCGTCCGTCGTCCGGCGACGTGTGGGCAATGCCGACCGCCGCGCTATCGAACGTCTCCTGCCAGGCGACCTCGGTGGCGCGGAGCACCTGCTCGGGGCTGGGGAGCGCCAGGATCCGGGGCAGAGAGCGCCAAAGGGCGGCGGCGGTCAGGACTGCCAGCAGAGCGGTCACCAGCTTGACCACGCCCTCCAACCACACAGGCACCGAGAGAGCCGCGAGGCTGACAAAATGTGTTACGCCCAAGGCAAGGATGGAGGCCGCGAACATCCAGAACAGGCCACGGAACGCGAGATCGCGGCGCTTGCGCGCCAGCAGGGCCAGCGCGACCAGAATGCTGCAACAGGCCAACCCGATCAGCAGGTCCGACACCGCGTGGAGCCGGACGACCGAGCCCTCTCCCAGCATGCCACCAGTCACGGCTAGCAGCAGCGGAGGCACCCCCAAGCCGGCGCGGAGGCGTTCCAACATCAGAGACTCTCCCTTGTCTTATGGGGAGTATCTCACTTTTTGAATCTTTCGGAGAGTGCTCACCTCTTCCCCAGCAACCGCAGCCGTCCAAGAAGAGCCTGGCGCTTCCGAGATGGCACCCCTGCCGCGCCGCGAGGCACTTGCAGGGGTGCGTGTCGCCTCGTCTCATGGAGGAGAGCGACGGGCGACTGCGGATCAGCAGAAGCCCGGGTGCTGGCAGGAGATGGCGGTCGGGCAACGGCAGGTGTTGACCTGGGATATCGGGAAGGCGCCTCCCTGGGCCTCCGACACTTCCGACGTCTCGAGGTTGCGTAGCGTTTCCTTGGCCAGGACGATCTTCTTGAGCTGTTTCTTCATGTCTCGGTTTTCCTGGGGGGGCGACCCGCCACGGCTCCATGCCAGTGAGAGCGTCCCCTGAAACAAGGGTGCCGGTCATGCGAGCTCTTGGGACGTTTGGCCGAAATCGTTGCAGTCCGAGGCCCCCACCCCCGCTACTGGCAGGACCGCACGTTGCCGGTTGACCAGGAAGCAGTACTCTTCCTCCCTTCCCTAGCGCTCCTCCTCTCTTTCGTAGCGCTCATCCTGCCTTTGGCGACGCTCATCCTCCCAGGAAGCAGTGCTCTTCCTCCCTTCCGTAGCGCTCGTCCTCCCTTCCCTAGCGTTCCTCCTCCGTTTCGTAGCGCTCATCCTGGCTTTGGCGACGCTCATCCTCCCAGGAAGTAGTGCTCTTCCTCCCTTTCCTAGTACTCGTCCTCCCTTCCCTAGCGTTCCTCCTCCGTTTCGTAGCGCTCATCCTGGCTTTGGCGACGCTCATCCTCCACCTATCCTCCGAGCGCCAGGCCAGGGTAAGCTGCTGTTGACGGAGACGAGGATCCATGGCACGAGCGAAAAAGTACTGGCTGATGAAATGCGAGCCCGAAGCGTACTCGATCGACGACCTCGAGCGGGACGGGGTGACGACCTGGGAGGGCGTCCGCAACTTCCAGGCGCGCAACACGATGCGCGACGACATGAAGGTGGGCGACGGCGTCCTCTTCTACGCCTCGAACGCCGAGCCCTCGGGGGTCGCGGGCGTCGCCGAGATCGCCCGCGAGGGGTATCCCGATCCCTATGCCTTCCAGAAGGGCCACCACTACTTCGACCCCAAGAGCGATCCGGCCAACCCCACCTGGTACATGGTGGACGTCCGCTTCGTGGAGAAGTTCCAGCAGATCGTCCCCCTCGCCGAGCTCAAAGAGGCGAAGGGGCTCGCCGCCATGGTGGTGGTCCAGAAGGGCTCGCGCCTCTCCGTTCAGCCGGTGACGAAGAAGGAGTTCGAGATCGTCGTGAAGCTCGGCCGGGCGAAGGGAGGCTGACGGTGGAGCGCGACGGCTACTGGAGCGACACGATCGAGGTGCAGTGCCCCTACTGCGGCGAGCGGGTGGAGATCACGCTGGAACCCGACGTCTGGGGAACCCTGGTGCAGGACTGTGAGGTTTGCTGCAATCCCTGGCAGGTGACGGTGAAGCGCGACCACTACGGCGATCCCGAGGTGCGGGTGGAGAGGGCGCAGTAGGGCTGGCGCTCACTCTGCCTCGGAGACTCCCCCCGCCCAAGACCCTCATCACCCCGGCCCTCTTCTCCCGCCCCCTCCCTTCCCCCCTCACCGGGAGAAGAGGGAGAACAGCAAGAAGGGACGAAAGGGACAGCAAGGACAACAGGGACGAGGGAGAACTGCGCGACCGCCCCAACCGGGTTCCCCTCTCCCGGTGAGGGGGGTGGCGAGGGGGCGGGAGAGGGGCAGGGGTGAGGGTCTTGGGTGGGGGCGCTCTGAGCGCCGGCAGTTTCTACGCCGTTCCCAGCGCCTCCTCCAGGCGGTCTCGGCAGCCGCGGGAGAGGGGGAGCCGCTTGCCACTGCGCAGCACCACGACGAAGTCGCCGTGCGGGCTGGGCTCGAGCTCGCGGACGGATTCGAGGTTGACGATCGCCGAGCGGTGGATGCGCAGGAAGCCGTGCTTGGGGAGCTTCCCCTCGACTCCGGACATGGTCTCGCGCAGCAGGTGGGATTGCCCGCCGGCGTTGAGGCGGACGTAGTTGCCCGCGGCCTCGATCCACTCGATCTCCTCCGGGGCCAGGAACAGGACGTTGCCGTTGTTGCGCACCGCCAAGCGGCGCAGGGTCGACGGCTCGGGGGAAGGGGGACCCAGCAGGGCGGCGAGCTGGCGTTGCAGGGTGGCGGCCGCGGCGAGCAACTCGGCGAGGCGGCGCTCGCGAATCTCGTCGTCGATGTCGATGTTCGCGCTACGGAAGGTCAGGCTCATGAGACGTCCTTTCGCGCCCTCGTCGATCCCGTGGACCAAAGCCAAGACAAGACCCGAAAAATCAAAAAAGGCCCCGCCGGAGGTAAAGCCGCCGGCGGAGCTTGATGAAAGGCGGTTTAGCGGAAGCTGAACCGCGCGCCGATACGATAGACGCGTGGGCTCAGGATCTCGGTGACGAAGTCGCCGTTGCTCACCGGCTGGCCGTTGGTGGCGATCACCGTCTGCCGCTGGAGCACGTACGACTCGTTGAAGGCGTTGAACACGTCCACCCCGAGCGTGAGGCCGAACTGGTTGAAGGTGAACTCCTTCTCCACCCGGAAGTCGACGACGTTGATGTTGGGATAGCGGAAGGCGTTCGGATCCGAGACCACCGGCACGTCGATGCCCGAGCCGCCGTTGTCAGGGATGGTCGCCCGGTTGATACGGTCGACGTAGCGCTCCGGATACCCCTCGCGGCCGGTCAGGTTCGCGGCGACGTTGAAGCCCCAGGGGCGGTCGGGCGCGATCTGATACATGCCGTTGAGGCTGTAGGACCACTTGCTGTTGATGAACACGCTCCCCTTGGGGCCGGAGGTGGTGCCGGAGCCCTGGAGCACCTCGGTGCCGTCGACGACGCCGCCGGCCACGGTATCGGTGGGGTCCAGGTTGGCGCTGCTGGGGATCTTCCACGTCCAGTCCTGCCAGGAGACGTTGCCCCGCAACATCCAGCGGTTGGCGAGACGCTTGTTGAAGGTGAGGGCCGCGCCCTTGAACTCCTGCTCGCGGTCGCCGTTGGTGAGGAGGAAGCCGTTGCGAGTGGAGACGCCCGGACGCAACTCGTAGTAGTTCACCGTGTAGGTATGGCCGTCCGGAGCCACCACTTGCTGCGAGTGCTGCACGTAGTCGCTGCGCTGGCCGACGCGGCCGACGCTGTTGAGCAGGGACTCGTCGAACGGGTTGTCGGAGTCGAAGACGAGCCGCTCGGCCTCGAGGGTGTTGTGGTACTTGCGATAGCTGAGGTTGAGCCCGACGACGAACTCCGGCAGCAGGGCGTGCTCGACGCCGAGCAGCAGCTCGTCGGTGAGCGGAGCGCTCAGGTTCGGGTTCACGGCGTTCGACTGCAGGAGCCCGAAGGTGATGGGGTTGACGTTACCGCTGGGCGACGCGACCTCGGGGCCGATGGCGCCCGGCGTGAGAACGGGCGAGCCGTTGTTGGTGGTGTAGAAGTAGCGATAGCTCAAGCCCCCCAGGGGGTTGAGCCAGCCCGCGGTGCCGGTGCCGAGCTGGTCGGCAAAGCGGGAGTAGCTGAACCGCAGCAGGGTCTTGCGCTGCGCACCCAGGGCGTAGGTGAGCCCCAGGCGGGGAGTGAAATCGCTCCAGGAGAAGCCGGCGTCCTGCCCCGCGTAGTTGACGGCGGGGAGAAGGTCCGGAGCCACCGGGTTGGCGGGAGCCGTCGAGGCCTCGTTCCTGCCACCCTGGCGATCCCAGCGCACGCCGATGTTGGCCGTCAGGTTGCCGAGGGCGATGGTGTCCTGGGCATAGACGTTGGTGTAGTCGGTCTTCACCTTGGGCGTCGCGTCACGGGACAGGACGAGGAGCGGGAAGTCGCCGGAGAGCGTGAGCTGGAGCCCGCCGCCCGGCCAACTGAAGAGCGTCGACGACTCGGCCGTACGATAGCCGGCGCCGTACTTGAGCTCGTGGGAGAGGTTGCCGGTGTTGAAGAAGTTCGAGCCGTCGAGCTTTTCCTGCTCCTGCGGCCGCTCGATCTGCTCGAGCAGGAAGCTGTTGTGCCACACGAGGCTGGCATCCCGGAACGCCAACTGGTTGCCGCCCTCGGGAACGAGCTCGAAGCCGCCGTTGACCTTGGAGTACATGCCGGTGGCGAAGAAGTTGCTGTTGAAGATCTGTGTGTCCTCCACCTTCCAGGTGGTCGGGCTGGGGCCGAAGTTGTCCTGGTCCCAGGTGGTTTCCTGCGGCCGGGTCGGGCCGGCATTGCGGCCGAGCTTGATCTTCTCGCTCTGCCAGATGAAACCGGTGGCCGAGTTGCTGGCGGTGACCTGGGCGTTCAGCTTGCCGTTCCAGTCCTTGAGGGTGGTCTTGTCACTGAAGTCGTTGATCGTGAAGAGGTCGATCTTCGGCTTGGAATACGACCCCCAGATCCACAACCGGTCTTTGAGGATCGGCCCGCCGAGCTCGGCGCCATAGTCCTGGATCTTGTCGATCCGGTTGCCCTGCGTGAAAGCGGTCTGGGCGTGATTGCCGTTCCAGGGACCGGGCTGGCCGAGGTCGCTGTTCTTGAAGGAGAGGTTGGACTGCGTGCCGCTGCTCGACTGCAGATAGCGGCCCGAGCCGCGCCACTCGTTGGTGCCGCGCTTGGTGACCATGTTGAGCACCACGCCGCCGGTGGCGATGGAGGCATCGCTGCCGCCGGTCGTCACCTGCATCTCCTCGAAGGCGTCGAAGTCGTAGTAGCCAGGCGAGGAGC